>NZ_JBFUHB010000011.1:0-135100 GCF_056402595.1 Sphingomonas sp. P3_C6
CTGGATGGCAAGGATGCGCCGACCAGAAACCCTCTCCTGCGTACCCTCGCGTGCCGACCCGATCATCTCCGACGACGTCACGCGCGCGTTGCGCAAAAAACGCGTAATCCGCATCTCTCCAGCACGGCTCCCACCAAGCGAGCGTACCCGTACCCGCGCCGCGCCGGTGCCCACCAACCGACCCAGCAAAAACGCCCCCCTTTTTGAAGGCGCAGGTCCCCAAAACAGCCCAGCCCTGACTTCATCACTCGCCCTCCGATCAAACCCCTCAAGGGAATCAGATCGAACACCGAACCGCAAGATGTGTGAACGTCCTAGGGCCTTCGCCGGGGAACAGAAAGGACACATGGCCTGCCGGCTCGAATTTAACGCGGCACGTCCAGCCTCCGAAAAAGGAGGGCTTCAAGTGGCTCAGTCCTGCCGGTTGGTTCTTTCGACGTGCAGATCGACGTCCAGCTCTTCATGCCCCTCGCCCATCCGCGATCCCGCGACCGGCGCGGCACCGGCCGAGTCCAGCGCGACAGCGATGCGGGCATAGGCCACATCGGCCGAAAGGCCGGTGCAGGGGTCGAACGCGACCCAGCCAAGGCGCTCCACCCAGGCTTCGGCCCAGCCATGCGGCGCAGGCGGGGAATCGCCGAAGCGGCATACGGCGCTGTATCCCGAGGTGTAGCGCGCCGGGACGCCAAGCCCACGCGCGGCGGTGACGAACATCTGGGCGAAATCGCGCGGCGTCGCCGCCTTGAGATCGAACGCCTCCGCGGCGCTTCGTCCCGACACCGGGCGGCCGCGATCGAGCGCGAAGCGTTTGTTGAAGGCGATGTTCAGCGCGTGCAGCCGTTCGACCGGATCCCGCGCCGTCGAGGCTGCTTCCGCAGCGAAGCCGGCCAGCGCGTCGCTCGTTTCGGTAAGCGGCGTCGAGCGGAGGAAAACGGCGGGCGGCAAGGGTTCGACCGAGCCGTGGAGGATGCCGTCGCTGCCGTTGGTCAGCACCTCTCCGGACACCTCGATCTCGATACTGTCGATCGGCCCCTCGACATAGAGCATCGTCGTGCGGTTGCCGAAACCGTCGCGGCCATGGCGCATCCGGGCGTCACAATCGACATGGATACCCCAACTCGCGACCGCCTGGCCGTCGGTGCCGCTTGGCGTGAGGCGGAGAAGTTGGGTGACACGGCCCTGCGGAACCGAGAAGCGATAGGTCGTGCGGTGATCTATCGTCAGCCGCATCAGCTGAACTTGAACTGCCGGCCGATCGCCTCGTGGAGGAGATCATTCTCGGCATTGAAGGCCTGGAGATATTGGTGCAGCCCGCTGGCGATGACTTCGCCCGAACGGGTCTTGGCCAGGCGTTGCTGGCGCATGCGGGCCATGCGGTCCGCCTCGCCATGCAGGCCGGTGCGCTTGGCGAGCAGGTTGAGGATCTCAAGCGTCTCCTCGGCCGATGCGGCAAGGCTGCGCGGCAGTTCGGCGCGGGAAATCAGCAGATCGATCACGTTCGCCGGTCGCAGCCCTTCCGAATAGAGCCAGCGATAGGCGGTCACCGCCGACACGGTCTGCAGGATCGTGGTCCATTGGTCGCGATCGACCACGCCGCCGATCTGCTCGCCCTCGGGCAGTAACAAATGGTATTTCACGTCGAGCAGGCGCGCCGTATTGTCCGCGCGCTCGACCGCCTGGCCAAGCCGGATGAACCAGGTGGTCTGGTTGCGCAGCATGCGGTGGATCGCACCCTCGAACCCGCGCGCTTCGGTCTTCACCGCATCGACCAGGCCCAGCGTCGCGGTGGCGCCGCCGGGGCTGGAGCGGCTGTGGAAGATCAGCCAGGCGCGGTTGATCGCCGTCCAGGCCTCGCGGGTCAGTGCCGTGCGCACGGCGCGGGCATTGTTGCGCGCCATGTCGAGGCAGCGGACGATCGACCCGGGATGGCTGCCGTCGAGCGTGAGGAACCGCGCGACATGCTGCTGGCTCATGGTCTCGCCGGTGGCGCGGAAGGTCTCGTCGGTCTCGGTGACCGCCAGCGCGCTGGCCCAGGCAGCTTCACCTGCCGGACGTGAGGACAGCACATCGAGGCGGACGGTCGCCTCGACGAGACGCGCGATGAAGTCGGCGCGTTCGATGTATCGACCAAGCCAGTAGAGGGATGAGGCGGTGCGCGAGAGCATCTAAATCCTCCCCGGCACGGGGAGGGGGACCATCCGCAGGATGGTGGAGGGGGCGGGCCACAGGCGAAGCGCTTGTGAGAGCCCCCCACCACCAGCTTCGCTGGCCCCCCTGCCCATGGCGGGGACGAACGGCGTCACGGCCCTCACGACGTCTGCCCCTGAGTCATGCCGCCCAGGGTCTGGGTTTGTATCGGCGTATTCCCACCGTCCATCAGGACGAAACTATCCTTTGTCCCGCCGCCCTGCGACGAATTCACCACCAGCGAGCCCTCCTTGAGCGCCACGCGGGTCAGGCCGCCGGGGACCACCTGGATGCCCTTGGACCCGGTCAGCACGAAGGGCCGAAAATCGACGTGGCGCGGCGCAAGGCCGGAATCATTGAGCGTCGGCACGGTCGACAGCGCGAGTGTCGGCTGCGCGATGTAGCGGTGCGGCTCGGCAATCAGCGCGGCGCGGAACGTTTCGATCTCGGCCTTGGTCGCGGTCGGCCCGACCAGCATGCCGTAACCACCCGAGCCATCGACCAGCTTCACCACGACCTTTTCAAGATTATCGAGCACGTACTTCAGCGCCTGCGGCTCGCGGCAGCGCCAGGTCTCGACATTGGGCAGCTTGGGCTCAGCGCCCGAATAGAAGCGGACGATCTCCGGCATATAGCTATAGATAGCCTTGTCGTCGGCGATGCCGTTGCCGGGCGCGTTGAGCAGCGCGACGTTACCCGCCGCATAGGCCGCGATCAGCCCGGGTACGCCGAGCATCGAATCCGGGCGGAACACGAGGGGATCGAGGTAATCGTCGTCGATGCGGCGATAGATCACGTCGACCTTCACCCGCCCGGCGATGGTGCGCATCCAGACGATGTCGTCGTCGACCACCAGATCGGCCGCCTCGACCAGTTCGATCCCCATCGAATCCGCGAGGAAACTGTGTTCGTAATAGGCGGAATTATAATGGCCGGGCGTGAGCACGACGCACACCGGGTTCTGGCCGCTGCCGTGCGGCGCGACCGACTTCATCGTTTCGTGCAGCCGATCGGGATAGGAATCGACCGCCGCCACACGGAACTCGCGGAACAGCTCGGGGCAGAGGCGCAGCATCGCCTCGCGATTCTCGAGCATGTAGCTGACGCCCGAGGGGGTGCGGGCATTGTCTTCGAGCACGAAGAACTCGTCCGGGCCGGTGCGCACCAGGTCGATGCCGCAAATATGCGCCCAGATGCCGTGCGGCGGCCGCATGCCCGCGATCTCTGGCCGGAATTGCGGATTGCCGAAGATCAGGTCCTCGGGAAGGACACCTGCCTTGAGGATCTTCCGTTCGCCATAGATGTCGTCGAGAAAGGCGTTGATCGCCTCCACGCGCTGCACCAACCCTTCGGACAGGCGCGCCCATTCGTCGGCAAGGAAGATGCGCGGGACGATGTCGAACGGGATGATCCGTTCCGACGCGTCGCTGTCCCCATAGACCGCAAAGGTGATGCCGAGCTGACGGAACGTCGCTTCCGCCGATTGCTGGCGGCGGCGCAGTTCCGCGTCGGGCGTTTCGTCAAGCCAGGTACCCAGCGCGGCGAGTTCCGGTCGCGGCGTGGTAGAGCCGCTCCGCCCCATGATCTCGTCAAACGCGCGTCGTGTCCCCATAGAAACGGTAAAGCCCCCATCAACCGCCTGGTTCCATGCTGCGACGTTTTGCTGCGGCGCACAAGGGGCGTTTTTACGCAGCGACGATAAGCGTTCAGGAACCCAGCGCAGCCAGCATCCCGGGTGTGAGAACCTGCGGCAACACCTGCGGCTCGGCGGCGCCGGGGGCGTAATACAGGTAGAGCGGCACGCCGGCACGATTATGCGCCTGGATGAAACGGCCGAGCACCGGATCGCCATCAGTCCAGTCGCCGACCATCGTCGCGACCTTGTGCGCAGCAAAGGCGGACTGAGTCGCCTCGGTCTCGATCGCGACCTTTTCATTGACCTTGCAGGTCAGGCACCAGTCGGCGGTGAAATAGGCGAAGACCGGCTTGCCCTCGCTGCGGAGCGTCGCGAGCCGCGTCTCGCTGAACGGTTCGGCCCCACCCGCCGTCTGCGCCTGGACGGCCTGGGGACGGTGCGCCGTCGCCGCGAGCCAGATTCCGCCGGCAACCAGGGCGATCAGGGCGATGACGGCGACAACGCCGAAACTGAGCCCTCGGTGCTGGCGACGCCCAGCCACCCACAGGACGATTGCGGCTCCAAGCGTGACCAGCAGACCCTGGGTCATGCCGTCGACACCGGTCTGGCGACCGAGCACCCAGACAAGGGCGATGGCGGTCAGCCACATCGGGATCGAGAGGAAGCGCCGGAATACATCCATCCAGGCGCCAGGCTTGGGCATGCGCTTGCGCAGCGCCGGCACGAAACCGAGCGCGAGAAACGGCAGTGCGAAGCCTAGACCAAGGCCGGCGTAGATCGCCAGCGCGGCCGGCCACGGCAGCACGAGCGCGGCACCGAGCGCAGCACCCATGAACGGCCCCGCGCAGGGCGTCGCGATGAACGCGGCGAGCGCGCCGGTGGCGAAGGCCCCGCCCGCGCCGCCCGCCCGGTTGACGAACTGCGGCGTCGGAATCTCGAACAGCCCGCCCAGGTTGAGCGCCAGCGCCACCGTCAGCAGCAGCAACACAATGATCGCGCGCGGATCCTGCAGCTGGAACGCCCAGCCGACCGCGCTACCACCGGCGCGAAGCGCGAGGATCGCCCCGCCCAGCGCAACACAGACCGCCACCACGCCCGCCGTATAGGCCAGCGCCTCATGCCGCGCGGACCGTTCGTCGAGATGACCACGCGCGAGGCTCAGCGCCTTGAGGCTGAGGATCGGGAAGACGCAGGGCATGATATTGAGGACCAGCCCGCCGAGCATGGCGCCGGCAAAGGCGATCAGGGTCGCCATCAACACGCCGTCCGGGGCACCCGCCGACGACGATGCGCCCGCAGCCACCGTCCCGGCGACGGCCGTCACCATCAGCCCCTGCCCCGGCGCGATCCGCAGCACGCCGACCAGCGGCCCGGTGCCGCCCGTCCCCGCCTTGGTCTCGACCACGACCCGATCGCCGTCGCGCGACATCTTCTGCTCGGCGGCGTAATCGACCAGGCCAGTGGTGATCGGGAAGAAATAGGCATCCGCCAGCGGCGCGCCCGACGGATAGGGCACGGCGATCCTGATCTGCGTGCCGTCCTTCTGGAAGCTGCCCTTCGCGTCGAGCGGCTTCGGGATGGCCCGGCGCCAGGCATCGAACTGCGCACGACTGGCCGCGGGCACGGCGCCGTCGCCCACGGTCAGGTCGACCGACAGGTCGGCCTCCTCCGGCACGCACAGCGTCTTGGTGCACACGAGATACTGCGCGTGCAGTTTCACCGGCAACGCCGTGCCCGCCGGCAGCCCGGCCGGCACCTTCAGAGTCACCAGCGGGGCATAAGGCGCTTCGAACACATAGTTCATCAGCCCGGCCATCAGCAGCATGCCCGGCACCGGATAGGCCGGCTCGCCGACGGTGACGTCCTTGGGCAGCGTCCATTTCAGGGTCGCGGGAAATCCGGCATCCCCCGGATTCTGCCAATAGCCATGCCAGCCCGGTTCAGGCCGGGACTCGAGCGCAATGGTCACATCCTGGCCTGCAGCCGGCGTCGCGGTTTCCGCAACGAGCCGCATCGCCAGGTGCGGCCCCTTGCCGAGCGCCCCGGGGCCTTCGGCAAAGGCCGCCGCCGGAATGCCCGAAACTGCGGCCACCACGGCCATAAACGTCACAATCAGGTAACCCAACGCGCGCATCGACCATCCTTGTCGGCAATCCTGCACTCGCCCATAGCGGCGGGCGCGGTGCATTGCACCTGAGCGCGGAGAATCAGTACGTGAAAAGATTGGCATCCATCGCCACCCTGGTCGCCATCGCGATCGCGGCGCCTCTCCCCGCCCAGGAAGCGCCGCCCCCAGCACCCGTCCCAACACCCGCACCCGCAACCGCCCCACAAGCGCCACCGAAGCTGATCGTCGCCATCTCGGTCGACCAGTTCTCCGCGGATCTGTTCGCCGAATATCGCAACCGCTTCACCGGCGGCTTCAGGCGCCTGCTCGACGGCGCGGTCTTCCCCTCGGGGTATCAGAGCCATGCCGCGACCGAGACCTGCCCCGGCCATTCCACCATCCTTACCGGCTTCCGGCCCGAACATACCGGCATCATCGCCAATAACTGGACCGACCTGAAGACACCGCGCGCCGACAAGCAGGTCTATTGCGCCGAGGACGAGAGCGTTCCCGGCAGCACCTCGTCCAAATACACCGTGTCGGACAAGCATCTGCTCGTCCCCACGCTCGGCGAGCGGATGAAGGCAGCGAACCCGGCGGCCCGCATCGTCTCCGTCGCAGGCAAGGATCGCGCCGCCGTGATGATGGGCGGCCACAAGGTCGACGAGCTCTGGTGGTGGGACGGCAAGGCCTTCGTCTCCTATGCCGGCCGCGCCACGCCTGCCGTGGTCACGCGCACCAACACCACCGTCACGGCCCTGCTCGCCCAGGCGCAGGGCCCGCTGGACGAGCCCGATTTCTGCGTGCCGCATGACCGCGCCATCCCGGTCGGCGGCGGCAAGACCGTCGGCAGCGGCCGCTTCGAGCGTGCCGCCGGCGACGCGAACAAGTTCCGCGCCTCGCCCGCCTTCGACGCTTCGATCCTCGCCCTCGCGGCCGGCATGGTCCAGGACATGAAGCTCGGCCAGGGCAGCACCACCGATCTGATCGCGGTCGGCGCCTCCGCCACCGACTATGTCGGCCATGGCTATGGCACCGAGGGCAGCGAGATGTGCATCCAGCTCGCCAATCTCGATCGTTCGCTCGGCTCCTTCTTCGACGTGCTCGACAAGACCGGCGTCGATTATGCCGTGGTGCTGACCGCCGACCATGGCGGCCACGACCTGCCCGAGCGCAATCGCGACCATGCCGTCCCCGAGGCAGCGCGCATCGACAAGGCCTTCACCCCCGCCGCCATCGGCAAGGACATCATCGCTAAACTGAACCTCAATGTCACCGGCTCGCTGCTCTATGGTGATCCCGGATCGGGCGATATCTGGATCGACCCGGTGCTGACGAAGGCGCAGCATACGGCCGTGCTGAAGGAAGCGCTGGCCCGCATCCGCGCCCATCCGCAGGTCATGGCCGCCTTCGCCGCCGGCGACATCGCCGCAACGCCGGCGCCGAGCGGCCCGCCCGAAACCTGGACGCTGATCGAGCGCGCCCGCGCCTCCTATTATGCGCTACGCTCCGGCGACATCGTGGTCGCGATGAAGCCGCGCATCACGCCGATCGCCGATCCGACCAGGAGCAGCGTCGCGACTCATGGCAGCTTCTGGGATTATGACCGCCGCGTGCCGATCCTGTTCTGGCGCAAGGGCATGGTCGGCTTCGAGCAGCCGCTGTCGGTCGAGACGGTCGATATCATGCCGACGCTGGCCGGCCTGATCGGCCTGCCGGTCTCGACGCCGAAGCCGGACGGCCGCTGCCTCGATCTCGATGCGGGAACGGGCACGACCTGCCCGTGACGGTTGCGTCTGGCAATTGACGAGGCGGCGGCGCTGTTCGATGCTGGCGGCACCATGACTGCTTCCGCCGCCGCGCTCGCCCCCGTTCCGGGTCTCCCGTCCCATATCCGCGGGCTGGAAGATTTCTGGGCGCGCCACACCTTCCGGTCGCGGATGCAACCGAGCCGGGCATCGGCGTTGCGCCCGTTGCTCGACGTGCTGGGCCTCGGCCTCGAACAGACGCTGCAATATCTGGGCAATACGCAACCCGACTTCCCGACGTTCCAGGCATGGATCACCGATACGGCCGGGGAGCCGGATCCGGTGAAGGTCGCGCGCTTTCATGCCTGGCTCGACGGAGCGCCGCCGCCGGACGAGGTCGCACGCCGGCTAAAGGCGATCGATGAGGCCCCGGACGTGCTCGACGCCGAAGATCTGGCGCATTGGGACGAGCATGGCTTCGTCATCCTGCGCCAGGCGATCACCGCCGACCAAGCCAGGGCGACCGAAGACCTGCTATGGCGCCAGGTGAACGCCACGCCGGACGATCGCGAGACCTGGTACGAACGCCGCCCCAATGGGATCATGGTCCAGCATTTCCAGGATCCCGCGATGGACGCGCCACGGCAATCGCCACGGGTGCACAAGGCGTTCGCCCAGCTATGGGGCACCGCCGATCTCTGGGCGCTCACCGACCGGCTGAGCTTCAACCCGCCCGAGCGGCCCGGCTATAGCTTCCCCGGGCCGTATCTGCATTTCGACATGAGCCTGGCGCTACCCATCCATTTCGCGACCCAAGGCATCCTGTACCTGACCGATACGAGCGCCGACCAGGGCGCGCTTCAGCTCGTGCCCGGCTTCCATCACGGCATCGAGGCCTGGCTCGAAAGCGTCGGCGATGGCGATCCCCGCACCGTCGACCTGAGCGCGAGCGCCGTGCCGATCGCGGCGGGCGCAGGCGACCTGATCATCTGGCGCCAGGACCTGCCGCACGGCGCGAGCCCCAACCGCACCGACCGTCCGCGCATGGCGCAATATCTGACCATGTACCCGGCGGACCTGCGGTCCAATCCGGTGTGGCGATAGAAGCATGGACGTTGGGGGCACCGAAACGCCGACCTGAGAATGCGCCGTCACGCGACGCTCAGTGCGCGGACGCCCTCGAAAAGACGTTCATCACCACCACGCCAGCGATGATCAGCGCCATGCCGGCGATCGCGGCGGCATCGAGCTTCTGCCCCTGGAAGACCCAGGCGATCGTGGTGATCAGGACGATGCCGACGCCCGACCAGATCGCATAGGCGATACCCGTCGGCACCGTCTTCAGGGTGAGCGAGAGGAAATAAAAGGCAACCGCATAGCCGATCGCGGTGACGATCGACGGTACCGGTCGGGTGAACCCTTCCGACAATTTCATGAAGGAGGTGGCGCAGACCTCCGAGGCGATCGCGATGGCAAGGAAGAGATAGGGCATGTACGGGGTGTAGAGAGGTTGAGGCTGCGAGGCTATGCTCCGGCCACGCCGTGACGCTGACCTTGTCGGCGATTGTACTTCCCAACCTGCACGCTCCCCGGCGAAGGCCGGGGCCCAGTTGGGAAGGCTCCCGTGAGGACGCGCAGCGCCTGTTTACCGACGTCCCCAACGGGCCCGCCGCCGGCAAAGAAGAATGCGGCGCTCAATGGGATAACAACCAGACGAGGCCGAGGGTAACGATGTGGCTAGCGCGTCTCGAACATGCGGATGCCGGCACCCAGCCTGTTCGCCCCGACCGCCAGCCGCTCATGGCTATAGTCGGCGACAAAGGCCGGGCTGCGCGTCTCGCCCGGTGCGAGGCTGGCCGTGTTGCCCTCCACGCGCAAACCCGCCGAGCGGTAGTTGCGCGCCTCGGCGGCGACCACCACGAAGCCGGTCCAGTTCTCCTTCTGCCGGCCCTGGACGAAGGTATTGCGCGTGATCAGGCCGGTCGCCCCCTCCGGCAGGTCGATCATGTAATTGGTCTTGCGCCCACCGGTATCGTCGAAGCTGTTGTCGGTGATCGAGACGTTGGGGATGCGCAGCTTCACATAATGGCCGCCCGTCCCGCGCTCGAACCGCGAATTGGTGATCGAGACTGATCCCTTGTTGGCGAGATAGATAGAATGCGCGCAATCGGGCGTTTCGTCGCACTGGCCCAGGCCGGTGAAGGTCGATCGGTCGATCACGATCCTCTGCCCGACCGGCTCGCCGCCGAGAATGCCTTCCTGGCTGTCCATGAACATCGAATTGGTGACGGTGAGGTTGCCCATCTCGGTCCGCACGCCGGCGCCATTGCCGTCGGGCACGCGCATGTTGCGGAAAACCAGGCCATCGACCGTCGATCCCTGGCCGCGCAGGACGAACGCCGCCTTGCCCTCGCACGTGGTGCCGTCGAAGATCGCGGTGCCGGGCTGGACTGCCTTGAAGGTGATCACCCCGCCCGCCTGCACGGTGCATTGATGATAGACACCCGGCGCGATCAGGATCGTCGCCTTGCCCATGCGCACCGACTGGACTGCATCGTCGATCGTCGCGAAGCCCTGACCCGTTTCGGCGATGGTGAAGGGCCCGCCGGGCTGGGCCGCGGCCGGCACGGTCAGCACAAGGGCGATGATCGGAATGATGCGGTGCATGGGGCTTGCTCCTTCGGGCGGGAAATGCGCCGGGAGCTATGGGCTGTGAAGGGTAATTGAGGGTTAACTACCCCGTCCCTCATCCTCCCCGAGCAAGCTCGGGGAGGAATAAGACGTCAGTCCAGGTTCGGCCGCAGCCAACGCTCCGCCGTCTGCAGATCCACGCCGCGCCGTTCGGCATATTCCTCCAGCTGGTCGCGACCGACGCGCGCCACGCCGAAATATTCCGCCTGCGGATGGCCGAAATAAAAGCCCGAGACCGCAGCAGTCGGCAGCATCGCGAAGCTCTCCGTCAGCGAAATGCCGGTCGCGTGATGCGCGTCGAGCAGCTTGAACAGGGTCGGCTTCACGCTGTGGTCCGGGCAGGCGGGATAGCCCGGCGCCGGGCGAATGCCGCGATACTGCTCCTTGATCAGCGCTTCGTTGGTCAGCTGCTCTTCGGGCGCATAGCCCCAGAGCGTGGTCCGGACATGGCGGTGCAGCGCCTCCGCCAGCGCCTCGGCGAAGCGGTCGGCCAGCGCCTTCAGCAGGATGTCCGAATAATCGTCGATCGCTGCCTTGAAGCGCGCCAAATGGGGCTCGATACCATGGATGCTGACGGCGAAGCCGCCGATCCAGTCGCCGTCGCGGCTGATGAAATCGGCCAGGCACATGTTCGGCCGACCCTCGCGCTTGGCGATCTGCTGGCGCAGCATCGGGATACGCACGAGATCGTCATTCTCGACAAGGCCCAGATGCTCGAGTCCGCCGAGCTCCTCGGGATTCCACACACCCTCGGGGTCGACGAAGATATCATCCTCGTGCCGGACGCACGGCCATAGGCCCACCACGGCGCGCGCGGTCAGCCATTTCTCGGCGATGATCTTGTCGAGCATCGCGTTCGCGTCGTTGAACAGGCTGGTCGCGCTTTCGCCGACGACCTTGTCCTCCAGGATCGCCGGATAATTGCCGGCAAGCTCCCAGGCGCGGAAGAAAGGCGTCCAGTCGATGATCTCGCGCAGCTCGGCCAGGTCCCAGTCGCGGAAGGTCTGTACGCCGGGCTGGTTCGGCGTCGGCGGCTTGAGCGCCATGTCAGCCACAAACGCATTCTTGCGAGCGACCTCGATCGGGACCAGCTCGCTCTGCGTGCGGCCGGCACGGGCGACGCGCACCGCCTCATATTCGTCGGCCGTCTTGAGGACGAAGGCGTCCTTCTGCGTGTCGCTGACCAGGGTCGATGCGACACCGACCGCGCGGCTGGCGTCGAGCACATGCACGACCGGACCGTCATAGGCGGGCGCGATGCGCAATGCGGTGTGGACCTTCGACGTCGTCGCACCACCGATCAGCAGCGGCATCTTCATGCCGGCGCGCTTCATCTCCTCGGCGACCGTCACCATCTCGTCGAGCGAGGGGGTGATCAGGCCGGACAGGCCGATCATGTCGGCGTCATTCTCGTTGGCGGCGGCGAGGATGGCCGACCATGGCACCATGACGCCCATGTCGACCACGTCGAAGCCGTTGCACTGGAGCACCACGCCGACGATGTTCTTGCCGATATCATGCACGTCGCCCTTCACGGTCGCCATGATGATCTTGCCCTTGCCGCGCGCGCCGGGCTCCTTCGCCGCCTCGATGAAGGGCAGCAGATGCGCCACCGCCTTCTTCATCACGCGCGCCGATTTCACCACCTGCGGCAGGAACATCTTGCCCGTTCCGAACAGGTCGCCGACCACGTTCATGCCGTCCATCAGCGGGCCTTCGATCACCTCGATCGGCCGGGCGAAGAGCTGACGGCATTCCTCCGTATCCTCCACGACATGCGCGTCGATGCCCTTGACCAGCGCATGTTCGAGCCGCTTGGCGACGGGCCAGCCGCGCCATTCGGCCGCCTGCTTCTCGGCGACCTCGTCGGTGCCTTTGTAGCGTTCGGCGAGTGCGATCAGCCGCTCGGTCGCGCCGTCGTCCTTGTTGAGGACGACGTCCTCACAGGCCTGGCGCAGCTCCGGATCGATCGTGTCGTACACGTCGAGCTGCCCGGCATTGACGATCGCCATGTCGAGCCCGGCGGGAATCGCATAGTACAGGAACACCGAGTGCATCGCGCGGCGCACCGGCTCGTTGCCACGGAACGAGAAGCTCAGGTTCGAAAGGCCGCCTGAGATGTGGCAATGCGGCAGCCGCGCCTTGATCTCCTTGCACGCCTCGATGAAATCGTTCGCGTAATTGTTATGCTCCTCGATCCCCGTCGCGACCGCGAAGATGTTGGGGTCGAAGATGATGTCCTCGGGCGGAAAGCCGATGCCCATCAGCAGGTTATAGGCGCGTTCGCAGATCTCGATCTTACGCGCCTGCGTATCTGCCTGACCGACCTCGTCGAATGCCATGACGACGACGGCCGCGCCGTACTGCATGACCTTCTTCGCCTGGGACAGGAACTGGGCCTCGCCCTCCTTCATGCTGATCGAGTTCACGATCGGCTTGCCGCTGACGCATTTCAGCCCCGCCTCGATCACCGACCATTTCGAGCTGTCGATCATGAAGGGGATGCGCGCGATATCTGGCTCGGCGGCGATCAGCTTCAGGAAGGTGGTCATCGCCACCTCGGCGTCGAGCAGACCCTCGTCCATGTTGACGTCGAGCACCTGGGCGCCCGATTCCACCTGCTGCAGCGCGACCTCGACCGCAGCCGGATAGTCGCCCGCCATGATCAGCTTCTTGAAGCGGGCCGATCCGGTGACGTTGGTGCGCTCGCCGATATTGACGAACTGGGCGGTGGAGGGAGCAGAGGCCATGTTTTTCTTCTTCCCCCCTCCCGCTTGCGGGAGGGGTTTGGGGTGGGCGCCCGGCTGATCGCGGGCGATATCGTCTGGGGCGGAGCGCGAGCCCACCCCCTGCCCCCWCCCGCAAGCGGGAGGGGAAAAAGAGTTAAGCAGCCATCGTCATCGGCTCCAGCCCGGCGAGCCGGGTCCTGACCGGCGGCACCGGCAGCTTGCGCGGGGCGAGGCCCGCCACGCCGTCGGCGATCGCCTTGATATGCGCCGGCGTCGATCCGCAGCAGCCGCCAAGCACATTGACCTGTCCCGCCTGCGCCCATTCGCCGACCAGCCCTGCGGTCGTCGCCGGCTCCTCGTCATAGGCGCCAAGCTCGTTGGGCAGGCCGGCATTGGGATAGATCATGATCAGCGTGTCGGCGATGTCCGACAAGGTCCTGACATGCGGACGGAGCTGCTCCGCCCCGAACGAGCAGTTGAGCCCGATCGTCACCGGCTTCGCATGGCGCACCGCGTGCCAGAAGGCCTCGACCGTATGGCCCGACAGGTTGCGGCCCGACAGGTCGGTCAGGGTCATGGACAGCATGATCGGCAGGTCGCGGCCGAGCGCCTCGCCCGCCTCGATCGCCGCCATCACGCCGGCCTTGGCGTTGAGCGTGTCGAACACCGTCTCGATCAGCACGAAATCGACCCCGCCTTCCACAAGCGCGTCGATCTGCTCCCGGTACACATCCTTCAGATAGTCGAAGTCGATCTCGCGATAGCCGGGATCGTTGACGTCGGGCGACAGTGACAGCGTCTTGTTGGTCGGCCCGATAGCGCCGGCGACGAAGCGCGGGCGGCCGTCCTTCGCCTCGAACTCGTCGGCGATCCGCCGGGCAAGCTGCGCGCTCTCCAGGTTGATCTCGCGCACGAGATGCTCGGCGCCGTAATCTGCCTGGCTGATACGATTGGCGGAGAAGGTGTTGGTCTCGGCGATGTCGGCGCCGGCCTCGAAATAGGCGCGGTGGATCGTCTCCGGCACCTCGGGCTTGGTCAGCGCGAGGATGTCGTTGTTACCCTTCTGGTCATGGGTCAGGCCAAGGGTGCCGGCATAATCGGCCTCCTGGAGCTTCCAGTTCTGGATCTCGGTGCCGAACGCGCCGTCCGTGATCAGGATGCGCTTGGCGGCCTCGGCCAACAGTTTCTCGCGTGCAGTCATATCACTTCCTTCGTCACCCCGGACGTGTTCCGGGGGTCCACTGTCCCGCACACTCACCGGCCGCAGGTTTTGCGGAACGGTGGATGCCGGAACACGTCCGGCATGACGGGTGGTTTATGCGGCTTCGATTTTCACCCGATCCTTCGCGCGCAGACCAAGCATATGGCAGATAGCAAAGCTCAGCTCGGCACGGTTGAGCGTATAGAAATGAAAGCTGCGCACATCGCCGGCATAGAGGCGACGGCACATTTCGGCCGCGATCGTCGCCGCGACGAGCTGCCGCGCGGCGGGATGATCGTCGAGCCCGTCGAACAGCCTGCCCATCCAGTCGGGAATCTCCGCGCCGCACATCGCCGCGAACTTGCGCGTCTGCGCGACGTTGGAGACGGGAAGGATGCCGGGCACGATCTCCGCCGTGATGCCCGCCGCCGCAACGCGGTCGCGAAAGCGGAAGAACGCCTCGGGCGAAAAGAAGAACTGGGTGATACCGCGGTTCGCGCCGGCATCGAGCTTGCGCTTCAGATTGTCGACATCGGCGGTCGCGTCCGGTGAATCCGGATGGCATTCGGGATAGGCGGCGACCGATATCTCGAACGGATGGAGCTTCTTGAGGCCGGCGACCAGCGCCGCCGCATTCTCGTACCCGTCCGGATGCGCGACGAACTTCGCGCCCGCCACGGGGGGATCGCCACGCAGCGCGACGATATGCCGCACGCCGGCCGCCCAATATTCCTCGGCGACCTGATCGATCTCGGCCTTGCTCGCCTCGACGCAGGTCAGATGGGCCGCCGCCGCCAGCGATGTCTCGCGCTGAATACGCGCGACCGTCGCATGGGTGCGCTCGCGGGTCGATCCGCCGGCGCCATAGGTGACCGAGACGAAGCGCGGATTGAGCGGCTCCAGCGTCTTCACCGCGTCCCACAGCGTCTCTTCCATCTTGGGCGTCTTCGGCGGGAAGAACTCGAACGACACCTGCGCGTCGCCCGCGAGGTCGGCGAACAGCGGCGACGCCTGGGCGCGGCGCGCTTCGCTTTGCGGGTTCTGGGTCGTCATGCTGCCTTAACCTCTCGTACCGGTACCTGTTTTTGCGTGGCCGCCTTGCGCGCGAGCCAGAGCTTCACCGTCAGCTCGCCGCCCTCCAGCGTCTCGGTGCGGGCGGGGACGAGCCCGGCCGCATCGAACCAGGCCGCGATCTGCTCGTCGGAAAAGCCGAGGCGGGTATGCGCATCGCGGGTGCGCAGTTCCTCGCGGTCGTGCGGCGCGAAATCGGCGATCAGCAGGCGCCCGCCATCGGACAGGACGCGCGCCGCCTCGGCGATCGCCGCGCCCGGCTGCTGCGCGAAATGGAGCACATGATGGAGAATCGCCGCATCCGCCTCACCATCGCCGAGCGGCAGCGCATAGAGATCGGCCTGGCGCAGCTCGATATTGGCAAGGCCGCGTTCGGAGAGCTTGGCACGGGCCAGCCGCAGCATTTCCGAGCTGCGATCGATGCCGAGCGCCGCCTTCGCGCGGCCGGCGAACAGTTCGAGCATGCGGCCCGTACCGGTGCCGATGTCGATGAGCTGGCCGATCGGGGCTCCCTCTTCCCCTTCAAGGCCGAGGATCGCGGACATCGCCATCTCGACTTCGCTCTCGGCGATATGGAGGGATCGGATCGCGTCCCATTGCCCTGCATTGGCCTCGAACCAGACAGCCGCCGAGGAGGCGCGGTCGGCGCGCACCGCCGCCAGGCGTGCCGCGTCGGCGACCGTCCAGTGATCGGGCTCCAGCTTGCCCCATTGATCGAGCGAGGCGAGCAACGGATCGACCTTTGCCGGCGCCCCCAGCGCAACGAACACCCAGCTGCCCTCCTTGCGCCGCTCGGCAAGGCCGGCGTCGCAGAGGATCTTCACATGGCGGCTGACGCGCGGCTGGCTTTGCCCGAGCACCTGTGCGAGTTCGCCGACCGACAGCTCCATCGAGCGGAGCAGCGCGAGGATGCGCAGGCGGGTACCGTCTGCGAGCGCGCGGAATATGTCGAGGGCGAGGGTCATCGTCCGATCAGATATAAAGATATCTTTATATGAGGTCAACGACGCAGGTGCGGAACCGAAGCACATTGCGCGCGTCCCACCCCTTCGATAGCGTTCGCCGCGACGCGCCCGATCGCGGCGTGCATCTGACATGAGGAGCCTGACAGATGAAGAAATTCCTTGTATTCCCGCTTGCGCTGACTGCCGCGCTCGGCCTCGCCGCCTGCAGCCCCAAGGCGCAGAACGAGACCGCCGAAGCGGCCGACACGATCGCCGCCGACGCCAATGCGACGATGAGCGAAGCCGCATCCGACACCACCGCCGCCGCCGATCGCGCCCTGGGTGCCGCCGAATCGTCGATCGACAATGCCGGCTCCACGATCGACAACGCGACCGACAAGACGCTCGACAAGACCGGCAACGCAATGAAGCGGGCAGGCAGCGAGATCGAGGACTGATCAGGATCCTTCGCGCCTGCTGTATCGAAGTGTTTCCCGTACAAGATTGATATTGCGTGGGCCGTCGGTCCGCCGAAAACTCGGAACGAACGGAGAGACGGATGGCCTATTTCAGGTCCGGCATCCTGTTGGTCGGCGTGCTGCTGCTCGCCGGTTGCGGTGGCGGCAACGACACACCCGGCGCGGCGACGCCCGCAGAGGCGCGCGCCCTCAACGACGCAGCGGCAATGCTCGATGCCAACAGCGTCGACATGAACGCTGTGTCGGCGAACGAGATCGACGACGCCAACGGAGAACAGCCGCAATGACCCAATTACGCCGCCTTGGTGCGACCGATCTCCACATCGCCCCGCTCGTGCTGGGCGGCAACGTCTTCGGCTGGACCGCCGACAAGGCGACCAGCTTCGCCGTGCTCGACGCGTTCGTTGCGGCCGGCGGTACGATGATCGACACCGCCGATGTCTATTCGGCCTGGGTGCCCGGCCATCAGGGCGGCGAATCCGAAAGCGTGATCGGCGAATGGCTGCGCACGAGCGGCAAGCGCGACAAGGTGCAGATCGCGACCAAGGTCGGCATGCTGCCCGGCGAGGGCGGCGAGAAGCTGGCGCCCGCGCGCATCGCCGCCGCGGCCGAGGCGTCGCTCAAGCGGCTCGGCGTGGAGCAGATCGATCTTTATTTCGCGCATCAGGACGACGATTCGGTCGCGCAGGAGGATGCGCTCGCCGCGTTCGCCAAGCTGATCGATGCCGGCAAGATTCGCGCGCTCGGCGCCTCCAATTTCCATGCCCTCCGCCTCAAGTCGGCGAACGACGCGGCCAAGGCGCATGGCCTGCCGCATTATCAGGTGCTGCAGCCGGAATATAATCTGGTCAGCCGCCACAAGTTCGAGGGTGAGCTGCAGGATTTCTGCGTCGTCCACGATATCGGCGTGGTGCCCTATTACGGGCTCGCCTCGGGCTTCCTCACGGGCAAATACCGCTCTGCCGACGATCTCGGCAAAAGCGTGCGCGGCGGGCGGATGACCGACCTGATCGAGGGCAAAGGCAAGGCGGTACTGGCGGCGATGGACGAGGTTGCGGCCGAGACCGGCGCGACGCTCGCGCAGATCGCGCTTGCCTGGCTGGCGGCGCAGCCGGGCGTCACCGCCCCGATCGCCAGCGCGACCAGCGTCGCGCAGATGGACGAACTCGCCGGCTCGCTCGGCCTCGACCTGACCGAAGAACAGCTGGAGCGACTGACCAACGCCGGCGCCTGACCAAAAAAACTCAACTGGGAGGACCAGGATATGAAGACGGTTATCGCTGCGTCATGTGTTGCCCTTCTGCTTGCCGGCACATCGGCATTAGCTCAGCAGGCCCCCGCCCCGGCCGCCCCGCAACCCTTCGCTGCCGGAAACCCGCTCGGCGTGACGGCCGACGGCAAGTTCAATCCGATGACCTCCAATGTGAAGGTTTACGGCGCGATCGTCAGCGCCGAAAGCTGCAGTTACGATCCGAACCGCAACCTCATCATGGCCGTCAACCGCGGCGGCACGCAGAAGGAAGCGCCGAACGACGGTTATGTGTCGCTGATCAATCATGACGGATCGGTGCACACGTCGAAATGGATCGGCGCGACGCGCAACGGCCTGGTGCTCAACCAGCCCTTCGGCAGCGACGTGCATGGCGGCAAGCTCTACCTCGCCGACAGCGACGGCGATACGGCCGACGGCGCCAGGCGCACGTCCGTCATCCGCATGTTCGACCTGAAGACCGGCGCACCGGCGGGCGAGATCGCCAGCCCCGAGGTGGCCTGGCTCAACGATATCGGCATTGCGGCGGACGGCACGATCTACGGCTCGCAGACCGGCAGCGCGGACGGACAGACACCATGGCGGATCTACAAGATCACGCCTGACGGCAAGACCTCGGTCTTCCTCGAAGGCGCGCCCCTGTCGCGCCCCAACGGCGTGGCGATCGACAAGGATGGCAATATCGTCGTGGTGAATATCGGCGACGATTCGGTGCTGACCTTTTCGCCTGCCGCCAGGCTGCTCAAGACCGAACATGCGGTACAGCCGGGCAATGACGGTCTCGTCATCATGCCCGACGGCACGAAATATGTGAGCAGCGTGATGAATGGCGGCGTCTCGCGCATCCGCCCGGGCGAGAAGGCCGAACTGATCGCGAGCGGCATCCCGAGCGCAGCCTCCATGTGCCTCGATGCGGGCGCGAACCAGCTCATCATCCCGATGAACCCCAATAATTCGCTGGCCTTCGTCAAGCTGTAACGGCCGGCCCGTGACGGGCCGGCCATCCCCTGCGGCTCCCCGGCGAAGGCCGGGGCCCAGTTGGGGGACGATACTGGTAACCGTTGCGCTTCGTTACCTCCGCTTTCCCAACTGGGCCCCGGCCTTCGCCGGGAAGCAGCCAGACGCAGCAATCACCTCATAGATAAACAGTGACCGCGGGTTTCTCCCACCAGAGATTCTCGCGGCCATTGGCGTAGGTGACCGGGGCGTCGGCCATTTCCTGCGGCGTCACATCGTCGAGGCAGTTGACGGCGATGCTGACGAAGTCGCCGCCGATCGCCTCGACATGGCCGTCGCCGAACGGCGCGCATCCGCAGGTCCGGCAGAAGCGGTGATGGCCGGAAAAGGTGCCGAACTGATAATCGGACAATGCGTCCTTGCCCTGGATCAGACGAAAGGCATCGGGCTTGATGTTGACGCCCCAGGCCCGGCGCTTGGTGCAGATCGAGCAATTGCATCGCCCGGTGCCGGCTTCGAGGTCGAGATCCGCCTCGAAGGTGACGGCGCCGCAATGGCAGCTGCCATGATAGGTCTTGAGCATGATGGTCTCCCTTGGTTGCGGGAGTGGACTTACTGCCACCCTGCTGCCAGCATAGTGGCAGCAGCCTGTCGTTAGGACTTGTTCATGCGCCGCGCCGACCGCCTGTTCGAGATCGTCCAGATCCTTCGCCGTGAGCGCCGGCCGATCACCGCCGATGCGATCGCGGCCGAGCTCGAGACATCGAAACGCTCGGTCTATCGCGACATCGCCGCGCTGATGGCGCAGCGCGTGCCGGTGCGGGGCGAGGCCGGCATCGGCTATGTCCTCGAAAGCGGGTTCGACCTGCCGCCGCTGATGCTCAACCCCGAAGAGGTGGAGGCGGCGGTGCTCGGCGCGCAATGGGTGGCAGGGCATGGCGACCCCGCCCTGGCCGCCGCCGCGCGCAACCTGATCGCGAAGATCGCCGCGGTGGTGCCGGCGGAGATGCGTGCGCTGCTCGACGATCCAGTCGCGCGGACGCCTCCGGCCTGGGACATGCCCCAGGATACGGTCGACGCCACGATGCTCCGCCAGGCGATCCGCGCCGGCCGCAAGCTCCACTTGGCCTATCGCGCGCAGGACGAAACTCCAACAGAGCGCACCGTCTGGCCCGCCCTGCTCGGCTATCACCACAGCGCCCGCGTCCTCATCGCCTGGTGCGAACTCCGCGCCGGCTTCCGCAGCTTCCGCCTCGACCGCATCGTCACCGCGGAGCTGTTGGAGATACGCTACCCGACCCGCCCAGGCCAACTCCGCGCCCGCTGGCTCGCCGAGCTAAAAGCCCAAATCTAAACTAAGTTTCATGATGGCCCCGTATTCGGAACCGGACCGGTAACGGATCGTACTAGCGCTCTTCGGGACACATGCCCGACGGCCGCAGGACAACAGCGATGACCGACACCCGACAACCCACCGCCACCCTTGGCGGGCACCCGATCCACATGTTGCTGGTGCCGATCCCGATCGGCTGCTTCGTCGCGGCGTTCGGCACCGATATCGTCTATGCCCTCACCGCCGACATGCTGTGGGAAACCATGTCGATCTGGCTGATCACCGTCGGCCTGATCTTCGCTGCCTTCGCGGTGCTCGCTGGGCTGATCGATTTCCTGTTCAGCCGCCGGATCAGGGCGCTGCCACCCGCCTGGCCGCATGTCATCGGCAACGCGCTGGTCATCGGCCTGTCGATCGTGAACGCCTTCGTCCACAGCCGCGACGGCTACACCTCGGTCGTGCCGCTGGGCATCACCCTCTCCGCGATCGTCGTCCTGATCCTCGCCTTTACCGGTCTGATGGGCTGGCGAATGGTTCACCGCGATGGCGTGGGGATGGCCCAATGACCCGCGCGCTTCATCAAGGATTTTCAGCCATGCGTGTTTCGCGGCTTCTCCTCCTCTCCGGCGTCGCCATGGCGCTCGCAAGCTGTGGCAACGGCACACCCGCCGACCCGAGCACCCAGATCGGCGCGAACCCCGATCTGCCGGCACCGCACCAATATCTGCTACCGCCGATGAAGGTTGCCAAGGCGACGCCCTGGACCAATGGCGAGATGCCGACCGTCGCGGCAGGACTCAAGATCGCGCCGCTCGCCACCGGGCTGATGCATCCGCGCCAGCCCTATGTCCTCCCCAATGGCGATGTGCTGATCGTCGAGAGCAGCGGGCCGGCCGAGCCGATCCACCGCCCCAAGGATATCATCATGGGACTGGTGCAGAAACAGGCCGGCGCGGCCGCCAAGGGCGGCAACCGCATCACCCTGCTCCGCGACACGAACGGCGACGGCAAACCGGACGTGCGGACGATCTTCCTCGACCATCTCAACTCGCCCTTCGGTGTCGTGCTGGTCGGGCATGATTTCTATGTCGCCAATACGGACGCCGTCATGCGCTATCCCTATGTCGATGGCGCAACGAAGATCGACGGGCCCGGCACGAAGCTGACCGACCTGCCCGGCGGCCCCATCAACCATCACTGGACCAAGAGTCTCGTCGCCAGCGCGGACGGCACGAAGCTCTATGCCGGCGTCGGATCGAACAGCAACATAACCGAGAACGGTATCGCCGCCGAGACTGGCCGCGCCGCGATCTGGGAGATCGACCGGGCCACCGGCGCGCATCGCATCTTCGCCAGCGGCCTGCGCAATCCCAATGGCCTGACCTGGAACCCGGAAAGCGGCAAGCTCTGGGCCGTGGTCAACGAACGCGACGAAATCGGGCCGAACCTGGTCCCCGACTATCTGACCTCGGTGCAACCAGGCGCTTTCTATGGCTGGCCCTATAGCTATTACGGCCAGCATGTGGACGTCCGCGTAAAGCCGCAACGCCCCGATCTGGTGGCGAAGGCCATCCCGCCCGATTATGCGCTCAGCTCGCATGTCGCACCGCTCGGCCTAGCCTTTTACACGGGCGCGACTCTGCCCGCGCATTACCGGAACGGCGCGTTCGTCGGCGAGCATGGCAGCTGGGACCGGGATCCGTTCAACGGCTACAAGGTCGTGTTCGTGCCCTTTGCCGGCGGCAAGCCGAGCGGCCCGCCCGAAGATGTCGTCACCGGCTTCCTCGACGCGCAGCAGAAAAACGCCCGCGGACGGCCTGTCGGACTGGCGGTGGATCGTACCGGCGGCCTGCTTATCGCCGACGATCTTGGCAACACGCTGTGGCGGGTCACCTCGGCCGGCTAAACGCTTGCCGCCGCCCCGGCGCTCCGGCTAGGGCGGCGGCATGAAAGCCAAGACCCAGCAGGCCCTGCGGCGCTATCATCTCTATATCGGGATGTTCCTGGCGCCTGCGATCATCTTCTTCTCGCTGAGCGGCGCGTTGCAGACGTTCCGCCTGCAGGAAGAAAAGGGCTGGGGCGGCACGCCACCGACCTGGATCGTCTGGCTTGCGAGCGTCCACAAGGACGATCGCCTGCCTCAGCCCAAGGCTGCTGGCGCCGACGACCATGCGAAACCGGCTGCGAAGCCTGCGGCCAAAGCACCGCAGAAACCCAAGCCTTCGGCACTGCCGTTCAAGATCTTCGCGGTGATCCTGTCGATCGGACTGATCCTGTCGGCCGTACTCGGCATCGTCATCGCGCTGAACAACCGCGCGACGCGGCGGGTATCGACCATCATGCTCGTCGCGGGTGTGGTCGTGCCGATCCTGCTGCTGAAGATCTAGGCGGCCGCAAGGAAAACCATTCCGTCACTCCGGGCTTGTTCCGGGGTCCATCGTGCCACAAGCGCTGCCAGCGCGAGGGGAAGAATGGATGCCGGAACAAGTCCGGCATGACGGTCCAAGGAAGTGGCCCAGGACTTCTGCCCCAGGCCGCCCCTGCACGCACCGTTCGCTTACGCCGCGAACTGGTTCATCGTATTGTGCGCGCCGCCCGCCTTGAGCGCGGCTTCGCCGGCGAAATACTCCTTGTGGTCGTCGCCGATATCGGAGCCCGACATGTTCTGGTGCTTCACACAGGCGATGCCCTGGCGGATCTCCTGACGCTGCACGCCGAGGACGTAGCCGAGCATGCCGGCCTCGCCGAAATACTCCTTCGCCAGATTGTCGGTCGACAGCGCTGCGGTGTGATAGGTCGGCAAGGTGATGAGGTGGTGGAAGATGCCCGCCCGGCGCGCGCTGTCCGCCTGGAAGGTGCGGATACGCTCATCGGCCTCGTCGCCCAGCTCGGTCCCGTCATAGTCCACACTCATCAGGCGTGCCCGGTCATAGGCGGAGACGTCCCTGCCCTCGTTCTTCCATGCATCGAACACCTGCTGGCGGAAGTTCAGCGTCCAGTTGAACGAGGGCGAGTTGTTATAGACCAGCTTCGCGTTCGGAATGACCTCCCGGATGCGGTCGACCATGCCGGCGATCTGCTCGATATGCGGCTTCTCGGTCTCGATCCACAACAGGTCGGCGCCGTTCTGCAGCGAGGTGATGCTGTCGAGCACGCAGCGATCCTCGCCCGAGCCGGCGCGGAACTGATAGAGGTTCGACGCCAGGCGCTTCGGCCGCATCAGCTTGCCGCCGCGGTTGATGACCACATCGCCACTGCGCGCATTCTCCGGCGTGATCTCCTCGCAATCGAGAAAGGCATTATACTGGTCGCCCAGGTCACCCGGTTCCTTGCTGAACGCGATCTGCTTGGTGAGACCGGCTCCAAGCGAGTCGGTGCGCGTGACGATGATGCCGTCCTCGACACCCAGTTCCAGAAAGGCGTAGCGGCAGGCGCGGACCTTCGCCAGGAAGTCCTCATGCGGCACGGTGACCTTGCCGTCCTGATGGCCGCACTGCTTCTCGTCGGAGACCTGGTTTTCGATCTGCAGCGCGCAGGCGCCCGCTTCGATCATCTTCTTGGCCAACAGATAGGTCGCCTCGGCGTTGCCGAATCCGGCATCGATATCGGCGATGATCGGCACGACATGGGTCTGGTGGTTCTCGATCGCGGTGAGGGCCTGCTTCTCCTTGATCTGGTCGCCGGCCTCGCGCGCCGCGTCGACCTCGCGGAACATCATGCCGAGTTCGCGGGCATCGGCCTGGCGGAGAAAGGTGTAGAGTTCCTCGATCAGCGCCGGGACCGACGTCTTCTCGTGCATCGACTGATCGGGCAGCGGGCCGAATTCGGAGCGCAGCGCCGCGATCATCCAGCCCGACAGATAGAGATAGCGCCGCTCGGTCGAGCCGAAGTGCTTCTTGATGGCAATCATCTTCTGCTGGCCGATAAAGCCGTGCCAGCAGCCGAGCGACTGGGTGTAGTTGGCGGGATCGGCGTCATAGGCCGCCATGTCCCTGCGCATGATCGCCGCGGTGTAGCGCGCGATGTCGAGTCCGGTGCGGAAACGGTTCTGGAGACGCATGCGGGCGACCGATTCGGCATCGATCCCGTCCCAGGTGCCGTTCTTGCCGCCGATGAGCTGGCCGAGATGCGCGATGTCGTTCTGGTAGGTCACTATACGTCCCTCGCTGGATGTTATGCGAGGATAAGTACATAAATTGACAAACCGCGTAGCCCACACACGAGGAAGAACCGCGTTAAGCTGTCACAATATGCCACAATACCAGGTAAATTTGTAAATTATCGACTAGCCTCAATCACCGCCGAAGGAGAAGGGCGATACACCGCGTTCGCGCTCGTTGATCAGCATTACCCGTCCGATCGGGGGCGCAGAACGTTGCGGACAGCGCTCGCGCAGACACGCACGGCAGCCAAGGCCGATCGGGGTCGCCTCGCCCTTGAGGTCGACGCCCCTTGCCACTGCCAGGCTGCCGGCGAACTCTGCCGCCACGCCAAGCCCGACCGCAAACTCGGCCGGCACCGCGCCATAGCGCCGGCCCTGGGGTGCCACCGTTCGCGCAATGGTGAGCCAGCGCGCGCCACCCTCGAGTTCGACCAGTTGCACCGCCAGCGAACCCGGCCGGTCAAAGGCATGGTGGATGCGCCACAGGGGGCAACGCCCTTCGGCCTCCGCCAGCGGCGATCCGCTCGCACCCGAGAAGCGCTTGGACGCCTGCCCAGCCCGGTCGACCCGAACCATGAAGAAGGGCAGTCCGCGTGCGCCCACGCGCTGGAGCGTGGGCAGCCGGTGCGCGACCTGTTCGAAACCCACACCGAAGCGCCGCTGGAGCAGCTCCAGATCATAACCCGTCGCTTCGCACGCACGCAGGAAGCGGGCATAGGGCATCATCACCGCGGCGGCGAAATAACTGGCGAGGTGGCGGCGATAGAGCCGCTCCGCCGCGCGGTCGGTGAAGCTCGCCCCCTTGCCCAGCGCGTCGATCTCGCCCCGCGCCTCGATCTGCGCGAGCTGGAAGGCGGCAGCGAAGGTGCGCGAGGCGGGGTCGAGCGTTTCGCTCAGCTGCAATTGCCGGGCATGGAGATCGAGCCGGCGTAGCAGATCCGGCATGACATCGACCGGCAGGATACGGATCGTGAGCTGATGCTTGACCCGCAACCGCTCGGCAATGGCGCCATAAAGATCGCCCGCGCCGAGCCGCAATTCGTCCGCGAGCTTTTCCGCCGCAACATCCAGATCGGCGAAATGCCCGCGCCACCGCTCGATCTCGCGCCGCACCTCGGCAATCGGATCGCTGGCACCCGCCTCGCCCGGCGCCGAGCCCGACCCGATCCGGTCATAGGCCCGGGCAAAGGCCTCCGCACCGCCCGGCGCGCCGGCAAGCCATTCCTCGACCTCGTTCCGGTCGATCTCGAGATCGGCAAACATTGGATCGGCCAGCCGCCGCCGGATTGCCGGTTCCCCACCCCCCGGCTCTCCGGCAGCAAGGGCACGCGGATCGAAATCGAAACTTTCGGCCAGCTTGACCAGCAGCGACGCGGACAAAGGCCGCTGGTTGCGCTCGACCAGATTGAGATAGCTCGGCGAGATCGCCAGCACGTCGGACATCGCCGCCTGGGTCAGGCCCGCCTGACGGCGCAGACGCCGCACCGCGTGCCCGGCAAAGAGTTTCCTGTCCGCCATATCCGTGCTCCTCCGACAGATCCGCCATCGTCAGCAGCCAGACTTTTGTCAACTTTTTACAGAATTTCAGACATTGCGCCATGCAGACATGACAACGCGACATCGCAACCTCGCCCACACCGCCTGACTTCGGCAATGTACCCCTCTAGGGCCGGTCTCAGGCAGCTCCTCTAGGCAGCCTCGTTTAGTCCACACGACCGTAGGAAGCCGCTCATAGCGGCGCCTTGAAAGTTTCCTGGGGAGGAAAGGATGCCCGCCGGCGGATATGCCGGCGGGCATTTCCATTACGGGACCAGTCTGGCGCTGAACCAATCGGTGACGGCAGCCTCGTCCAACTCGCCCGCAGCGAGTGCCAACACCATTCTAATGGCATCTACCTTGTCGAAAGCGATGGCCACTCCGTTCAGCCGCAGGAATAATCGCGCCATCACCCAGGCCGTACGCTTTTTGCCATCGTTGAATGGATGGTTGCGGGCTATACCGAACGCATAAGCGGCCGCCAGCGCACAGGGATCGTCCTCCCCATAGGCGTGCTTGTTCAAAGGCCGGCTAATCGCCGATTCCAGCAGACCGGCATCCTTGATGCCGTCGAGCCCGCCATGCTCAGCGAGTTGGCGCTCGTGGACGGCGAAAGCCAATTCCGCGCTCAGGAATCGCAAGTTCGTCATCGCCTAGCGAGCGAGCACCGCCAGAATGTCACGATCCTCACGCATGATTTCCTCTGCCGCGCCCATCGCGTCTGCAAAATCAGGGTCATGCGCCGACAAACTGTAACCTTGCGGCGACTCATTCAGAAACAACGCATCACCCTGTGAAACGCGCAACCGATCCAGCACTGCACGCGGCAGGATCACGCCGGTCGAATTACCGACCTTGATGAGCTTGAGTTTCTTGGCGCGCATGTCGCCATCGGTGACGTGTTTGTTCATACGCATGTTATAACAGGTCGCAGCGGATCGTTTCAATCGCTGGCGCGCTTCAGTCGTCTGCGCTTAGGATGCCTCGCAAAAGGAAACAGCATTGGCGGCAACGAAGCAGGGCTCCAACCTCGTCATCTATGCGGCGCTCGCGGCCAATCTCGGCATCGCGGTCGCCAAATTCGTTGCCGCCGGCATCTCCGGGTCCTCGTCGATGCTGACAGAGGGTTTCCACTCGGTCGTCGACAGCCTCAACCAGGTCCTGCTCCTCTACGGTCAGAAGCGGGGGCGCCGGCCGCCCGATGTCGATCATCCCTTCGGCTATGGTCGCGAGCTGTATTTTTGGAGCTTCGTGGTCGCGATCCTGATCTTCGCGGTGGGATCTGGCGTGTCGATCTACGAAGGCTGGGTCCATATCGCCGAGCCCGAGCCTCTCCGCGATCCGACGATCAACTATATCGTGCTCGCGGTCGCCTTTGCGATGGAGGGAGCGTCCTGGATCTTCGCCATGCGCGAATTTGCCGGGTCGGTGCGCGGCACGAACTGGTGGCAGGCGGTACGAGCGTCGAAGGACCCGGCCGGGTTCATCGTGCTGTTCGAGGATTCGGCGGCACTTGCCGGCCTGGTGATCGCCGCGATCGGCGTCTGGGCCAGCCATGCCTGGGGTGATCCGCGCATCGACGGCGTCGCCTCGATCGCGATCGGCCTGTTGCTCGGCGTGGTCGCCGCGCTGCTGGCGCGTGAGGCAAAAGGGCTGCTGATCGGCGAAGGGGCCGACCCGGCCGTGGTCACGCAGGTCCGCAAGATCGTCGATGCCCGACCGGAAATCACCTGGGTCAATCATGTGCGGACGATTCACACGGCGCCCGACCGGATCTTCGTGGCGATCAGCGCCGACTTCCGCGACACGCTCAGCATGGGCGAAGCCGAGTTGCTGATCGAAGCGATCGAGACCGACCTGAAGGCCGCGCTGCCACAGCTCTCGTCCATCTATATCCGGCCCGAGCGACGGGAGGATGCGACCGCGCTCCACCCCGACGAGGCGGTGGGCGGCTGCTGATGCAGGCCAGCCGCCGCGATCTGCTGGCGGCGGGGCTTTGTGTGATGCTGCTGCCGCCCGTTCCGGCGCTCGCGCTGGCGCCGCATTTCCCGATCGACTGGCAGGGCGTGCCCGAGACGCCGGAAATCGCCGCCGCGCTCGCCGCGCAGATCGCACTGGTCGAGGCACTGCCGATCGACCCGGCGATCATCGACTTCTTCGCCGGCCAGCGCATCGCGGTCGACACCATCCCCGGCAGCATGTCGCGCATCGCGCCGGACGGGGTGCATTTCGAACGACGTGCGGTGCCGTCCGATGATCCGATGCTGCTGCACGAACTGCTCCACCGCTACCACCTGTTGCGGTTGCCTGACGGCTATCGGAACGCGGATGTGCTTCAGTTCTACGAGGAGGCCCGCGCTTCCCGCCTCTATCCTGCAGGCGCCTATATGCTGAGCCATCCCGTCGAATTCTTCGCGATGACGGCAAGCGCGGTCCTGTACGGCCGGCTGGCGCGGCCGCCGTTCTCGCGCGCCGACGTGGCGAGAAAATCGCCGAAGCTGTATCAATGGATCGTCGGGGAGTTCGGGCTGCTGGTCTAGGTTGCCGACCGCAGCACCGTCAGCCCTTTGATGACCGGGCATCGCGCCGCGCTGCGGCTGCGGCGTAGATTTCTGTTGCCCTCACGTCAAAGCACACAAAGATGATCCGATCGAAAGCATCTGGCGACGCCTCGAGCCAGTTGGCGACCGATACGGCCGCCACATCGGCGGCCTTGTCCATCGGATAGCCGAAAATCCCGGTCGAGATGGCCGGGAACGCGATGCTTCGCAGTCCGTTCTGTCGAGCCAGCGCGAGCGCTGAATCGTAACAGCTGGCTAGCAGCGCGGGCTCACCCGCCTCACCACCGCGCCATACCGGGCCGACCGTATGGATGATGTGGCGCGCGGGAAGACGATAACCCTTTGTGATTTTGGCAGCGCCCGTCTTGCATCCGCCCAGAATACGACATTCGTGCACCAGGTCCGGCCCTGCCGCCCGATGGATTGCTCCATCCACGCCACCGCCGCCGAGCAGCGAGGAATTCGCCGCATTGACGATGACATCCACGTCGCACTTGGTGATATCGCCGGTGATCACGTCCCAGCGGCTGGTATCGATGCCTGCCATTCCTGGACGGTACAGTTTTTTGGCTGTTACTGCTATCGACTGGGCTTGCCTGCCGTCTCGCACTACTCCGCCGGTACCAGCTCCACCACATCGACGATCGATTCGAATTTCGGCCAGGGCAGCACTAGCCGCCAGCGCTTGTCGCCGACCCGCTCGATATAGCCGGCCATGTCGCGGCCATCGTCGCGGCCGTAATCCATCGGCTTCTTTTCATCGCCGAACATCATCGTGCCGAGGAACACCACCCGCGCGCCGCCGTCGGGAAAGAGCAGGCCAACCGGTCGCTGCGATCCGCCGACCTTGTACAGGCTCGACACCTCGCCCTCATCGTTGATCCGGCATTCATAAGGCGGATAGGCGGTGAAATCGCGCATCGCGGTGCCGTTGGCGCCGAGCTTGAACACGCGGCAGCGATAGCGTCCCGGCGGCGGTGCCGCATTCGACAGCGCACGATCAGGCTCGAACAATGCACCCTGCCCGGTCAGGTCGGCACCGCGGCCAGCCGCCTTGATCTTGCCCAGCGCCGTGATCCAGGCGGTGCGCCAGGTCCGCAGTCGCTCCCGGTCCTTGTCGGTCGCGACCTTGTGCCAGTCCATGCTGGCCACCCTCAGCGTCACCGGCAAAGGTGGTTCAGGTGCCGGTGGCGACGCGGTCAGCGGCACGATGGCCGGCGCGGGCGCCGCGGCGACCTCGACGGGCTTGTTCGCCTTGCCACCACACCCGGCAAGAAGGGCGCAGCCACACAGGCTGAGGGAAAGTCTTTTCAAGCGACCGGTTCTTTCATCAGCAACGGTGCAGCTAACCACGGCCCGCCTTGATTGCCAACCCGGAAGAACCCGGAGGGTTCTCCTTCCCGTCAGGCTGCGGTCCAGCCGCCATCGACCGAGAGGTTTGCACCGGTGATCGACTTCGCCTCGTCCCGGCACAGGAACAGGGCGAGCGCCGCAACCTGTTCCGGCGTGACGAACTCACGCGTCGGCTGGGCGGAGAGCAGGACGTCGTTCAGCACCTGCTCGCGCGTCATGTTCCGCGCCTTCATCGTGTCGGGGATCTGGTTCTCGACCAGGGGCGTCCAGACATAGCCGGGCGAGATGCAGTTGACGGTGATGCCGTTGGTCGCGGTCTCCAGCGCAATCGTCTTGGTCAGGCCGGCGAGGCCGAATTTCGCCATCACGTACGCGCTCTTGTTCGGGCTCGCGACGATCGAATGGGCCGATGCGGTGGAGATGATCCGGCCCCATTTCGCCGCCTTCATATACGGCACCGCCGCCTGCATCATGTACCAGGCCGAGGTCAGGTTGATCTTGATGATCGCCTCGAACTTGTCGTGCGGGAAATCCTCGATCGGCGCGACATGCTGGATGCCGGCATTGTTGATGATGATGTCCGGCCCGCCCAGCTCGTCATGGCAGCGCTTGACCATCGCGGCGATCGCCGCAGGGTCGGTCATGTCGGCTGCGTCGTAGAGCGCCTTGGCTCCGCTGGCCGCCTCGAGTGCGGCGCGCTCCGTCTCGATCGCGGCCGCATCGCCGAAGCCGTTGATCATCACGCTCGCGCCCTCGCCGGCCAGCACCTTGGCATAGGCAAGGCCGATGCCCGAGGTGGAACCGGTGATGATCGCGCTCTTGCCCTTGAGGAACATGGGGTTCTCCGTGGTTGAAAGTCTCAGATGGTCGGGGGTTTCGCCGTTAGGTCGAACGCCGCCGTCTTGCCGGTTTCGATATTGGCCGCGACGAGGCGCGCGTTGACCATCGTCTCGGCAATGGCCTCACGCCCGGCATGCCAGTGCTCGCGCATGGTCCGGGCGGAAAATTCGAAGTCGCGCGATCCGCCTTCCCAGGCGTTGGTGCGGTAGATGAGCTGGACGAGGCTGACGGGATGCTCCGCCGAGCTCGCTTTCAGCGCGAGCACGTCCGGGTCGTTCAGCATGGCGTCGGGCAGCTTGGCGATCACTTTGCGCGCAATCTCCCGGTCCTTGCGGATACGCATGACCTGATCCGACACCTGGCGCGTCCGGCTTGAGAAGCGGATCTCCTTCTCGCGCGCCGCGACGTCCATGATCGTCCTCGGCCGGTCGGCCGCTGCGGCGAACAGGTCGACCTGGAAAGCGAGCAACGGCTCGGACTGATTGTCGAGCACATGCGTGAGCGGCGTATTCGAGACGAGGCCGCCGTCCCACCACAGCCGCCCGTCGATCTCGACCGGCGGCAGGCCGGGCGGCAGCGCGCCCGACGCCATGATATGTCGCGCGTCGATCCGCGTGGTCCGGGTATCGAAATAGTTGAAATTACCACTCTCGACATCGACCGCGCCGACCGAGAGCCGCACCGGCCCGTTGTTCAGCAGATCCCAGTCGACCAGCGAATCGAGCGTCTCCCGCAGCGGCGCCGAGTCGTAGAAGCTCAGCGCCTCGGGCGAGCCCGGCACGGCGAAGACGGGCGACACCATGCGCGGCGCGAAAAAGCCCGGCACGCCAGCCGCCATGACATAGCCGGCCGACCATTCGTGCAGCCATTCGCGCAGATGATCGTCGGGGTAGATCGGGAAGCTGGGCAGCGACGAGGTCACCATGTCCCAGAAGGCAGTGAGCATCTCGACGCGTTTATGCGGTGGGTTGCCCGCGAAAATCGCCGCGTTGACCGCTCCGATCGAGATCCCGGCGACCCAGTCGATCTCGATCCCGCGCGACTGCAGCCCCTCGATCACGCCCGCCTGATAGCTGCCGAGCGCCCCGCCGCCCTGAAGCACCAGCGCGACGCACTCGGGCAGCGGCAACACCTCCGCCTGTCGAAGCTGGGCCTGGCGCAGCGGCCTGGGGGTTTCGGCATCGGCCATCGACCTCGCCATGCGCCGCCGGGGCGGCGGGATCAACGGCAGTTTGATGAAAATAGCGTCACGTGCGATCGACGGATATATGTGCGAGGCTTGCAACAAGCTGGGCCGCCGCGCATTCATGCCGCATCGGCAACGACCCCGGGACCAGGAAGATGCGCCTCGACGATTTCGATCCCAACATCAATGTAGAGGATCAGCGCGGTCAGGGCGGCGGATTCGGGTTCGGCGGCGGTGGGGGCGGCGGCGGGATGCTGTTCGGCCTGCTGCCCCTGGTGATGAGCCGTTTCGGTTGCGGCGGCGTGGTCGTGCTGCTGATCGTCTTTGCGCTGTTCGGCGGGCTCGGCTCGCTCACCGGCGGCGGCGGTGGCAGCAGCATTTCCGCGCCTGGCACCGAACGGGTCGGCAACGGACCGACCGCGGGCAGCGATACCAAGTCGAGCTGCACCCTCAATGCCGAAAGCAAGGCCGCGTGCAACGCGTTCAGCTCGGCCGACAAGACCTGGGCAGCGCTGTTCAGCAAGGCAGGCGAGCGCTTCGCCCAGCCCAAGCTGGTGTTCTTCGGCGGTCAGGGTCAGTCGGGCTGCGGCGCGGCGCAGAGCGCGATGGGACCCTTCTATTGCCCGAGCGACCAGGGCATCTATCTCGACACCAGCTTCTTCAACGAGCTGAGCACGCGCTTCGGCGCCAAGGGCGATTTCGCGCAGGATTATGTGATCGCGCATGAATTCGGCCATCACATCCAGAATCTGCTCGGCACGTCGGACAAGGTCCAGCAGCAGATGGCGCGCGCCAGCCGTAGTCAGGGCAATGCCCTGTCGGTCAGGCTGGAGCTTCAGGCGGATTGCTTCGCCGGGGTCTGGGCGGCGCAGAACCGCGACCGGATGGAGCCGGGCGACCTGGAGGAAGGCATGACCGCAGCTCAGGCGATCGGCGACGATACGCTGCAGAAAGAGGCGCAGGGCCGCGTCGTGCCGGACAGCTTCACCCACGGCACTTCGGCCCAGCGCATGGCCTGGCTGCGGCGCGGGGTCGACAGCGGCGATCCGAACCAGTGCGACACGTTCAGCGGCGCGATCTGAAGCGCCGCTGACAGCAGGACCCGGCATCGCGGGCCGGTCCGTTTTGGAGATTCGCGCACAGGCGCAGAGGCGCGGACAGTATCCGCTACATGCCCGGCACGTCGTGACAGCCAGCCCGGGTCTGTGAATGCGCAAGTGCCCAAGCATGATGATCGCGCGGGGCGTGATCTCTGCGCGTCCGCGCCTCTGCGCAAACCTCTTCAGGCATGACCCTGGACGCGTCTCAAGTAATATAGAATCTGACTCGCCCGATCTGATCGTCACCCCGGACTTGTTCCGGGGCCCACCGTGCCGCAAACTCGTCGGCAGAGGATCTTACGACACTGTGGATGCCGGAACAGGTCCGGCATGACGAATTTGCGCGCTTCCATCCGGTTGGATCAGACCCTCGAACGAGCCAGCCATAGCCGCCAGCGTAGAACCCAAAAGAAAACCCCTCCCCCCTTGCGGGGAGAGGGGCCAGGGAGACCTCGGTCAGGGCTTAATAGGTGCCCGAGAAGCTCCGGTTGAGGACGTGCGGGCCCTTGCCGCTCTCCTCGTCGCGATTCTCGCCGAAGAAGGCACCGTTGCGCTCCTCGTCGCGCCAATGGGCTTTGGCGTCCTCGGCCGTCTTGCGGATCTTCACCTTGTCGTCGACCGAGTCGATCCAGCGTGACGGGATGGAATGATGCCGGCCGCCGGCGTCGGCGTCGCACTTCGTCAGGATGATCCGGTCGCCGCGCACCTTGTCGACGGTGCCGACATGCTCGCCGTCGGAACCGAGAACTTCCATATGCTCGCTCACCTTGGATAGCGAACCGCGCTGGGTCTGGCGTTCGGTCCGCCAGCTGCCGAACTCGTTCTCGAACTTCGAGCGGTTCTCCCGGCGATATTCGTCATAGTCGCGGTCCAGCGCCTCGATCTGCGACCGGCGCCAGCTGTGATAATCCCCATCGTGATGGTGGCTGTCGCGCGCATAGGGGCTGTCCCAGCGACCGCCGCCCTGGCGCTCGTCGTAGCGCGAGTCCATTTCGCGACGACGCTCGGCCTCCTCGTCACCGAACCAGGAGCGGACCTCGTCCCCGGCGCGGCTGAAGAAGTCGCGATCCTGATAGTCATAACCCTCGGGCCGGCCGCGGTCTCGGCGGCCATAATCTGACCGGCCCTCGTCGCGATCACCCGTCTCGGTAAAGCGATGTCCGTCCGAACGATAGCTGCCGCGATAGTCGCCCTGGAAGCCGGCATCGCGGGTGTAGCGGCGCTGCCCGAGATTGCGCTGATCGCGCTGGGCATAGGCGCCATTGCCATATTCGCGGGGGCCGTAGTCGCGCCCGCCATAGTCCCGACTGCCATAATCCCGCGATCCGAAATCACGCTGGCCGTAGTCGCGACCCCGGCCGCGGCCCAGTTCGCCCGCCGCCTGATATTCGCGGGCGCTCGAATAGGTGTAATCCTGGCCCGACCCGAAATCGCGGGTGTAATCGGCCTCGCCGCGGTCCGAATAATCGGCCTGCGGGTTGGTGTTCCGGAGATAGCGTCCATTGTCCATGACGGCGTCCTTCCTTCGATATTGCAGTGGCGGCAGGCACGATGGCGTACCCGCTCGACTGTTCAGGAAAGGATCGAAAGCCGTGTTAGTTCCGATAGTTACGCAGGCGTAGCGATATCCCGCCCCACATACGACGCGGTCCGTTGCGGTGAAAGTTGAAGAGCCATCGGCGATCCGGTTGCATCGCCCAAAAAGGCTCGCTAAACGCGCATTTCCGGCTCGACATACGGGCCCGGAGCGGGTGCGGGGCTGTAGCTCAGATGGGAGAGCGCTGCAATCGCACTGCAGAGGTCAGGGGTTCGATTCCCCTCAGCTCCACCAGCGCCCGTTGAAGATTGTGTTTTTCCCGGTTTCGGGTCACCCGGCCCACCAAGATGCCGCTTCGCGCGATGGGCTTTTTCAAACCGGAAGCACGCCCACGAACCTCTAAAACACCTCCCGCCAGCGCGGTCTTGGCTTCGACGGTCATGCTGCGCGCAGCCAGCGAGGTGGTGATCGGCGTCAAGTCGGTCGTCAGCGCGTTTCGGATCGGCAGAAGCCGGAATCATCGGGCAGATTGAAATCGGTGCGATATTGCGGAAGCGGCTTTCATCGCTGCGCCGCGACCGTGATTAGTCGGCAAAGTCTCCGGTCAGCGCTTGTGCGTCGGCGCCAGGATGAGCCTCACTGGTTCCGGCGGCGGCGGAGGCGGAGGCTCTACCGGCGGTGGGGTGATTGCAGGCGGCTCCGGCGCATCGCGGACGATTGGCGGGAGGATCGGCCTTCGCCCCTTCGATCGCGGATCACCGCGCCCGGCTTTAACTGGCTTGGCCGCGACGGCCAGCGCATCCTGACTGAGCCGGTCCACGTCAAGGACGGAGAGCATGATCTGCTCCAGATCGGCCGCACCGCTGCTCATGGTCTGCGTCGTCACCTCGGGCGCGCCATTCAAGACGGCTCCGGCGGCGGCGACGACCATGCCGCGCGGCGTGCGTTGCGAGATTTGCCCGCTCAGTACGTAGGTCGCCTCGGATCCCACCCGCTTATAGGCTGCCGTTCTGGAACCCGCCGGGCCACCGGCATGGCTCACCCGCAAGAGATAGGCTTTGGCGTGAGGCGCCTCGATGGGGCCGATCTCCGCGACCGCCGTTCCACCATGTGCCGCGGCGCCTCTCGCCCCAAGGGTGAACAACCAGTGCCGGTCGGCGATGGAGGCGATGAGGGCGTAGCTGCTCACAGGAGCGCTCTCTGCCGCCTGGAGCGTGGGAAAGCGTTCGATCTTCCAGTAAAGCGGGCCGGCCGGAAGGCGCGTGACCCGGCGTTCGGCAACCAGAATCGAATAATAGTCGCCCTTGGCAGACGCCGCCTGCACGTCCGGGGACCGTGCCCAGGCTTCCCCTACCGGGGCAATGCCCAGCAGCCCGAGCGCCAACACCTTGAGGAACAACCAGTTCATGCGCATGCGCGTTATTTGACGGCTGCCGCGTCGAACTACAAGCCAATGCTGGCCGGCGGCGCGATGCCCCTCCCCCAACCCACCGGCCGACATCAACCCCGGCCTGATGCAGCGCAGCCTCGACAGCGACCATAAGTCGAAGATCAATTGAAGTCGGAACAGGCGCCGACGCGTCGAACCGACTCACGGTCCGCGATCTCGGCACGAATTGCCTGAACGATGGTGGACACCGTCGCGAATTTTATTCAGACAATTCCGCGCCTCACAGGCTGTTCCGGAGAATAGATGACTGACCTCCGCCCGACCCCAGAGACATCAACTCTCTCTTTCATCAGCCTTCAACAGAATCCTGACGCAGTGTCGCCATCAATGCCTGACGAAATCGCGTGACGCGTATGGCCGGAACGCTCATCTCCAAGCCGACAGCTCCCTGGGCAGGCCCCAAGCCCCGCCCCCGCGGCGCGCGCAAGGCATGGTCGCGCATCATGCCGCTGCTGGTCGGGCTGGTCGTCATCACCACGGTCACCCTGTTCATCCGCGCCGAGTTCGCGCCGATCGTCGATCCGGCGCTGCTGAACCCCTGGGTCGCCTATATGGGCGCCTGCATCGTCTTTCAGGTCGGCACCATCGCCGCATCGCTGGTGCCGGGCTGGCGCGCAAAGAGATCGCGCCGCTTCTGGGTGACGATGGGGCAGATCGCGTCGCTGGCGTTCAGCGCGGGCATCGTCGCCAGCGTGTGGATACTGATGCCGCCAGCCGGCGACATCCTGCGACTGCTGATGATCATCCTGTGCATGTGGTTCATCGCCATGGTGATCATCCTCAACCGGGATCGCCTGTCGATCGTCGGCGCGCTGGCGGTGGTCGCGTCGATGGCGTCGTTCACCTTGGTCTACGACGTCGAATATGCCCTGCCCCTGGCCGGCTTCCTCATCATGGAGGGCGTTGCCCTGGTGATGATCCGCCGCCTGATCTGGCGCGCTGCGGAAACGCTGGAGGCGGCGCTCGCCATCGTCCGCAAGGAGCGCGATGCGAAGACCCGCTTCATCGCCTCGGCCTCGCACGATCTGCAACAGCCGCTTCAGGCGGCGAGCCTCTATTTCGACCAGATCCTCGACAGCACGGATGACGCCCTACGCGAGCGGGCGGTGGCCGGCGCACGCAGCGCCTTCGCCTCGACTCAGTCGCTGCTCGAAACCATGCTCGACCATCTGCGGCTCGAAGCCGGCGCGGCACCCGTGCGGATCGAGCCCGTCGCGCTGGACGAAACCCTCTCCGCCATCGCGCTCGAACAGGGCGCCGTGGCGCTTGCCGCGGGCATGCGGATCAGGGTGGTGCGAGGCGGCCTGATCGTTGCCGCCGACCGGCGCATGCTGAAACGCATTCTGGGCAATCTCGTCGGCAATGCGATCAAACATGCGCAGGGCGAGCATATCCTGATCGGCACGCGCCGCCGCGGGGACCGGGCCGAAATCTGGGTGATCGATGACGGCAACGGCATCGCCATTGCCGATGTCGACCGCATCTTCGAGGATTACACCCGCGGCACCGACCATGGCAGGGTCGAGCGCGGCGGGTTCGGCCTTGGCCTGGCATCGGCCCGGCGCATGGCGCAGCTCATGTCGGGCACGCTCGACCTGGAGCGCCGCTGGACCGGCGGCTGCGCCTTCGTGCTTCGGCTGGAGCTGGCGGAGCGAAACTGAGCCCCGCCAGCTCTCAACCGGAGATCAGGCGGCCGCCATCGCCCCCATCGTTACATAATCGAGCTTGCCGGTGCCGAGCACGGGCAACTCCTCCACCACACGGATATCGCGCGGGATGGCGATCTCCGCCACGCCGTTCGCCTTGCCCCAGGCCTGGAGCGCGGCGGCGGCCGCATCCTTGCGGGTGGTGAACAGCACGAGCTGCTCGCCCTTGCGCGCATCGGGCCGGGTGACGACGGCATGCTCCGCGTCAGGCCAGACCGCCGACGCATAGCCTTCCACCGCGGGTAGCGAGATCATCTCGCCGCCGATCTTGGCGAAGCGCTTGGCGCGGCCGCGGATGGTGACGAAGCCGGCCTCGTCGATCGTCACGATATCGCCGGTGTCGTGCCAACCGCCCGCGGGAGGCTGGAGCTGTCCGGGCGCATCGACCTTCAGATAACCTGCCATGATGTTCGGCCCGCGGATCGACAGCCGCCCGCCCTCGTCGATGCCCGGCACCGTCTCCAGCGTCGCCTCGATGCCCGGCAGCAACCGGCCGACGCTGCCCGATCGGAAATACATCGGTGTGTTGACCGCGATCACCGGCCCCGCCTCGGTAGCGCCATAGCCTTCAAGGATACGCAGCCCGAACTTGTCGGCATAGGCGCGCCGCGTCTCGTCCCGCACCCGCTCTGCTCCGGCGAAGATGTAGCGCAGCGAGTAGAAGTCGTAGCTATGCGCCATGCGGGCATAGCCGGCGAGGAAAGTGTCGGTCCCGAACAGGATCGTCGCGTTGGAATCGTACGCCAGCGCCGGCACGATCCGGTAATGCAGCGGGCTCGGGTAGAGTAATGTCTTGATGCCGCTGAGGATCGGCAGCAGCGTGCCGCCGGTCAGGCCGAAGCTGTGGAAGACGGGCAGCGCGTTGAGCACCAGGTCGCTCTGGTTGAAGTCGATCCGTGCCGAGAGCTGCAGGCAGTTGGCGAGCAAGTTGCGGTGGGTGAGCACCACGCCCTTGGGCAGCCCTTCCGATCCGCTGGTGAACAGGATCACCGCGCCGCTGTCAGGCGAGACGCGGCGACGACGATGCAGCCGCCCGGCAAACCGCGTGGCGAGCAATGCGCGCAGCTTTGCGCCGCCGCCGATGCCGGCCGCCACGTCTTCGAGATAGCGGATCGCGATGCCCTCCGCCGCGAGACCCTCGACCACCGCCTCGAGCTTGGCTTGGGTGACGAAGGCGCGTGCGGTCACGATGGTGTGGATCTCCGCCGCCACGCACGCCGCCTTCAGATTGGCGAGGCCCGCCGTATAGTTGAGCATCGCCGGCACCCGCCCGATCGCCTGCAGCGCGAAGAAGCTCGCGACCACGCTGGACACGTTGGGCAGCAGCACACCGATCGCCTCGCCCTGTTTCGTACCGGGCTCGAACGCGCGGCCGAGCGCCAGGCTGCCGGTGATCAGGCGCTTATAGGTAAGCGGATCGCGTTTGATGTCCTCGACCACCGCAGTCTTGCCGCCATGGATATCCTTCGCATCGAGCAACGCCTGGAACAGCGTCCGGTCGATGTCCGACGTGGCGAAGATCATGTCGCTCATCACGTCATAGAGTTGCCGCCCGGCAACGGCGCGGCGCGCGCGCGCGCTCATCTTGCCCTCGATGACGAAGCGGCGCGGCGGCAGGATGGTCAGGCTGATCTGCGGGAAGGTCCGCTGGCGCACCTTGCCCTTGAGATAGGAGAAGGGCGTGAACTGCGCCCCGTCGATCCGCACCGGGACGATCGGCGCATCGGCCTTGTCGGCGACCATGCCCGGGCCGTCGAAGATCTTCATCAGCGCGCCGGTGACGGTGATGCGCCCTTCCGGGAAGATCACCAGCGTGTTGCCGCCGCGCACCGCCTTGATCATCGACTTAGCCGACATCGGGTTGGTCGGATCGACCGGGAAGGCGCGGAACAGCTTCAGTGCCGGCTGGATCCACCACAGCTTCACCACCAGGCTGTTGACCGCGAACACCGGCTTGCCCGGCAGGAACACCGCGAGCAGCAGGCCGTCCAGCCACGACACATGGTTTACCACCACCACCGCGCGGTCGCCCGGCTGCGGCATGTTCTCGGCGCCGTGCACCTCGATCCGGTAGATCAGCTTCAGGATGGTGCGCAGCGTCGCCTTGATCACCGTTTCCGGCAGCAGCCAGCAGGAGATCAGCGCGATCGCCAGCGTGGAGAAGCCGAGCGCACCGATCACGCCGGGGATGCTCGCACCCTGCGACTGGATGAACAGGACGACCGCCACCACCGCGACCATGATCGCCGCGTTGACGATGTTGTTGGCGGCGATGATGCGCGAGCGTTCCTCGGGCGCCGTCGCCGTCTGCAGGACCGCATAGAGCGGCACGACGAACATGCCGCCCGCGGCCGAGATGCCGACCAGATCGACCAGCACGCGCCAGTTGCCCGGATTCTTCGCAAACTCCCATGAGGTCACCGGGGTGCCAGGGATCGGATAATGCCGCGTCGCAAGCCACAGGTCGATCATGAACGCTGCCATCGCCAGGGCCGAGGCGGGCACGAACTTCGCCGACACAACGCCCTTGAGCAGGCGATTGACCAGGGTCGAGCCGAGCGCGATCGAGACCGAGAAGACGATCAGGAACAGGGTCACCACGCCCTGCGTGCCGCCGAGCGCGCCCGAAACGAGCGGCAGGAAGTTGGTGACCAGGATCGCCCCGACCGCGAAGAACCAGCTGATGCCGAGGATGCAGAGCCACACGCCCTCCCCCTGATGCGCCGATTTGAGGATCTGCCAGGTGCTGCGGAACGGGTTGCGATCGATCGTCAGGTCGGGTGCCGCCGGTGGCGCGGGCGGGATCGCCCAGCTTGCCGCAAAGCCGAGACCGGCCAGCGCGGTTGCCGCGAGGCCGCATTCCCACGCCGGCAGCACGCCGGTCACCGCGAGCAGCTGACCGCCCAGGATGGCGAGGAAGGTGCCGCCCTCGATCAGGCCGGTGCCGCCGACGATCTCGTTGCCGTGCAGATGCTGGGGCAGGATCGAATATTTCACGGGCCCGAAGAAAGTCGAATGCATGCCCATCATGAACAGGGCGGTCATCAGCGCCGGCACCGACTGAAACCAGAAGCCGATCAGGCCAAGCGCCATGATGATCACCTCCGCGCCCTTGATGATGCGGACCAGGCGCGCCTTGTCCCAGGCGTCGGCGATCTGCCCGGCCATCGCCGAGAACAGGAAATAGGGCAGGATGAACAGGCCCGTCGCGATGTTGCCGAGCAGGGCGACATGGTTCGGGTCCTGCGGAAACAGGGTGTAGGTCGCGAGGCTGAGCATCGCGAACTTCAGGACATTGTCGTTGAACGCCCCCAGGAACTGAACGACGAACATCGGCGCAAAGCGCCGTTTCGCGAGCAGCGAGAAATCGGGTGCCGACATTATGCTTTGCCTCCCAGCAGGTCAGGCATCATGGCGGACCGGCGCCCGTTCACCAAGGCGTAGCGTTACCATTCTGGAACCTAACCGAAATCCCCGGCGATTCGCCGGACAATTATCGCAATGCCCTTAAATTGAACGATGTTCAATAAAGATATTAGACACTGTTCAATTTTAACCCTATTCCGCCTCCATGGGACGCAGATCGGATCATTCGCGCGGACAGCTTGAGGAATTGATACTCGCCGAGGGTCATGCCCTGATGGCTGAGGCGGGCTATGCCCGCTTCTCCGCGCGCGAGGTGGCGAAGCGGATCGGCTATTCGATCGGTACGATCTACAATGTGTTCGGCAGCCTCGACGCACTGCTGCTCGCGATCAACAGCCGCACCTTCGTGCTCTGGGCCGAATGGCTGCGCGAGAAGCTCGCGGTGGCGGGCGATGACCGCATCGCGGCGTTGGTCGCCGGCTATTTCGACTTCGCCGAGCGCAACCCCAATCTGTGGATGGCGATCTACGACCACCGCCAGCCACGGGGGACGGAGATGCCCGAAGGCTATCGCCGGCTGCGCAGCGGCCTGACCGGCATCGTCGAGCGGGAGATCGCATTGGTGCTGCCCGAAGGCCGGCGCAGCGAGGCCCCTGCCCTCGCCCGCTCCCTCGTCGCGCTGGTCCATGGCCATTGCCAATTCGCCCTCAACGGCACCTTTGCCCTGCTGGGCGAGGAGCAACCCCAGGCGGCTGCGTTGGCGCGGGTGCGCGAGGCGCTGGCTGCTGCGGGCGCGACAACCGCCCGGACCTGAGCGAACCCACCCCTTTCGTCACCCCGGACTTGTTCCGGGGTCCATGGTTCCGCAAACGCAACGACGCCGGCGCTTGCGGGACAGGGAGGCCGGAACATTCCCGGCATGACGACTCGATGGGATGGCGGACCGAGTCCCGTTCGTTTCGAACGAAGACGGGAGGTCACTTACCTCCCGCTATTCTATTTCCCCTCGACCGTCGCCTTCGCTGCGTCCAGCCGGGCGGCATAGGCCTCGAGCACCTTGGCCGTGCGCCCGGCATAGACATTGGCGTCGTCGAAGCGCCGCTCCTCGATTGCCTCGCGCACGCCCGGTAGTGTCTTCGCGCCGTACCCGGTGAAGCGGCCCGGCGCGTAGATCATGTGCTTGTACCAGGGCCGCCCGGGCAGGCCGCGCTCGTCGAGCAGGAGTTGGTCGACGTCGCGAAGCTGGCCGTTCAGCTTCACCCGACGCGTCCGGTCGAGCGTCGCGCCCCTGTCGGCATAGGCGCTGTCATAGGCAGCGGCCGCCGCCTTGAGATGGTCGACCGCATCTTCCAGCGCCGCCAACTCGATATGCGGCGTCTTCGCCTCGGCCCCCACCGCAGCGACCGGCTTGAGCGGGTCGCTCGCCAGGCGGAAGGCGCCATCCGTCATCAGCTTCTCGCGCTTGCGATCCTCCGTGCGGCGATCCTCCGCTAGCTTCTTCACCTCGGTCAGATAGGTCGACACGGTGTCGGCGAAATCGCCGAAACGCTGCGGCGGCGTGTCGGAATCGGCCACGCGCAGCACCAGTCGCCCGACCGTCTTTGACAATGCAGCGCCGTACTTCAGGCCCGGATCGTCGAAGGTCGTGAAGTGATGATAGCTGTCATAGACCGAGTGGTAGACGCCCCCACTTTCTTCCTCGCCGCCGAACCCGATATTGATCGCCGGCAGGCCGAGATGCTGCAGATAAGCGGAATAATCCGATCCCGATCCGAGCGCGCCGATCGGCAGGTCGCCGCCTTTCTCCGCCGCCGCCAGCGCCGCTTCATCGACCCTGCCGGTCTTGTCATAGGCGCGCACGCGTATCTCCGCCCGAGCCCGCTCCGCGACACTGACGCCGGTCTGCGGATCGGTCACGTCAGCGGCCACCGAACTTACGAGATGCTGGAAATCATGGCTGCCCTCGGCGCCCAGGAAACCGCGCCCGTTGCCGTCGGTGTTGATGTAGAGCACCGCCTTGGCCTTGAGCTCGGCCGCATGGGTCTCGGCCCATTCGGTCGACCCGAGCAGCATCGGCTCCTCGGCGTCCCAGCTTGCATAGACGATGGTGCGTTTCGGTCGCCAGCCCTGCTTCCACAATCCGCCCAGCGCCTTCGCTTCGGACAGCATGGCGACATTGCCCGACAGCGGATCGGACGCGCCGAACACCCAGCCGTCATGATGGTTTCCGCGCACCACCCATTGATCGGGATAGTCGGAACCCTTCAGCGTCGCGATCACGTCATAGATGGTCTTGAGCGACCATTCGGATTTGACCGCCAGATGCACCTTCACCCCGCCGTCGCCGCCGGTGTGATAGGCAATCGGCAGGCCACCCTGCGCTCCATTCGGCACCAGTGGCCCGCCAAGGCGCGACAGCAGCTTGCTCGCATCGCCATAGGACATGGGCAGGACCGGGATCTTGAGGATCGTCGCCGCGTCCTTGCGGTCGATCCGCTTCGCGCCGGCCGTGGCGCCGATGCCGGGGGTCAGCGGATCGCCCGGATAGACCGTCATGTCGGCGACAGACCCGCGCTGAACGCCGAAATCGGGCCGGGCGCCACCCTTGGGATAGACGTCGCCATCGCCATAGCCGTCCTGCTGCGGATCGGAATAGATGATGCAGCCGATCGCGCCATGTTCCTGCGCAAGCTTCGGCTTCAGGCCGCGCCAGCCACCGCCATAGCGCGCGATGGCGATCTTGCCCTTCACGTCCACGCCGCGCCGCTCGAGCGCCTTGTAATCCTCGGGCAGGCCGTAATTCACATAGACCAGATCGCCGGTGACATCGCCGTCCCCCTGGAAGGCGACATAGGGCGGCAGCGCGCCCGCAAGATTGGCGGAGGTATCGTCGCCCGGCACCGCCGGCTCCTGCCCGCCGAGCACGATCTTCTCCGGCGCGACCAGCTCGACGGTGGTCGAGATCGGGGTGGGATAGAGTACCTGGAATGTCTCGATCTTCGCGTCCCAGCCCCATTCCTTGAACTTCGCCAGGATGAACTCGGCATTGGCCTTGTCGTGCGGCGATCCGACATGGTTCGGCGCGGAGGACATGGTCTTGAGCCAGTCCATCTGGTCCTGCGAACTCACGCCCGCATCGAACGCGGCCTCGTTCGCCTTCTGGTCGCCGGGCGCCGCCAGCCCCGCCTGCGCCAGCACCAGGGCGCACGCGCCCGCCATCAGAAATCCGAGCTTCGCCATCTTCTGAGTCCCCTGCGACCTGTGTGATCGCAGCATGCCACCGGCGCAGACGGATGCAATGGGAGGGCGCGAGAAAGCAGTGGGCGTTGCCGCCAACAGCCGGCGTCTCGCCCTTTGTGCTCCCGCGAAGGCAGGAGCCCAGTCTGGGTTCCCGCCCCCGCGGGAACACAATAAGCGGAACAGGCGCGTTACAGCGGCTTGAACTCCGGATCGGTGCGGGACTTCAGCACCTCGTCCTTCACCGAAATACCGATCCCGGGCTCGGTCGACACCGGCAGATAACCGTCGATCAGCGTTACCGGGTCACACAGTTCGGTATATGCCTTGTTCTCGTAATAGGTGAATTCCTGGATGAGGAAGTTGGGAATCGTCGTGCAGACCTGCGCGAACGCCATGGTCGCAAAGGGTGACGCCACGCCGTGCGGCGCGACCGGGATGTTATAGGTCTCCGCCATCGCCGCGATCTTGCGCGTCTCCATCAGCCCACCCGCCTTGGCCATGTCCGGCTGGATGATGCTCAGCGCCTGCTTCTCGAGATAGGGGCGAAAGCCATAGCGCCCATAGACATTTTCGCCCGCCGCCAGCGGCACGCGGGTATTGTCGCGGATGCGCACCATCGCATCGACATTGTCGCTCGGCACCGGTTCCTCGACGAAGAAGGGCCTGAATTTCTCGATCAGGTTGCAGATCTGGATGCCTGTCTCGACATCGTAGCGCGAATGCAGCTCGACCCCGATATCGTAATCGGGCCCGAGCGCATCGCGAAAGCCGCCGACGAATTTCTCGACATCGGTGAGCTGCGCCGTGGTCAGATGCTGCCCCCAGAGCCGATCGGGGTTCATGCCCTTGCCGACCAGCCACGCGTCGGGCGTGTAGTCGGTACCGATCTTCAGCGCCCGCACCTTGGTAGCCGCGACGATGCGCTTCGCATCCGCCGGGTCGTTGGCATGGAGATAGACCGGGATCCGCTCGCGCAGCCGCCCGCCCATCAACTGGCTGATCGGCACGCCCATCGCCTTGCCGGCCAGATCCCACAGCGCCATCTCGACGCCGCTCATCGCGGCATAATAGGGTCCGCCCGTGCCGCGGATGAACAGGGGTGACGGCGCACCGGCGAAATTGCCGCGCCGCCAGCCCCACAGGTCGTTCATGATCGCCTCGATCGCCAGCGGATCGCGGCCCGCCAGCAACGGGTTGAAGTTGTTATTGACGATATATTCGGCGCCGACCGTGTCGAGGAATTCGCCGGTGCCGGTCAGCCCTTCCTCGGTATAGACGCGGACGAACCGGCTGTTGAACCCGTTCTTCAGCCGGACCGCGCGGATCTCCCTGATCTTCAGCCTGGGCGGCCGCGTCGCCGCCCCCGCCTTCGCCGCGAACAGAAAAGCGCCATACAGCGCCGCCGCCTGCCCGAGCATCGACCGTCGGTTGATCATGGGATTATCCGCGCGGGAGGAAAGGGTCAGCCCTCGTAGGGAATGCCCTTGGCCTTGTTGGTCAGCATCTCCTGGATGACTTCCTTCTTGACCGGCAGATTGTCCTGATTGGCCTTGAGCCACGCGGTGAAATCATTCTCGATCGCGTCGGTCCATTTGGTGTCGATCTGCCCGGCGCTGTACGTCCCCTCGGCCAGGCGCTTATGGCCAAACGTATCGCGAAGCCGCGTGATCTCGGATTGCTTGACCACCTTCTCGGCAAGCTGGGGCGGGATGAACACCACGCCGCCGTCGCGACCGAGCACCACATCGCCCGGCATCACCGTCGCCATGCCGATCCGGGTCGGCCCGTTGATGCCGACCATGGTCGAGTTGAGCCGCGCGCCCGTCGCCATCGCACCGAAATGATGCGACGGATCATAGGAGCGGACGAAGGAGGTGAAGTTCGGAAGCTCCTTCAGCCCCTCGATATCACGCACCGCGCCGTCATAGACGATGCCGTTGCCGCTGCGGGCATAGATCGCGTTGCCGACATTGTCGCCGATCGACGGACCATCCTTCTTCAGGCCGAAATGATCGGCGACATAGACGTCGCCCTTCTGCAGCATGTCGACCGGCCAGGCGTTCATTGCCCCCTTGCGCTGGTCCTGCTTGCCCTGCGCCTCGATCACCTTCTGGATGTCCGGACGGCCCGGCATCCACTGCGCGGTCAGGGCGCGGCCCACCAGCACCTTGTCCGGAAAGATCGAGAGCCAGCCGTCCTCATAGGCATAATTATAGCCCGCACCGCGCAGCGTCGCCCAGGCTTCCTCGAGCGTCACCGCCTTCATGCGATCGATGATGTCATCGGAAACCTTGGGGCGTCCGTCGGGGAAGCGCTCCCCCTTCCACTCGGGGGTGTAGGAGATCACCTGCTCGCGGGAAAAGAAACCGTCCCTGGCCAGGGCGGGCGTCGCGGCGGCGACGATCAGGCAGCTTGCAAGGATACCCGTCCGGGCGGCGGACAGCAGGCGCGATCGCATTATCTTCTCCCCTATTCATCTCGCGCGACCCTCCCGGAGTCGTCGCTTGCCTGTTCCTAGAACGAGACGCGGCAGGTTCCAATCATATTGTATATGATATTGCTGGAGACGGTACCGCGTCGGACGGTCGGGAATGACAAGCGGACGCCCCCGGCCTACATCGGGACAATGCCCGACGCGCAGAACGCCATCCCCGCCGCCACGCTCGTCCTTTTTCGCGAAGGCGCGGGCGCGCCCGAACTGCTGATGGTGGAGCGGTCGAAGGCGATGGTGTTCGCCGGTGGCGCGCTGGTGTTTCCGGGCGGACGGGTCGATCCCGGCGACCGCGCCCTGGCGCTGACCTTTCCCGGCGAGCCGGAGGATATGGCCGCGCGCATCGCCGCCATCCGCGAGACGGTCGAGGAAGTCGGGGTCCCGATCGGACTGACTCCCGTGCCGGACGGCAAGGCACTCTCCGCCCTGCGCGCCGCGCTGCACGCCGGTGTCTCGTTCGGCGAGGCGCTGCACGACGCGGGGCTCACACTCGATCCCACGCTCGTGCCGTTCGCGCGCTGGCTGCCGGCGCATGCGCATATGCGGATCTTCGACACGCGTTTCTATCTCGCGCGCATGCCGGACGGCCTGTCCCAACCGGTGGTCGACGATACCGAGAATGTCCGCGTCTTCTGGGCGACCGCGCAAAGCGTGCTCGACGATGCCGATGCCGGGCATGTGCGGATCATTTTCCCCACGCGCCGCAATCTCGAACGGCTCGCCCGTTTCGCCAGCTTCGACGAGGCGGCGGCCGACGCCGCGCGCTACCCGATCCGCCCCGTCACGCCCTGGGAAGACGAGATCGACGGCGTACCGCATCTGCGCATTCCCGACGACCTTGGCTATCCCGTCACGTTCGAGCCGATCACCAGCGCGATGCGGGGCTGAGGGAACGCGACCGATGCAGGGCGTAAAACGGCTGGTCGGCGGCATGACGATCGCCGCGATCGTGCTGGCGCTGGGCCTGGTATTGTTCGCGGCCGTGCGCGGCCGACCGCAGGACCTGCCCTGGACGCCGCTCGATCTTGGCCAGCCGATCGGCATGATGACCGGCCGCAAGCTCGCCGGCCTGACCCATGATTTTCCCAAATGCCGTGCGCTGCTCGACAAGGCGGGCGTGCGGTACACCGCGCTGGCGGCGGTAAAGGCCGGCCCGCAATGCGGCTATGCCGACGGCGTCCGCCTCGCCCCCGGCGGATCGCGCCGAACGCCCTATGCGCCCGCCGACATCGGCACCTCCTGCCCGGTCGCCGCGGCGCTTTCGGTGTGGGAATGGAATGTGGTGCAACCCGCCGCGCGCCGCCTGCTCGGCAGCCCGGTCGCCTCGATCGAGCATTTCGGCAGCTACAATTGCCGCCGCATCGCGGGGCGCGATAACTGGAGCGAACACGCCACCGCCGACGCGATCGACATCGCCGGTTTCCGGCTGGCAAACGGCAAACGCATTACCGTGGCGGCCGACTGGAAGGGCAACGGCCCGGAAGCGACCTTCCTGCACGAGGTGCGCAACGGCGCGTGCCGTGTGTTCGCGACGACGCTGTCACCCGACTATAATGCAGCCCACCGGGATCATCTGCATCTCGACCAGGCCGAGCGGGGAGAGTTTGGCTGGCGAGCGTGTCGTTAAATAAACAGGGGTTCCTTCTCCCCTGGAGGGGAGACTTAAGGTGAGTCTCAGTGCGGCAGCGCGGTCGCTTCCACCTTCTCCACCCATTTCGGGAAGAAGGCCGGCTGGCGGTTCGACCAGCCCGATGCGGTCGCGGCTGCTTCGCTGATCGACTGGAGCAGCTTGCGCCGCAGGTCCGGATGCAGATGCGGCAGCGCCGCCGCCGAGCAGAAAGCGGCCGGCAGCCAGGGCCGCACCTCGGCACCGATCAGCCGTTCGTAAAGGAAGCGATAGGCGGAAAAAGTGGTCAGCCGTCCCTGCCCCAGGTCGAATGCGGTCACTGTCATCAGCGGTGCCAGGAACGGCTCCACCGAATCCAGCCCGCTATCGTCGGGGATGATCGCCCGGATATCGGGGAGGCGGACATACAGGCGGGCCTGGGCGCGGATGCTGGCGGCCTCCACGACATCGCGCGACCAGCGGCTCATCGCGTCGTCGCGGTCGAGACCGATGTCGAGCGAGCGCCGGATATAGCGCTGCGTCGAGGAGCTGAAGCCCGCAAATTCCTTCATTTCGGCCAGCGTCATCGCGCCATTCGCCGGTTTCATCTTGGCAGTCATGTCGTCACCCCACCCCGCAATCGTGGAACCGGTGCCGATGATGCGCCAGGATGGTTAACAGGGTCCTTAACGCGCCGTCGTCCGGCATTCAGCATCGAATCATAGTTCCTGCTGCGATGCAACAAAGGTTGCGACGAACGGTGCGCCATATGACGAAAAGCGCGGGGAAGTGCGGTAGTTGCGCAACATAAAAAGAATGCCGCCCCTTCCCGCAGCTGCAGGAAGGGGCGGCACCTATGCGTGGTATTCCTCAGCGGCGCAGGCGCGGTCGGCGGGTCTCAACCCGCCTTTTCTGCCTTCAGCCGTGCTTCCGCCTCGGCATCATAACCCGACGAAGAAGGCGGCTGGTGGTTGTGCACCGGCTGAGTCGAGGATGGCGGGTCCGATGCGTCCATCGATTCGTCCAGCGCCGCGTCGAGGCGTGCTTCCTTGCTCTCCGGATTGCGTTCGAGACGGGCGGCGATCGATGCGTCCTGCCCCGCGTCCTGGCGCGGGTGATGGATCGCCTGATTCTCCTCTGGGTCGCCCGGCGTCACGTCCTGGCGGTCAGGCGTCTTTTGATCGATTATCTTCTGGTCCTCGGTCATCGCCACTCTCCTGGGCTGTTACGAGGGTAGAACGAGCGACTCAGGCGAAGCGTTCCTGCGCGCGAGCAGCGTTGACGAGAGAAAGGGGTCAGCCGTCGACCCGGCGCACCGAAACCGTCTGCTGGTTCATCGTCGCCCGACCGAACACGGTCATGAACGCAATGTCGGTCGCATCCCGCCCGACCGCGACGCGCGCGATATCGCCGCATGAGGCCATGCCCGTCGCGTCGACCAGATGCCAGCCCCCCGCCAGCCACAGCTCGGCCACGGCATGAAAATCGGGCGGATCGACGCCGGGCGCATAGGCCGAGACACAGCGTGCCGGAATGCCGCCCGCCCGCGCCAGCGAGACGAGCAGATGGGCATAGTCGCGGCACACGCCGCGACGGTCGGCAAAGGTCATCAGCGCGGTGGTCACGCCGCTGCTGGTGCCCGATGCATAGATGAGGTTCTCGCGCACCCAGGCGCTCATCGCGGCGGCGAGCATACCGCCTTCGAGACCGGCGAACTGCTGCTCGACAAACCCCTCGAACTTGTCCGACTCGCAATAGCGGCTGGGCAGCAGATAGGCGACCGTCTCGGCCGGCAACATCCGCGCCGGGGTGGCAGGCAGCGCCGCCAGATCGACCGAGGCGCGCGCAATCGTCACCTCGGCCTGATATTCGACGCGAAAATTGCCATTGCCCCGCGCCCAGGTCCGCTGGCCGATCCCTTCCTCGCCGGGGACGGCGCGCAGCGGATCGTTGCTGTAGACACGCATGTCCTGCCGCTCGAGTCGCTGATCGGCCATCGCTGCCGCCTCGACCAGCAACAGGATGTCGGCAGCGTCCTCGATCCAATAGTCGAGCATCACGTCGATCGCGAGGCGCATGGTGGTTCCTGTCGTCTGTCCGCCTGCGGCCGCCGCAAACGCATCGTGCGGTCTATCCTCTTCGTCACCCCGGACTTGTTCCGGGGTCCACCGTTCCGCAAACGCGACGGATATTGGGTTTGCGGAGCGGTGGATGCCGGAACAAGTCCGGCATGACGACGGAATGTGAGCCCACCTGCCTTCTACAGCGGTTTCATTGGGGAGATAGGTGAATACAAAAAAGGCCCGGCAGGTTTCCCCACCGGGCCTTTCGGCTGAGCGTTTAAACCGCGTTCTAGTTCCGGTTGCCGAACAGACGCAGGATGAACAGGAACATGTTGATGAAGTCGAGGTACAGGTTCAGCGCCGACATGATCACGACATGCTGCTCGGCACCGGTGCCGGCAACCTGGGCGTACATGCTCTTGGTGCGCTGCGTGTCATAGGCGGTGAGGCCCGCGAACAGCAGCACGCCGACGATGCTGATCACCAGTGCGAACGGGCCGGACTGGAAGAACAGGTTCAGCAGGCTCGCCACGATCAGGCCGACCAGGCCCATGATCAGGAAGGTGCCGAACGCCGACAGGTCACGCTTGGTGGTGTAGCCATAGAGGCTGAGACCGCCGAACGCAGCCGCCGTCGCGAAGAACGACTGGGCGATCGAGGTGCCGGTATAGGCGAGGAAGATGGTCGAGAGCGACAGGCCCATCGCCACCGCAAAGCCCCAGAACATCGCCTGGAGCGTGCCTGCGGACATCCGCCCGCCACCGAAGCTCATGCCGAACACGAAGCCGAGCGGCGCAAGGGTGATGATCCACTTCAGGATGCCCGGGCCGCCGAACACCTGGGCGGCCATGCCGCTGGCGGCAAAGCCCATCGCGACGATGCCCGTCAGCAGGATGCCCGAGAACATGTAATTATAGACCGACAGCATGTAGCGGCGCAGACCCGCGTCAAACGCCTCGGTGCGTGCGCCCGATGCCGTCGCGAAACGTGCCGCGCCAGATTGGGGGTCGGACCAGTTAGCCATTTCCAAAAAGCTCCTTTGACCCGGCATCATGCCGGATACGTGGAATATCGCCCTTATGAGGTGGGTTTTCAAGATAATCCGGAGGGTGTGCTCAAGAGGCCAGCAACACTTTATTACAATTGGTGCCCTGGCGGATGACAATCATCCCCAACCCGGTAAAACCAACCTCATGCACCGCCTGTTCGTCGCCCTGCGCCCGCCCCCGGCGGTTCGTGCCGCTCTTTCCGCGACGATGGACGGCGTGCCTCAGGCGCGCTGGCAGGATGACGACCAGCTCCATCTGACCGTCCGCTATATCGGCGAGGTCGATCGGCGCATGGCGGAGGACATCGTGCTCGCGCTCGGCCAGGTCAATGCCGCCCCGATCGAGGTGGCGCTCTCCGGCGTCGGTGCGTTCGACAAGAAGGGCCGCGTCGACGCGCTCTGGGCGGGCGCGACCCCGCATGATGCGCTCGCCGCGCTTCACCGCAAGATCGACCATGCGCTGGTCCGCCTCGGCCTGCCGCCGGAGGGCCGCGCCTATCTGCCGCACATCACCCTCGCCCGCATCAGTCGCGGCGCCGGCTTCGGGCCGGAGATCGAGCGCTGGCAGGGACTCCATGCCGGCCTGTCCAGCCCGCCCTTCACGATCGAGCACATGACCCTGTTCGAAAGCCATCTCGGCGGCGAAGCGGCGCGCTACGAGGTGGTCGAGCGCTGGCGGCTCGGTTCCGGTTCCTGACCATGGCGACCATCATCGAAACCGGCGACGCCCGGGTCGGACCGGACATTTGGGGCGACGCCGTGCTGCGCTGGTCGGCCCGCCTGCTCGTCGCGGTGAGCTGGGTCAGCGCCGCCCTGTTCGGTCTGTATATTCTCGCGCATTATGGCGGGGCGGTCCGCTTCGGCACGCCCGAGCGCTGGAACGAGACGCTGCCGCGACTCTACGAAGCCGCCACACCGCTCACCACCATGGCGATCGGCGCGCATTTCGCGACCGGCGGCATCCTGTTGCTGCTCGGTCCGGTCCAGCTGATCGGCGCCCTGCGCCGCAGCGTGCCCGCGCTGCATCGCTGGCTGGGCCGCCTCTATGTGCTGTCGGCCGGGGTCGCCGGCATCGGCGGGCTCGCCTTCATCCTGGGCAAGGGCACCGTGGGCGGCACGCCGATGAACCTCGGCTTCGGCCTTTACGGCATGCTGATGGTGCTCGCCGCCGCCCAGACCTATCGCCATGCCCGGGCCCGCCGCATCGAGGCGCATCGCGGCTGGGCGATCAGGCTGTTCGCGCTCGCCATCGGCTCCTGGCTGTACCGGATGGAATATGGCTTCTGGTTCCTGGTCGCAGGTCGGGCCGGCCATGCCGGCGACTTCAGCGGCTGGTTCGACATGGTCATGGCGTTCTTCTTCTATCTCCCCAACCTCGCCGTCGCTGAGGCGTTCATCCGTGCGCGCCGCACGCCGCGCCCGGCCGCACGCAACGCGGCCTCGCTCGCCCTGCTGGGTGCGACCGCCTTCCTTGTCCTCGCCACCTGGGTGTTTGCCCATGATTTCTGGCTGCCGGGCATCAGCACCGGACTCGGCGGTACCTGACCATCTTCTTCATTGGCCTGCTTTACGGGCCGCCTTCCTCTGCTAGCATCGCCGAAAATAGCGAGAGGATGGAGATGGCCACGATACCGACAGGCACCCCGGCGCGAACGCCGGCCTATGCCTGGTACGTCCTCGGCATCCTGTTCCTGGTCTATATCCTGAACTTCGTCGACCGGCAGATCATCTCGATCCTCGCCGAGGACATCAAGCGCGACCTCGGGCTGAAGGACGAGGATCTCGGCTTCCTCTACGGCACGGCGTTCGGCGTGTTCTACTCGCTGTTCGGCATCCCGCTCGGCCGCCTGGCCGACAACTGGAACCGGGTGCGGCTGATGACCATCGGCCTTGCGCTCTGGTCGGCCATGACCGCCTTTTCCGGCTTCGCCCGCAACGGCGCGATGCTGACGGCGGCGCGTATCGGCGTCGGCGTGGGCGAGGCGACGGCCAGCCCCTCGGCCTATTCGCTGATCTCCGACTATTTCCCCAAACGCCTGCGCGCCACCGCGCTCGCGATCTATTCGTCCGGCCTGTATGTCGGCGGCGGGCTGTCGCTCGGCATCGGCGGGCTGATCGTGCAACGCTGGAACAAGGCCTGGCCCGAAGGCGGGCCGCTCGGCCTGCATGGCTGGCAGGCGGCGTTCCTGATCGTCGGCATTCCCGGCCTGATGGTGGCCCTGTGGATCGCCACCCTGCGCGAGCCGAAACGCGGCGCCTCGGAAGGGCTACCCGAACCGGCGCCCCACCCCGCCCCGTTCCGCGAATTCCTGCAGGAGCTCGTCACCATCCTGCCGCCGCTGACCCTGATCGGCGCGGCCCGCGGCGGTGCCCGGGCTCTCGTCACCAACCTGATCGGCCTCGCCGTGATCGTCGGCTGCGTCGTCGGACTCGTCTCGGTCGGCGAGCCCTGGCCGCAATGGGTGGCGATCGGCATCGGCGTCTATGCCGTCTTTTCCTGGGCCTCGGCACTCAAGCGGCGCGATCCGCCGACCTTCCGCCTGATCGTGGGCAACCCCGCCTTTCTCTGCGTCGTGGTGGCCTATGGCCTCAACGCCTTCCTTTCTTATGCGGTCAGCTTCTGGGCAGCGCCGCACGCGCTGCGCGACCTTGCGGCCTCCCCGGCGACGGCTGGCCTGCTGATCGGCGGCGGCGGCGCGGCAGGCGGCTTCATCGGCGTGACGATGGGCGGCATCGTCGCCGACCGGCTGCGGCGCAGCTTCGCCAATGGCCGGGTGATGGTGATCATCTTCGGCGCCGTCGCCCCGGTGCCGGCGATATGGGTCGCCTTCACCACCCATGACCTGTGGCTCTATTATGCGATGCTGCCGGTCGCGCAGATCCTGGCGGCGTCGGCGCTCGGCGCATCTGCCGCGACCATGCAGGATCTGGTGCTGCCGCGGATGCGCGGCACGGCGACGGGGACCTTCTTCATCGGCACGACGCTGCTCGGGCTGGCGATGGGCCCCTACCTGGCCGGCCGCGTCTCGACGCTGAGCGGGAGCCTGTCGGTCGGGGTGCTGTCGTTGCTAGTGACGGTGCCGATCACCCTGGCCGCCGCTATTGCGGCGTATCGCCTCGTACCAAAGGCCGAGGCCAGCCGCGAGACCTGGGCAAGGGAAGCCGGAGAGACGATCTAAAAACCCTCTCCCCTTGTGGTAGAGGGAGGGGCCCGCTGCCGAAGGCAGTGGGAGGGTGAGGGGGACACTCGCAAGTGTTCCGAGCCTCACTCCCCCTCATCCGGCCCTGCGGGCCACCTTCTCCCACGGGGGGAGAAGGGAATTTACCCAGCAGCGAAAACCCCGCACGCGATCCGACCGCCGCTGTTACCCGACGGATCGGTCATCAGATCATCCGCCGCCGCATGCACCACGATCGCGGATCCATCGGCATCGAGCAGCCCGGCCATCGTCGCGCCCGGAATGGTGATGCCGAGCGTCCCGCGCCCATCGGTGCCGATGATGAGGTTCGGCAGGTCGCCCTCATGCGGCCCGGCCGGGTTCATCGATCCATGCTTCATCGATGTCGGGTTCCAGTGCCCGCCGGCGCTGGCGAAATCGGGTGGCGTGCAGGCACCGGTCATATGGACATGCGCCCCGTGCGTGCCGGCCGGAAGGCCCTTCGCATCGATCGTGAAGCGCAGGCCGCCCGCCACTTCATGTGCGGTCGCCCGGCCGGCATCGGCGCCCGTGACAGTGCGCAGGCTCGCGATCGCGGTTGCGCCATTGGCAAGCGGCGCGCCGACCTCGGTGCCATGCTTGTCGCAAGCCGAAAGCCCCAGCACCAGCAGTGCCGCTGTCCCTACCGTCACGATGCGCATATCTCTTCTCCCGTTGGCGTCCCCGTCCGTCCAACCGCTACGGTCCGGGGTAGTTCCGCACAACCGCATAGTTGCCTGCCGCCCCAGTGCCCTCCCCCGGGCCCGCCTCAGCGCCCGCCGCTGCGCACCGTCAGCGACAGGCCATAGAAGCGCGGCTCGCCGCCGATGAAGGTCGGCAGGCCAAGCCCGTCGCCGGTATTTCCGGCATCCTTGATGTATTTGCGGTCGAACAGGTTCGTCACGAACGCCTCGACCCGCCAGATGCCGTTGGCCGATTCGACGCCGAACCGGGCATCGACCAGCGCATAGCCCTTCTGGAATTCGTCCTGCACCAGATCGGGGATCAGGTTCCCGGTCTGCAGCGCCGGCTTGTCGTTGTCGTCGTCGAAGAAGATGCTCGACTGGTACGTCACGCTCGGCGTGAAATCGATCTTCACCGGGCCGACCGGCTGCTTGAAGGTGAAGCCGGCCGAGGCGGCATGGTCGGGCGACAGGCGGAACTGGTTGTCCTTGCGCGCGCCCTCGCTGAAGCGGCCATGGTTATAGGCATAGGTCGCGAACAGCGTCAGCGCCTCGGACGGCACGTAGCGGAACTGCCCCTCGAAACCATAGGACCGCGCCTTGCCGGCATTGGTCAGGATGAACTGCGTGCCGACCTGCTCGGTCGACTGGAAGTTGTTGTAATTGTACAGATAGATCGACCCGTCGGCGAACAGCTTGCGGTCGGCCAGCGCGGTCTTCACGCCGACCTCATAGCTGTCGACCGTCTCTGACGGCAGGACCTTGAAGTTCGGCGTGGCAAAAGGAGCGCTCGGGGCCGAGACGCTCAGAACCTCGGGGCGGCGACCCCGGGCATAGGTCGCATAGAAGCTGGCGTCGCTGCTCGCCTCGTAACGCGCCGTGGCACGCCAGGTCAGGCCCTCGTCCTTCAGGCCCTGGTCGAAACGCGTGCCGTTGCCGACGGTCGGCTGGAGCCCGATGCCGAAAAAGGGCACTGCGCTGGCAGGCAGCGTGTTGAGCACGGCCCCCGGCAGCGCGAGTGCGCCGAGCAACTGGGTGCGCTGTGCGACCGGCAAGCCGAGCGCGCCGATGAAACCGCCCAGGATCGACCGGCCATTGACCACCGAAGCGGTAATGCCGGTCGTCTTGTCGTCATGGCTGTACCGTATGCCGCCACCGATATCGAACCGGTCGGTGACATGGATGGTCGCGTCGGCAAACACATCGATGCTGTTGGTGCGGGCGTAGTTGGTCGACGTCTCGAGATGGTTCGCCTTGAGGTTCTTCGCGATGCCGGTCGCGGTCGCCGCGTCGAGCGCGAAGCCACTTGCCCCCGCGACGCCGCGCAGCAGCTGCGCGGTGAAGGCAGGGTTGCTCAACACGCTCAGCGGCGCCGGGTCGGTCGCGGGCCGGCCGGGGATCAGCCCGCCGCCATTGAGCGCGTTCGCCACGCGCGCCAGGGCGACCCGCTCGTCGAACGAGGCAGGCGTGCGCTGCAGCCCGTCTTCATGGAAATAGGTGCCGCCAACAAACGCCGTCAGCCGCTCGCTGTCATAGCTCAGCCGCAGCGTGCCCATGCTCTGGTTGCCGCGCGCATCCTCGGCCGCGGTCAGCGCCGGCAGCGAGATACCGTCGGCATCGAATATCTCGAGCGCGTCGAACCGGCGATAGGAGCCCATCGCGTTGAGCGACCAGTGATCGTCGATCTTGTAGTCGGCGATGCCGGTCGCGCCCCACACCCTGCGGTTCAGCCCGAGCGGCGCGCCATTCTCGAAGCCCGGCTGCGGCGCCAGCGCCGCGCCCGAATTGCGCCCGCGATCACCGATCACCGCGCCCGTCACCGGATCGGTCGGGTTATAGGCGATCGACTTGAACGGCGTGCCGTTGGCGTGATCCTCCTGGTAATTGCCGATCAAATCGACGGTCAGGTTGCCCGGCGCCCAGCGCAGCGAGCCGCGAATCGCCTGGGTATCGACCGAGTTGAAATCCTGATCGTGGCCCGAACCCAACAGATTGTCGACGAAACCGTCACGCTTCTTCGAGCGGCCGGCAATACGGATCGCCAGCGTGTCGGTGATCGGCGCGTTGGCGGTCAGATCGACCTGATACGCGTGGAAATTGCCGTAGCTCGCATGGAAATAGCCATATTGCTCGCTCGGGTCGGCCTTGGCCTGGACGATGTTGACCGCCCCGATCAGCGCGCCGCGACCATAAAGCGTCGATTGCGGCCCCTTCGCCACCTCGACCCGCTCCAGATCGAACAGCTCGACATAGGATCCGCGCGACTTGGAGATGGAGACGCCGTCCTGAAAGACCGAGACGCGCGGCTCGTTGAACGCGCTGCCGCTGTCCGAGGTGATGCCGCGGATCACGAAGCCCGGATTGTTCGGCGACTGGTTCTGCACGACGAAGCCGGGCACGTAGCGCGACAGCTTCTCGAAATCGGTGATGCCCAGATCGTCGAGGAAGCGGCCGGAATAGGCGGTCAGCGCGATCGGCACGTCGCGCGCATTCTGGCTGCGAAGCTGCGCCGTCACGACGATCTCGCCCGCATCCGACGCGTCCTGCGACGCCGCAGCAGCCTCGGGCGCTGCCTGAGCATGAGCAGCAGATGCAAAAGCCAGCGCCGGCAGACAGGTAAGCGCGAGAATCGTCGAACGAATGGTCATGGAAAGCCCCTTATGTGTTTGAAGGGGCGGGTAAGCGGCAGCTGCGTCGCCTATGTTGCAGTGCAGTGACCGTTATGTTGCACCGCGAAAGAATTGCGATCTAGCGATCCGGTCTCGGCGGCGCGACTTTACGCCGCCCGGAGCGCCTCGGCAGCGGCCTCGCGCTGCACGATCGGCCGGAACACGACACTCAGCAGCATCAGGTCGTCGCCCGAGCCCGCCGGCGGCGGCATCAGGGTGAAGGCGCCGGGTGACTGGCAGCGGTACAGGCTGCCGCCCACCGCCTCCATCGCATCCGGGATGACCGTTGCCGGGATCGGCGCGTCAGCATCCGGGGTCGCTTCGGCGAAGTCGGCGACGCGGTGGAAGCTCATCTCCTCCAGCTCGACATAATCATAAAGCTGCCCCCAGCTTATCGCCGCCGAATAGGCCGACCGGCCGACCGGCACGCTGGCGGCATAATAGCCGTCATGGGTCGCCCACGCCTCGACCTCGATGATCGCCTGGCCGCGCTGGTCCATCAGGATCACGGGTAATTTGATCGGCTCGCCGTTGAAATCGGCGCCCTTGAAATCGAGCTGGAACCGGCTGGTGACGAGGAACGACAGGCTCAGCGGCAGCCCGTGGCGGCGGAACTCGCCGGGCAGGAACATGCGGTCGGCCGAGCCGGTGTAGAGCAGGCCGCGGCGGCGCAGATCGGCCCGCGACGCCACCGGATCGATCATCCTCACCTGCTGAGTGCTGCCGCAGTTGAAATCATGCTCGAACGCCTCGAACACGCCAAGCTCGGCATGCGAGGGCAGGAACAACAGCCGCCCCAGCAGCCCCGTCGCCGCGATCCGGCGCGCTTCGACGCCGTCGGCGCGCGAGATCGGGCCGGCACCGCGCCCGCTCCCGGCATAGGCGACGCACGCCGCCTGGACCGTATCGCGCGTCGCGCTCTGCAAGGTCTTGATGCTTTCCGTGGCGCGGACCGGCTCGCCATTCGCCTTATAGTCGACGACCGAGCCCTGTGCCCTGGTGCAAAGCTGCTCCAGCAACGAGATCGGCCCGCAGATTGCGTCGAGCACGCGGAAATCGCTGCTGCGCGTATCGAAATACCCTGCCTTGTCGAGGCCGCTCGGCGCCTCCTCGCGCAGCACCAGATAGCGGCCGGCGACATGCAGCCCCATGCGCTCGCGCAGCACCGGCTCGACCAGATTCTGCACCGATCCGTTATAACCGAGATCGGCGAACACCACGGCATCGCCCTGCGCCACGCCGGCGCGCTCGAGATGCGCGATCAGCCGCTCGGCGAAACGCGCCGATCGCGTGACGATCTTCGCGACATTCGATGGCTGCAGGACCGATCGGACAAAGGACCTCGCGCTTCCCGACAGGCCGGCCGGCGCGATCTTGGCGATCTCGTCGGCGTTGAACAGCAATTGCTTCGCGATCGAACGCGCTTCGGACCCCGGCGGCACGCGCGACAGATGCCGGCGGATCGCCGCCTCGTCGCAGAAGCTCGCCCGCATTGCGGCCATCCGGCTGATCTCCACCATCTGGCTGGCATCCTCGCCATATAGCGCGCCATGGACGCGCGCAGGCAGGTAACCGTCGCGCAGCAGGAACAGCAGATGTGTCTTGCGGCCAGTCGTCGCGGCCACCGCCGCGACCTCGTCCTGCAGCCAGTCGGCATAGGCGGCGAACAACGGCCCAAGCACGTCATGCCCCAGCGCAACCACGGGATCGTCGTCGGCCCGCAGCGACACTGCGGCGCGATGTGGCTGCCACGCCGGCAGGGAAGCGCGAATGCGCGGATCGAGCACCGCGGCCACCGCCGCCTCGAGACGGAGCCGGTGGCCGGCCTCCGCGTCGAACTGGACGAAATGCACCGCGGTGATACCCAGCGCGGCGGGCGCGGTCAGGTCCGCGGTGAGATTGTCGCCGATGTGCAGGATCTGCTCCGGCGCGCAACCCAGCGCTGCCAGCACCGGCTCGAACAGGCCCTGTGCCTTGCTCGCGCCATGCTCGGAAGAACAGAAGACATGGTCGATAAGGCTAAGGATATGCTCGCCAGCCGCCGCGCCGATCAGCGTTCGGAGTTGCGCCTCGGAAAGATAGGTATCGCTGACGATGACGACGCCCAGCCCGCGCGCCTTCGCATCCTCGATCAACGCCATCACCGGCGCAAAGCCGAAGCAATGCCGCGTCTCCGCCTCAAGCTCGGCCGCGGCGGACGCCGCCGCCGCGTCCGCGCAGGCCGGGTTGAAGCGCGCATGGATCATCTCGATCGAGATCTCGGTCCGCCCGGTATCGAGATGCGCCGCGCGCCGCGCCGCGGACTCCGCGCGCTGCCGCGGCTGGATCGCACCGCCGTCCAGAGTCAGGTCGACGAAAACATCGGCCGGCGCGTTGGTGTCGCGCCACAACAGCGTATCGAAACAGTCGAGCGACAGGTAGCGAAGCCCCGTCGGCGCGCGATCGAGCAAGGTCGGCAGTTCATGCGCACGCGCGGTGTTCATCGATATATCCGTCGCCGATAGGGTCAGCCGGATATCGCGAGCTTTGGTTAGCAAGCCGTTAACCCTATTGCCCGGCAAGCGTCGGTTCATCCCTTTTGCGGTCAGGATCGTTGTCCGGCCAGGAAACGGGCGATCATGAGCTATCGACAATCGAGCCCCAGGGACCGCGTCAGGGCCGCCCTCATCGCCGCGGCGCTGCAGGGCCTGCTGGTCTATGCACTCGTCGCGGGCCTCGCCGTGCATGGGTCGCGCCTGGTCGAAAGCCCGCTCACCCTGTTCGGCGTGCTCCCGCCCCCGGCACCGCCGCCGCCCGAGAAGATAACGCCCCATCCGATCCGCAGCACGAAGCCCGAAGGCGCCGCCTCGCCCGCCAATCTGCGGTCGAAGGCGACCGAGATCGTTGCACCCGTGCCGATCGTCCAGGTGACGGTGCCGCCCCCGATCGTCGCCGCGCTCAAGCCCGCGACCGGCACCCAGGCCTCGACCGGCGCGGCCGATGTGCCAGGACCCGGCACCGGCGCCGGCGGCGAGGGAGACGGTACGGGCAGCGGACGGGCGGGCAATGGCGACGGCGATGGCGGCGACGGGACGCCCCCGCGCCTGATCCGCGGCCGGCTCAAGGATTCGGACTATCCGCGCGCCGCGAAGGAGGCGCTCGTCTCTGGCACGGTCGCGGTGCGCTATGTCGTCGCGGTGAGCGGCCGGGTGACCGAATGCACCGTCACCACCTCGAGCGGCAGCCCCGAACTTGACGAGACGACCTGCCGCCTCATCCGGGAACGCTTCCGCTTCAAACCGTCAAAGGACGAGCGCGGCACGCCCGTCGACTCGATCATCGTGGAGAATCATAGCTGGCTGATCAACGACACACCGGAACCAACCCCCGCCCCCAGGCCTTGAGCACTAGGTGGCGGGCTGCACTGGAAATCCCTATTCTGTTCATCTCAGGGCGACTATCGGCGTGCCACATGCCTCGCACAAACGCCACGAACGACAGGAACATGATGGCTCATATATTCGGCAAGGGTGACAGGCACGGGCCTGCGCGGTGGTTGACGGCCTGTGCGATCGTCCCCGCGCTGCTGGCCGCCCCGGTTCAGGCCGGGCAGCAGGCGACCACGCCTCCGCCGGTCGTCCGCACCCTCCCGGCGCCCCCGGTGAAGCCGGCGACGCCGCAGCTCCCCATGCCGGCCCTCACCCCGGCCCAGGCCGATCAGCTCCGTGCCATGCTCGATGCCAATGCGACCGCGCAGGGCCTGCGGTCGGCGCCGGCGACCTCGCCCACCCGGCTCGACGGGAACGCGCTGGTCCGCGCCGTGCTCGACCACGCCCGCGCGGTCCATGCCGGCCGGCTCGACACCGCCGACTTCAACGCCGACTGGGGCCTTCGCCCGCCGCCCTACGATCCCGCACCCGGTTTCGCCGATGCCGTCCGCCGCGACCGGCTGTCGTCCTGGATCGCCAATCTCCCGCCCCCCTATGCGGGGTATGACGGGCTGCTGAAGGGCCTGGCCACCTACCGCGCGATCGAGACGGCTGGCGGCTGGCAGCCCGTTCCCGCTGGGCCCGATCTCACCCTCGGCGCCAAGGGGCCGCGCGTGCTCGCACTGCGCCAGCGGCTCGCGGTGGAGGACAAGGATGTGGTCGCCACCGGCGACAGCTTCGATGCCGAACTCCAGACAGCCGTTCAGCGCGCCCAGCGCCGCTACGGACTCAATCCGGCCGGCGTGGTGTCGACCCAGACCCTCGCCGCGCTCAACGTCCCGGCGATCGACCGCGTCCACCAGATCATGGCCAATCTGGAGCGCTGGCGCTGGCTGCCGCAGGAGCTTCCGCGCGACCGGATCCAGGTCAATATCGCCGCCGCCGTGCTCACCGTGTTCGACGGCGACACGCCGGTCATGTCGATGCGCGCGGTCACCGGCCGGCCGGGGGACGAGACGCCGATGCTGTCCTCGACCATCAACAGCATCGTCATCAACCCGCCCTGGAACGTGCCGACCTCGATCGCCACGAACGAGCTGTGGCCGAAGGAAAAGAAGAGCCCCGGCTATCTGAAGCGCAACGGCTTCAAGGTGATCGACGGCACCCGCCTGCAACAGGCGGCGGGCGACCAGAGCGCGCTCGGCCGGTTCAAGTTCGACTTCAACAACCGCTACGCCGTCTATCTCCACGACACCCCGTCGCGGGCGAAGTTCGCCAGCTTCAGCCGCCTTGCCAGCCATGGCTGCGTACGCCTGGAAAAGCCGGCCGAGCTGGCCGAACTGCTGCTGAAGGCCAATACCGACTGGCCCGCCGAGGCGATTGCCGCTCAGGTGGAAAAGGGCAAGACGCTGCGGGTACCCTTGACCAATCCGGTCGAGGTCTATTTGCTCTATTGGACCGCCTTTGCCAGCACCAGCGGCCAGATGAATTTCCGTGCCGATCCTTATGGCTGGGACAAGACCCTGGCCGCAAAGATCGAGGCGCGGTCGTCCGGCCGGCTGGTCCTTCCTGAACTCGAGGAGTTGACGAAATCATGAGAATGACCCGGGGTAAGATCGCCGCCACGGCCGCCGGATTGCTGGCGCTCACCGCGCTGGCCGGCTGCGAGAAATCGACGCCCGAGCCTGCCGCACCGGTCGAGAATATGGTCAATGAGGCCGAGCCGGTGAATACCGTCGCGCCGGTGGAAACACCCGTGCCCGAAACCACCAACCTGACCGTCGCCGAACCGCGCGACGCCCCGGTCGATCCCGACGCCCAGACGCTCGACGATGCCGACGCCACCGGCATGACCGCCCGCGTCCGCCGCGACGAAGCGGCGGCGAACGAAACGATACAGTAAGCCCTCACTTCGAAAGCCCCTCCCCGTTCGTGCTGAGCCTGTCGAAGCACTGTTCTTTCTTGCCGCGAGAAGAACGGCTCCTCGACAGGCTCAGGCGAAGGGACGATGGCATTCCAAACCCCATCGACAACCCGCCCGAACCGCGGTTATCGCCCCCGCGATGAGCATCATCGCAACCATCATGAACGCCACCACCGGCGCCCCCATCCAGAAAATGACCTTCGGCCGCATGCCGCGCCCCGGCGCCGGATTCGTCCTTACCTCGGGCGAGCGCGTCACCGCCCAGCGAGTCGATGTGGGCAAGCCGGCACCCGGCAAGTTCGTCGCCCCGATCGACGTCTGGGTCACGCCGAAGGACTGATCGTCCTCGTGCCCCACACCGCCATGACGCTGCCCATCCTGTGCGCGCTCCTGGCGATCAACGCCCTCACGATTCTCCGCTTCCGGCAGGACAAGGCCCGGGCGATCGCCGGCGCACGCCGCATCCCCGAGGCCAGCCTGCTCGGCCTTGCCCTGATCGGCGGCACGCCCGGCGCCTTCCTCGCCCGGCGCCTCTTCCGCCACAAGACCCGCAAGCAGCCCTTCTCGACCTGGCTGATCCTGATCGCCCTCGCCCAGGCCGGAGCGATCATGGGGGCGGTGATCGCCTGAGGGTCCCACGGCTCAGTCTTCGTGAAGCGCCCTGTAGGCCATACGCTCCCAGACATTCGCCGCATCGTGTGGGAAGCCACGCCGATTGCCATCGGCCAGCATCCGGTCGGTGGGTGTCCGGAGGATCGTCAGCATACGGATGGCGGCCTGGATATAACCGGCCCTATCGTCATCCGACATCTCGTCCCATTGGGTATCGGCGTCGATCGACGCAGCGCCCGACAGGCTGGCGTGAATTCCTTTCGCGATGCGCATCAGCATGGTCATGCCGCTCGTCCCTCTTCCCGATGTGCTCTCCTTTTTTCCGGCCCTATGTCCGTAGGCGAGAAAGACACCATGAAATGACCGGCCGCGCAATCGGGCAAAAGCGCGCCGCTATCGCACCGATGCAGACGGGGCGAGCCTTGCTGTCGATCCGTCATGGACAAGCTATTTTGTCGAGCGCGGCGTTTAGAAACAACTCGTTCTTCCCGTTCCACCGGCGCGATTCAACCTTGCGCCTCGCTGGCGCACGCTCCCACCATGGCCCGCCCCTCACGCTACCGATCCGACTATGCCCGCCAGGCGCGCATGCTCTGCCGCCTGGGCGGTACCTATGCGGATCTCGCCGAAAGCTTCTCGATCAGTCAGGCGACGCTGTATCGCTGGCTCGAACGCCATGCCGATTTCGCCGCTGCCGCCGCGCTCGGCAGCGCGCAGGCGGCCAGCCCGTTCAAGCCGTCGCTCTACAAACGCGCCACCGGCTATGAGTATATGGCGGAACGCATCTACGCGCCGCGCAAGGACGGAACACCGGTCGTCGCCTATTACAGGCGCCGGGTGCACGCCGACGCGAGGGCGGCGTTCCGCTGGCTGCGCGTGCGCCGTCCTGAGGAATGGTGCATCAACGTCCGGCGGCGTGCCCGGCTTGCCGAGACGATGGACGCGCTGGTCCGAGCACTATCGCTGATGGACAGGTCAAGTGCCGAGTCCTTCGTCGCGGGCATCCTGCGACCCGCACCTGACGCCAGCATCTATTCTCATAACCTATCCACATCGAATACTCGAAAATCGCGTTCGGATATTGCGCGATTACCTGAATCCCTACGACTCGATGGCAATTCTGCTCCACACTATTCGTATCGTGACTTCGCCTGAAAAGACGCGAGCGAAAAAATCCATGGTGACGTAGGGTCGCAGAAATCTTCCACGATTATGCCCTTTACTTGCCGGCGACCCGGAATCGGCCCGGCCTCGTCGCAACCGCCCGATCGCAAGCTCGGCGGACACGCCGCTACCGGTCCGGGAAAGCAAATCGCCCGGCCATCCCACCCTTCCCCAACCCGACCCCTCTTGCTAAGGCCCGCGCGACTCTTCGCATTCGCACAACCCGGAGCGCGCTCGCGCGGAACCTTCCGCCTCCCCGCCGCGCCCGGCCAGACAGGGAAGGAACCCGCCCCAGATGACCGCCATTGGCCAGGATACGCTCGGCGCCCGCAAGACGCTCAAGGTCGGCTCGAAGTCGTACGATTATTATTCGCTGGCCGATGCGGCCGCGAAATATGGCGACATCAGCCGCCTGCCCTTCTCGATGAAGGTGCTGCTGGAGAACATGCTCCGCTTCGAGGACGGCAAGACCGTCACCACCGACGACGTCAAGGCGATCATCGACTGGCAGCAGGAGCGCCGCTCGGACCGTGAGATCCAGTATCGCCCCGCGCGCGTGCTGATGCAGGATTTCACCGGCGTTCCCTGCGTGGTCGATCTGGCCGCGATGCGCGACGCCATCACCAAGCTCGGCGGCGACGCGGCGAAGATCAATCCGCTGGTCCCGGTCCATCTCGTCATCGATCACTCGGTGATGGTCGACGAGTTCGGCACGCCCAAGGCGTTCGAGGATAACGTCGATCTCGAATATAGCCGCAACTTCGAACGCTACGAGTTCCTGAAATGGGGCTCCAAGGCGCTCGACAATTTCCAGGTCGTCCCCCCCGGCACCGGCATCTGCCACCAGGTGAACCTCGAATATATCGGCCAGGGCGTCTGGTCCTCGGCGAGCTGGGGTGATCACGGCGACGGCGCGACGATCGCCTATCCGGATACGCTGGTCGGCACCGACAGCCACACCACCATGGTCAACGGCATGGGCGTGCTCGGCTGGGGCGTGGGCGGGATCGAGGCAGAGGCGGCGATGCTGGGCCAGCCCGTCTCGATGCTCATCCCCGAGGTCGTCGGCTTCAAGCTGACCGGCGCGATGAACGAGGGCATCACCGCCACCGATCTCGTGCTGACCGTCACCCAGATGCTCCGCGCCAAGGGCGTGGTCGGCCGCTTCGTCGAATTCTACGGTCCCGGCCTTGATTCGATGACGCTCGCCGACCGTGCTACCATCGCCAACATGGCGCCCGAATATGGCGCGACCTGCGGCTTCTTCCCGATCGACGCCAAGACGATCGACTATCTGAAGCTCACCGCCCGTCCCGACGACAATGTCGAGCTGGTCGAGGCATACTGCAAGGCACAGGGCATGTGGCACGACGCCGACAGCGTCGACCCGGTCTTCACCGACACGCTCGAGCTCGACATGAGCACCGTCCAGGCGAGCCTCGCCGGGCCGAAGCGCCCGCAGGACCGCGTCTCGCTCAACAAGGTCGACGAAGTGTTCAACGGCGACCTGTTCAAGGTCTATCACAAGGAACAGCCGGTCCGCGCCGCGGTCGAGGGTCGTCCCGACGATATCGGTGACGGCGACGTCGTCATCGCCGCGATCACCAGCTGCACCAACACCTCCAACCCCTCGGTGCTGGTCGCCGCAGGCCTCGTCGCCCGCAAGGCACGCGCGCTCGGCCTGACGTCCAAGCCCTGGGTGAAGACCTCGCTCGCCCCCGGCTCGCAGGTCGTCACCGACTATCTCAACAAGGCCGGCCTGACCGAGGATCTCAACGCCCTCGGCTTCAACCTGGTCGGCTATGGCTGCACCACCTGCATCGGCAATTCGGGGCCGCTCGCCAGCGAGCTGTCGACCGCGATCAACGAGAACGACATCGTCGCCGCCTCAGTGCTGTCGGGCAACCGCAACTTCGAGGGTCGCGTGTCGCCCGACGTGCGCGCCAACTTCCTCGCCTCGCCGCCGCTGGTCGTCGCCTATGCGATCAAGGGCACGGTGACCGAGGACATGGTCGAGACCCCGCTGGGCAAGGGTTCGAACGGCGAGGACGTATTCCTCAAGGACGTCTGGCCGACCAATGCCGAGATCGCCGAAGTGATGGCCGCGAACATCGACGACACCATGTTCCGCTCGCGCTACGGCAACGTCTATGCCGGCGACGAGAAATGGCGCGGCATCGAGGTCGAGGGTTCGGACACCTATACCTGGCGCGCCGGTTCGACCTATGTCGCCAACCCGCCCTATTTCGACGGCATGACCATGACGCCGGCGCCGGTGCAGGACATCATCGAGGCGCGCCCGCTCGCTATCCTCGGCGATTCGATCACCACCGACCACATCAGCCCTGCGGGCTCGATCAAGGCGGACAGCCCGGCCGGCACCTATCTGCAGGAACATCAGGTCAGTCGCGCCGACTTCAACAGCTATGGCGCGCGCCGCGGCAACCACGACGTGATGATGCGCGGCACCTTCGCCAATATCCGCATCAAGAACGAGATGGTGCCTGGCGTCGAAGGCGGCATGTCGAAGTACGACGGCGAGATCATGCCGATCTACGACGCCGCGATGCGCTTCAAGGCGGACGGCACGCCGCTCGTCGTCATCGCCGGCAAGGAATATGGCACCGGCTCGTCGCGTGACTGGGCGGCGAAGGGCACCAACCTGCTCGGCGTGCGTGCGGTCATCACCGAGAGCTTCGAGCGTATCCACCGCTCGAACCTGGTCGGCATGGGCGTTCTCCCGCTTCAGTTCGCCGAAGGCATTACGCGCCAGACGCTCGGCCTGGACGGTTCGGAAAGCTTCACCATCCAGCACGTCGCGGACATCCGCCCGCGCCAGGATGTCGAGGTGATCCTCACCCGTGCCGACGGCAAGACCGAAACCTTCATGACCCGCTGCCGTATCGACACGATCAACGAGCTGGAATATTTCCTCAACGGCGGCATCTTGCAGTATGTCCTGCGCAAGCTCGCTGCCTGAGGAAGTCGAAGGAAGTATCATGCGCAAGGCGATTTTCTGGTCGCTCGCCCTCTCGATCGCCGCCGCGCCGGTCGCGGCGGCGGCGGAGGAGTGGAAGGATTTCGTGACGCCGGACGGCTATGCCAGCGCCATCTCGACCGATAGCCTCAAATCTTCCGGCACGCTGCGCTATTTCCGCCTGCGCGCCGGCAAGATCGGCGACTCGCGCTACGCGATCGCCGACGTGATGCTCGATTGCCAGAGCAAGATGCTGACGATCGGCCGCGCCGAACTCTACGACAAGGGCGTCCAGACGGGCGTCAGGCAGCCCGACCCGGCGCATCCCTTTGCCGAGCCGGTCGCCGACCAGCCCTCGGGCGACCAGATCCTGGCGACGGTCTGCGCGGGCTGATTCAACGGGCGATCGGCGCGGCATAGAAAAGCAGGCGCTTCACCGAGCCGCCCGCTGTTTCTCATCGTTTACCTCAACGTCACCCCGGCCTTGTGCCGGGGTCCACCCCTCCGCCTGGCAATGGCCGGCGTTTCGTAAACGCCACCGCGCGCGGATAAATGCATGCCGGAACGAGTCCGGCATGACGATAGTGGCTATTGCCCCATCACCGCCCGCGACCGCGCGTAAAGGAAATACACCAGCAGCCCGATCCCGTTCCAGATCAGGAACGACACCTGGGTCACATGCTGCAAACTCATGAACAGATAGCAGCAGCCAAGGATCGCCGCCGGTGCCACCACCCAGGCCAGCGGCGTGCGGAACGGCCGCCGCGCCCCGGGGCTGCGCCGCCGCAGCACCAGCACGCAGGCGGCAACCGCGACGAACGCGACCAGCGTCCCCGCATTGGCCAGCGAGGCGATCACGTCCAGCGGCAACAGCCCCGCCAGGATCGCCACGAATACCGCCGTCACCGCCGTGATCCGTGCCGGCGTTCCCCGCTTCGAGATCGCAGCGAGCGACGGCGGCAGGAACCCGTCACGCGCCATCACCAGGAAGATGCGGCTCTGCCCGTACAGGAATGCCAGCAGCACAGTCGGCAACGCGATCGCCGCCGCCGCTGCGACCACCGTCGCCACGCCACCGCTGCCCAGTTCCCGCAGGATCAGCGCCAGAGGCTCGGCGCTCTTCGAGAAGACAGTGTAGTGCACCGCCCCGACCGCCGCCGCCGCGACGACGATATAGATCAGCGTACAGGCAAGCATCGACCCGACGATGCCGATGGCGAGGTCGCGCTCCGGATTCTTCGCTTCCTCCGCCGCGGTCGAGATCGCATCGAAGCCGTAAAAGGCAAAGAAGATGATCGCCGCCGCGCCCATCACGCCGTATTTCACGCCGTGATCGTCGGCGACGCTGCCGAAGCCGCTCGGCGCGAACGGGTGCAGGTTCGCCGCATCGAAATGCGGTAACGCCACCGCGACGAACAGAGTCAGGGTCGCGATCTTCAGCAGGACCAGCGCGCTGTTGATCCGCGCACTCTCCCGCGTGCCGAGCATCAGCAGCCCGGCAACCACCGCGATGATCAGGATCGCCGGCACGTTGATACCCGCATTGGTGAGATGCATGCCACCTTCGGTTACCAACGTCGGCCCGTGGGTCATCCAGTCGGGCAGGATGATGCCCAGCCCCTTCAGGAACCCGACCGCATAACCCGACCAGCCGACCGCGACGGTCGACACTACCAGCGAATATTCGAGGATCAGGCTCCACCCGACGAACCAGGCGATGATCTCGCCCAGTACCGCATAGCTATAGGTGTAGGCGCTGCCCGAGGCCGGGATCATCGTCGCCATCTCGGCATAGCAGAGCGCCGCGCAGGCACAGATCGCGCCCGCCACGGCAAAGCTCAGCAGCACCGCCGGCCCGGCCCGGTCCGCGCCGACGCCGATCAGCGTGAGGATGCCCGTCCCGACGATCGCGCCCACGCCCATCGCCACCAGGTGCGGCCAGGACAGGGTCCGCGCCATGCGATGCTCGTGCGGCTGATCTTCCGCAGCAACGATCGTCTTCAGTCTGAACAGGCTCATTCCATCCCCCGGGATTTTGGGCAAACCTAGGCCTCTTCCGAGCATAGGCGCAATGCTGGCGCACGCGATTGCGGGACGCTACAGCCCGGTCAACAGGTTTCAGGAGAGACGACTATGGACATGACGCTGGACTTCGCCCTCGGCGAGAATGCGGACATGATCCGCGATGTGACCCAGCGCTTCGCCAGCGAGCAGATCGCCCCGCTGGCCGCAAAGATCGACGCCGAGGACTGGTTCCCCAGGGAGCTGTGGCCGGCGATGGGCGAGCTCGGCCTGCACGGCATCACCGTCGAGGAGGAGTTCGGTGGGCTCGGTCTCGGCTATCTCGAACATGTCATCGCCTGCGAGGAAGTCAGCCGCGCCTCCGCCTCGATCGGCCTCAGCTACGGCGCACATTCCAACCTGTGCATCAATCAGATTCGYCGCTGGGCGAACCCGGAKCAGAAGGCGAAGTAYCTGCCCAARCTCGTYTCGGGCGAGCATGTCGGCAGCCTCGCCATGTCYGAAGCCGGTGCCGGCTCSGACGTCGTCTCGATGAAGCTTCGCGCCGAAGAGACCGATACCGGCTATGTGCTCAACGGCACCAAATTCTGGATCACCAACGCCGCCTATGCCGACACGCTCGTCGTCTACGCCAGGACCGGCGAGGGCAGCCGCGGCATCACCACTTTCCTGATCGAGAAGGACATGCCCGGTTTCTCGATCGGCCAGAAGATCGACAAGATGGGCATGCGCGGCAGCCCCACCGCCGARCTGGTRTTCGACGACTGCGAGGTCCCGCACGAGAATGTCATGGGCCCGGTCAATGGCGGCGTCGGCGTGCTGATGTCGGGCCTCGACTATGAGCGCACCGTGCTCGCCGGCATCCAGCTCGGCATCATGCAGGCCTGCCTCGACGTGGTCATCCCGTATCTGCGCGAGCGCAAACAGTTTGGCAAGCCGATCGGCGCCTTCCAGCTGATGCAGGCCAAGGTCGCCGACATGTACGTCGCGCTCAACTCTGCCCGCGCCTATGTCTATGCGGTCGCCAGGGCCTGTGACGCCGGCAAGACCACGCGCTTCGACGCCGCCGGCGCGATCCTGCTTGCAAGCGAGAACGCCTTCCGCGTCGCCGGCGAGGCGGTCCAGGCGCTGGGCGGTGCCGGCTACACCAAGGACTGGCCGGTCGAACGCTTCCTGCGCGACGCCAAGCTGCTCGATATCGGCGCCGGGACCAACGAGATCCGGCGGATGCTGATCGGCCGCGAGCTGATCGGGGCACAATAGAACTCACCGTACCGGCCGGCCCGCCGAAATGGCAGGTGGGTAAGTCGGCTATCGCCTAGCTCCACCCGCCCTGCCCGCGCGCATCGGCGGCGCGGATCTGGCCCCGTCTTGCGGTCGATTCTATCTTGGGCGCCTCCGTATATCTACGTACCAGGACGCCATTGATTCAGGAGCGAAAACAAAGGAACTATTGGGTCTCGATAGATTTTCCCGGTCGGTAATCATCGCGGAGGACAGGGGCGCACAAAGTGAACCGCATGAAAGTCGCGGGATTTGGGGAATGCTGAAAACCAGGTGGGTGGCCGGAGGATTTGTCGTCCTCGCCCTGTTGCTTGACGTCACCGCCTTTTGTGGTTGGGTCATCGACAACGAGACTCTAAAAACATTTGGAGTCAACGGCTTCCCGCTCCGTCCCTGGGCGGCGGTGAGTTACCTTTTCCTTGCGCTCGCCGCGGCGGCGTCCGTGGAAGAAAGGAGGCGCATCGCCGCCATTTTCGCGATCGTCCCGAGCGTGATCGCCACCTGGACCTTCCTGCGCTATCTGGGCGTCATTCAGTTCGACCTGTACCGGCCATTCTTCCCGCACCAGCTCGCGCGCGACGGCCTGCCCCATCCCGGGCTTCCCTCGATCGGTGCGTCCCTCTCCTTCCTGCTGCTGTCTGGCTCGATCCTGCTCACGCCAAACCGTCTCCGGCGCATCGACGACATCAACATCCTGCTCGCAGGCACTGCCCTGCTCGGCGCCGCCACCGGCAGCGTCATTATCCTTTTTTCGCCGTCTCAGGCTGGTGCCTCGGCCGAATTCCTCAGCTCTCTACCCGCCAGCCTGATCGCCCTGTCGATCGCCATCGCCCTGATCATTCCAAGATCGGAGCGCGGGTGGCAGGCGCTGCTGGCAGGCGGCGGCGACGAATGGCGATCGTTCCGGCGGGCAATCCCCGCGATCCTCATCCTCCCTGTCCTGCCCTCGCTCGCCGCCCTCTGGGTGGTTCGCTACCATCTGCTGCCCGAGGCCGGCGCGGACATCGCCCTGGCGGCGGGCAATATCCTGATCGTCGCCGGCCTGATCGCCTGGGCGACATCGCGTGTGCTTAGGCAGCAAGGCGAACTCTCCTATCTCGCCCGTGCGCTGGATACGTCCAACGTCGCCCTGGTCTATCCGAACGGCGTGATCGCCCATTGGTCGGTCGGCTGCGAGCGCCTTTACGGCTATTCGCGGGAAGAGGCCGTGGGGCAGCGCAAATATGAGCTGCTGAAGACGCGCTCCGCCGGCGACGGGGTTCCCGACCTCATGCTCATGGGCGCCGAATATGAGCAGGAGCTGATCGAGGTTCGCAGTGACGGCACCGAGCTATATGTTATCGAGCGCCAGCAGCCCGCCGACATGCCCGATCGCGAGCCGATGATCATATTGAAACTGCTCGACATTACCGAGCGGGTCCGTGCGGAGACCGCGCTCAGGGAAAGCGAGCAGCGCCTCGCGCTGGCGACCGCGGCGCACGAGGTTGGCGTGTTCGAGTGGGACGTTGCGAGCGGGGCGCTTCACTGGTCGCCAGGCGCCGAGCAGCGTCTCGGCCTCGAAAGTGGTGCGATCAGCGACTTCGAAAATTGGCGCGCGCTGATCGTGCCGGAAGACGAGCAGGGCCTGCTCGATACGATTGCTCACGCGATTGCGAGCCGCGCCGACAAGTTCAGCTTTCGCTACCGCCTCCGACCGGTCGATGGCCTCTCCCGCTCGATCGAGGGGTCGTCGCGGTGCATCTATGACGGTCAGGGCAATCTGATCCGCACCGTCGGCGTCTGCCTCGACACGACCGAGCGCGACACCCGGGAAGCCGCCCTGCGGGCGAGCGAGGCGCAGCTGCGCTCGATCCTGGAGACGGTGCCCGACGCAATGGTCGTGATCGACGAACACGGCATCATCCACAGCTTCAGCAGTGCGGCGGAGCGGGTCTGGGGATATCGGGCCCATGACGTGGTCGGCCGGAACTTCACCATGCTCGCCAGCGAAGAAGAAGGGCAGCGCTACGCCACGGCGCTGCGCAACTATGTAGAGACCGGTCACACCACGGCTGTGGGTCGGACGGTGCCGGGCACAGGCCTGACCGCCGACGGGCGGGTGTTTCCGGCCGAGATCCAGGTCGGCATATCCCGCTCGGGCGGCGAGCTGCGCGTCACCATGTTCTTCACCGACATCTCGGAGCGGCTCGATACCGAGGAGCGGATGAGCGACCTCAACAACGAGCTGGCGCACCTGGCGCGCCAGGGCGCGATGAGCGAGCTAGCGGCAGACCTCGCGCACGAACTCAACCAGCCGCTCGCCGCCGTTTCCAATCTGGTCGCCACGGCCCGCATGATGGCAGAACGCGGCGACGAGTCGGCCGGCATCATCGACCTGTTGAAGATCGGCGGCGAGCAGACGCTCCGTGCCGGCGAGATCATCCGTCGCATGCGCGCCTTCATGGCCAAGCGCGACGTTGACATGCATGCCGAACCACTGGCCGAACTGGTCCGCGACACGGTCGACCTGGTGATGGTCGGCACCCGCCCGTTCGACATCCGCCTCGATTTCGATTTCGACCCGGCCGCGCCACGCATCTTCGCCGACCGGGTCCAGGTGCAGCAGGTGCTGGTCAATCTGCTGCGCAACGCGATCGAGGCACTGCGCGATCTGCCCCGCGCGAAGCGGCGCATCTCGATCACCTCCCGACGCGTCGATGACGGAATGGTCGAGATCGAGATGAGCGACAATGGCTCGGGCATTCCTGCCGAAATCCTCGATAATCTTTATGAACGTTTCTCGACCACCAAGCCCGATAGCGGCACCGGGATCGGCCTGTCGATCTCCCGTCGGATCGTCGAGGCCCATGGCGGCAGGTTGGTCGGCGAGAACCTGTCCGGCGGCGGCGCCGCGTTTCGCTTCACCTTGCCGCTCGCCGAGGACGCGCTCGAGAAGGAGGCCGTGTGATGCCGTTCAGCGAAAGACACCGCGCGCGGTAAGAGCATGCAGATCGACCTGTATTCTCAGATCAACCCGAGCGCCCTTGCCCGCATTGCCGCGTCCGTACGATTGGCAGCGCCGATCGCTGCCAGCGCCTGCGCGACATGGGTCTTCACCGTCGCGGGTGAGAGATAGAGGTCCCGCGCAATCTCCTTGTTGGAATAGCCGAGCGCCACCAGCCGCAGGACATCCGCCTGACGCGCCGTCACCACCGGCCTGATCATGCGGGCGGCGGGCACCTGCCCATCAGCCTGGGCGCCTGCAGCCAGTTCGGCGACGCGGGGTGGCATGTACCGGCCGCCGGCAAGTACCAGCTCGATTGCCGCCAGGATGATTTCAGTGCCCGATGTCTTGGGCACGAAACCGGCGACCCCGTCTGCGATCAGGTCGAGCAGCAGCCGGTCGTCATGCGACCCGGTGATCACCAGGACCGGCATGGTCGGTGCCACGCGGCGCAATTCGGCAATACCCGTGCGTTCTTCGGCACCCGGCATGGTCAGGTCGGCGAGACACAGGTCGGGTGCGGCCACTGCCTTGTCCCACGCCTCGGGGAAATTGCCTGCCTGGGCGATCGTCGCATGGGGCCAGCGGCGCGCTACCGCACCGGCCAACGCCTCGCGCACGAGCTGATGGTCGTCGCAGATCAGGCAGCTTCGCATGCAGGCTCCGATAGCGGCATCGGCACCGATGTGATGCGGTGACCGAAAGGCAGGCTGATCAGGAAGGCGGCACCGTGCCGCCAGCGCCGGTCGAAGCTCAGGCTGCCCTGTTGCAGGTCGATCAGCCGACGCGCCGAAGAGAGACCGAGACCGAAGCCGCCGCGATCCTCCAGGCCATGGTCGGAGCCTTGCGCAAAATCCTCGAACAGCCGCTCGACATCTCCCGCTACGATGCCGCGCCCATTGTCGATTACCCAGAGCTCGACCGAGCCTCCGCGCAACCGCGCCCCGACGAGTATCCGTGTGCCCCGAGCATGGCGGATCGCGTTGCCGACCAGATTGCCCAACGCGCGCTGCAGCAGGCGCCCGTCGCCCCGCGCCACGATACGACTCTCCACCAGGGTCAGGCTGACGCCGGCCGATGTGGCGGCCGGGCCATGTTCGAGCACGACCGCATCCACCACCTGGTCGATCGCGATGTCTCCGATCTTGGCCACGACCGCACCCGCATCGAGCCGCAGATGATCGAGCATCGTCTCGAGCAGGGCCTGGACCGACTGGAACGCACTCTTCGCCCCACGCGCGCTGCGGGCTCGCAAGACCGGATCGGCGGTCTCCAGTGCCTGGTCCATGAAGAGATGCGCTGCCTGGATCGGCTGTTGCAGGTCGTGCGATGCCGCCGCGATGAAGCGCGTTTTGGCGTCGCGTTCGGCGCGGACGATGGCGAGCGCACGTTCGAGCGATTCAGCCGCGTGCTCGGTCAGCGCCCGCGCTTCCGAGGCCTCGTCCGCCGCACGCCAGATCAGGCCGCGGATGCCGACGATCGCGGCACCCGCCATCCCGAGGAAAGCGGCAAGCGGCACGGCATAAGGCAGGTCGTGAGTCACCACGAACGCCGCCAGCGAGACGATGAGAGCAAGGCATCCCACGACTGAAAGACCATTGCCGCCGGCCATCATCACCATCGCGACGAACCAGACATAGAGAAAGATGGCGAACATGCGCAGATCGTTGCTGGCGGGTGGCAGCAGGATCCACACGCTCGCCGCGATCCCGCCGCAAAAGGCCATCATCGCGATCTGGGTCAAGCGCACCCAGAAGCGCGCCGTTCGTGACACTCGCCAGGCGGGTACCGCAAAGGCCGCGAGCAGCAGGCAGAGGCAAAGGACGCTCGCCCCCATAAAGCCGAGCCAGCTCCACAGCAGCGCGGGATCGACGATGGCCGCAAACTGCGAATGGACGAAGACCAGCACGGTCGTCATCACCACGATACCCACGATCGTCGTGCGGCCCTTGCCCTGAAGCTCCTCGACCTGCTCGAGGCGCAGCTTCACGCCGGGTTCGGGCATGGTGCGCAGTGCCATTCGGTGATGTTCCCCCGCACTCGCCCATCCGGTTCGGCCAACCGGCCGATACGTTCGGGCAAGTCCTCCGTCTAATCAACAATTCACAGGCGGTTTCAACGACTTTCTTCGAGAAAGCCGGGGGATCGTCTCGCGCCGGATCAAGACGATACCGGCTGATCGACAGGTAATACCCGGGGGTTCTTATGCGTATCTCGACCATAGTGGCCGGCCTGATGGCCGCATCTTCCTTTTCGACCACGGCTTATGCCCAGGATGGCGAGGATGACGGCAAGGGTTTCTATGCCGGCCTCTCCGGTGGGATCGCTGCGGTGCAGAGCACCGATATCCGGTATTACGACACCGGCGGCACCTTTGGCGGAAGCGGCACATCGGACAGTGTGGACGGACGGATCCACACCAAGAGCGCGGCCGAGTTCAAGGGCGTGCTCGGTTATGATTTCGGCATGGTCCGCACCGACGTGGAAGTTGCCTATCAGCGCAACGGGGTCAGCGCGCTGAGCATCGACAGGGTCAATGGCGCTGCCGTGAAGCTCGACGCTGGCGATGTCGCCGATGTCTGTGACTATCTGGAAGTCAGCGGCTGCGCACTTTCCGGCAACACCATCACCATCGGCAATGGCGGCCGGGTCCGCCAGCTCTCGGCGCTGGCCAATATCTGGCTCGACCTGCCGATCGGCAGCGTGATCACACCCTATGCCGGCGGCGGCGTGGGTGTGACCGGGTTCGAGATCGACGGCGAGGGCAAGGCGCGTTTCGGCTGGCAGCTCGGCGCGGGCGTCGCGGTTCGGCTCAACAGCCATATCGCTCTGACGGTCGATTATCGCCACCGCCAGGCCAAGGGCGGCAACCTGCCCTATGACGCCGTATCCGGCGCCGATGTCGGCAACATCCGCACCAACAGCGGCAGCGCCGGTCTTCGCTTCACTTTCTGACCTGACCAGCCGGGCCGTCGAGCGCCCGGCAGTGCCATTGAACCGGGGGAATCCAGCATGCGTCGTACCTTAGCCAGCCTGATGATATTGGGCATGATTTCCGGATGCGGTGGCGATGATTCCACCGGCACTGGCGGCGGGGGCGGCAGCGGCTCCACCGCGGATACCCAGGCACCCGTCGTCACCCTGTCCGCACCGGCGACCGTGGAAGGCGGCCTCACCATCGCGCTGACGGCCGCCGCCACCGACAATGTCACGACGGGCCTGACCCCGGCCATCACCTGCACGGGCGGCACGCTGACCGGCACGATGCTGGTTACCCCCATCGTGACCGCAGCAACGACGATCAACTGCACTGCCACCGCTACCGACGCGGCGGGCAATACCGGCCGTGCGAGCGTATCGATCAGCGTCCAGCCGACCACGGTTTCGCTCAAACAGGCTCCGGGGACGAGCGCCCTGTCCCAGGGCAAATACGGCGCATTGTTCGCCGAAAACCTGCCGCTCGACCAGGCCAGCTATATGGGCAAGCTGGGCGGCAAGGACGTGACGCTCTATCGCAGCGACGATGCCAAGACCCTCGTGTTCGTCACCCCGACCGGCGTGCCGGCCGGCGCACAGACGATGACGGTGACGATCGGCAGCCGCAGCTATAATTTCACCGTCCAGATATCGGCACCCGCCGATGTGACCAATCCGCGCACCGTGGTGCTTGATTTCCTGACGACTCGGAAGAACGAGGCGCAGGCCTTCCTGTCCTCAGCGGGCGCGTCGCTGAGTGCCGCGGCACGGGCAGATCTCACCGCGAAGATCAACCAGCTGCAGACCGGCATCAACACCATCGACAGCTTCTCCGCCGATGACCTGCGCAACGCCGCCATCTTCATCCAGGCCAATCCGTTTCCAAGCACCGCCTCGCTGTCGGCTTTCGGGCCGGTGCCGTTTGCGGCCGACAGCCGGAAGTGCAGCAACGCCTCCGACATCTTCCTTTACAGCGTCGTCACGACGATCGCGGCCGCGAAGGTCACCACGCTGGCGGCAGCGGGTGTCGGCACGGGCATCGGCGCGATCATCTTCGCGGGCGGCGCGGTGCTCACTTATCTCGCATTCGACAAGGGCGTGCTGAAGTCGCTCGACGCGATCGCCGATTATTGCTTCGACATCGAACAGCTCCGCCTCTCGACATATAATTACCAGCCGACCAATGCCTTGGTGGCAGGGCGGGCCCTTCGCTACGTCACGGCGACGCAGGCGGCCACGCGGCTCGGCTTCTCCAACGATGTACCCCGGACATTCCAGGTCCAGCAGCACCGTTCGCTGCTCGCGAACGTCGCCGCCACGATCAAATCCTCGACCGACAAGCTCTACGCACTCGCCGTCGCCAACAATTACGTGCCGGCAGCGCTGACCAACATGGTCAACCGCGTCGGCGGCTATGACGAAAACCTGCCCGCCGCGACCGTCGCTCTAAGCGGGATCACCGCCGGCGTGACCGGGGCGGCATCTGGCAGCGGAGACGTCCTGACCTTGCGCTTCAAGGCGGTGAATGCCGACCAGGATAATATCGACTTCAACTTCACCGTCACACCGGCGGACAGCAATCCCCTTCCGGTGGAGGCAACGCTCACTCTCGCGCTGCCCAAGGTCAACGATGCAGCCATCAAGGTTACTCAGGGCCAGCCGACCGCGTCGAGCGTGCAGGTCAGCGGCGCCGACAGCCTGGAACTGGTCGAGAGGCCGACCAAGGGCAATGTCACGCTGCAGAATAATGGCAGCTTCACCTATACGCCGACCGGCCAGGCATTCGGCGACGACAAGTTCACCTATCGCGGCAAGAACGCCAATGGCTTCTCGAAAACCGCCACGGTGCTGGTGACGATCGAGCGGAAGTTCGACGGCGCCTGGAAGATCACCAGCCGCTCCACCACCACCAGCCAGTCACAGGCCGGCCTGTGCCCGAACGAGACCAAAACCTTCACCATCATGGTCAGCAAGGTCTCCGACACCCAGTACACGACCTCCTATGGCGGCTTCCCGATCACCCTGACCATGTCGGGCAAGGACGATCCGTCCGGCCTCAGCGGCTCGACCACCGTCACCTATGATGACAGCCCGGGCAAGACGACCGAGACGGTGAACGCCAGGATCCCGAATAGCACGCAGATCACGGGCGACGGATCGTTCAGCTATGCCGGGCCGAACAATACCCGGTGCAGCGGCACGACATCGATAAGCGGGGTGCGGCCGTAGACCAGGGGGTTACGGCGCCCGGCGCCGCCGCTGCAGGCGACTCCCTCCTTGCATCGGCGGCGCCGCCAAGAGCTTAGGCCGGAAAAATCGCGGAATGTCTTCGACCCGGTCATTCCGTGAACCCGATCCGGCCCGAGGGAGGGGCGGCGACCGCGAGGTCGTCGCCCCTTTCCTGTCCCAATCCATCGATATGGAGGCTTTCCGGCAACCGGCGATACGGGCCATTCCAGGTCCTCACCGGTCAAGGCCGCGAGAAAGAAGACCTCTATTGACCGAGCATGCCCAGCGGACCGGATCTGTCGACACCCTGACAAAGAAGCTCGCCGAGAATGGCTATGTCAGTCTCTCCGCCGATGCAGTGCTGGCCCATCTCGGGCCGGATGCCCGCCAAGCCTGGGACAGGTTCGCAGCCTCCTGGGGCACCCTCGGCCCCGATCTCTATATGGCTGATGGCGGCCGGTACCGCCGCCGCCGGCATGCCGCCCTGCGGGTTGCCGGTGACACGGTCACCCTCAAGCCGCGCCAGCCCCATTTTCAGAGCCGCGACTACAACCCGCTGAACGGCGACGTGCAGCGCTGGTTCGAGCCGGTCCTGCCGGAGACGCTCGCCAATCCCGTCCTTGATGGGATACTGAAGTCCTGGACGCCCGTTATCTCGGCCGCCGGATCGCATCCGGTCGATCAGGCCTGGCATGTCGAGCTTCATCAGTTCCGCATCGAGACCTCACCGGCCGAAACGGGCCGCCCCACACCCGAAGGGCTTCACCGCGACGGTGTCGACTGGGTCTTCGTGATGCTGGTCGATCGCCGCAACGTCTCCGACGGCGTCACGGAGATCGGCACTGCAGACGGTGAGCGAATCGGGCAGTTCACCCTGGGCACGCCCGGCGATGGAGTCCTGCTCGACGATCACCGCATCCGCCACGGCGTCACGCCGATCAGGCCGGTCGATCCTGCCGAACCGGCATGGCGCGATGCATTGGTCGTTACCTGGCTCGCCGAGGCTCCCCAGCCAAACGAATGACGCGGTCGATGATGGCAGAGGAGGGACGCGAACAATGCGACAATCGACGGACTCATTCGAATTCCTCACCCAGCGCCAAGGGCTGAGCGAGATCACGGACGCAGTGGCCGAATGGGTCGCCCGGCAGGGGATCGCCGAAGGACTGCTCACGTTGTTCTGCCGTCACACCTCGGCATCCCTGCTCATCCAGGAAAATGCGGCACCGGAGGTGCGGTCTGACCTGGAAGCTTTCTTCGCGCGGATCGCGCCCGAGGATCCGAACCGCTACGCTCATGACGATGAAGGGCCGGACGACATGCCAGCGCATCTTCGGGTTGCCCTCACCCAGGTCCAGCTGTCCATCCCGATAATCGACGGCAAGCTCGCGCTCGGCACCTGGCAGGGTATCTATCTTTTCGAGCACCGGCGCCGGCCCCACCGACGCTCGATCGCCGCTCATATCATCGGTGAGTGACCTCCGGGAAACGAGGTCTGGCTGGGGCGGCAGGGTTCGAACCTGCGAATGGCGGCATCAAAAGCCGCTGCCTTACCACTTGGCGACGCCCCAGTGAGAACCCGTCAGAACCACCCGACGGGAACCGGTGAGCGGAGGCCTTTAGGCATCGCAACCGATTCCCGCAACGGGCGTGATCGTCTAGCCTAGTCGAGCCGCTCTACCCAGCCATGCTGGTCGGGCGTCTTCCCGCGCTGGATGTCGGTCAGCGCGTTCAGCATGCGCAACGTCGTCTGGCCCGGGCCGCCGGTGCCGATGGTGAAGTCGCCGCCACGCATCTTCATCTGGGCGATGGGCGCGACCACCGCGGCGGTGCCGCAGGCGAATGCCTCGCGCAGGCGGCCGCTTTCGGCATCGGCGCGGCATTGCTCAATCGAATAGGGCTCTTCCCGCGCGGTCAGGCCCATGTCCTTTGCCAGCTTCAGGATCGAGTCGCGGGTGATGCCGGGCAGGATCGTACCGGTCAGCGGCGGCGTGGAGATGCTGCCGTCATCGAACACGAAGAAGATGTTCATACCGCCAAGCTCCTCGATCCAGCGGCGCTCGGCCGCGTCGAGGAACAGCACCTGGTCGCAACCCTGACGGATCGCCTCCGCCTGAGCGACCAGGCTGGTGGCATAGTTGCCGCCGCACTTGGCAGCGCCGGTGCCGCCCGGTGCGGCGCGGGTATAATCTTCCGACACCCAGAGCGTGACAGCGGATGCGCCGCCCTTGAAATAGGCGCCGACCGACGAGGCGATCACCGCGTACAGATATTCTGCCGACGGCTTGACCCCGAGGAACACCTCGCTCGCGATCATGAACGGACGCAGATAGAGCGATCCGCCATCCGATGTCGGGATCCAGTCATGATCGATCCGCACGAGCTGGCGGATCGACTCGAGGAACAGCTCCTCGGGCAGCTCGGCCATCGCCATGCGCTGGGCCGAACTGCGGAATCGCGCCGCATTGGCCTCTGGCCGGAACAGCGCCGTGCCGCCATCGGTCAGGCGATAGGCCTTCATGCCCTCGAAAATCTCTTGCGCGTAATGCAGTACCGCGGAGGAGGCATCCATCTGGAACGGCGCCCGCGGCTCTACCCGCGCATCATGCCAGCCATCGGTCTCATTGTAGCGGATGGTCACCATATGGTCGGTAAACACCCGTCCGAAACCGGGATTTTCCAGCAGACGTGCCCGCTCGTTTACATCCACGCGGCCCGGATGCGGCACCTGGGTGAAGGTCAGGCCAGTGCCGGTGCTCTCGTCGGTGGTTGTGTCGAGCATGGTTCCATTCTTACAATTTGATACAATTTCGGGGTTGAAGCCTAGTAGGGAAGCCGCCAAATCCGGTCAACATGGCAGCCCCGTCAACGACCGCCTCGCCGCTTTTCCTGCGGGAGCCCGAACTCCGCCGCGGAATGGAATTACTCTATTTCGGCAACAGTCACCTCACGCGTGCGATTGATCGCGGGCTGGCGGCGCAGGGCCTCGGCCGGGCGCACCACCGCGCGCTCTATTTCATCGCCCGGCAGCCCGACATGACCGTCAGCGACTTGCTCGCGCTGCTCGCCATCACCAAGCAGTCGCTCGGCCGCGTGCTGACCGAACTTGGCGAGCGTGGCCTGGTCAATACCCGCCCCGGCGAACGCGACCGGCGCCAGCGCTTGCTACGCCTGACCGATGCCGGCCGCGCACTCGAGAACGAGCTGTTCGAGGCACTGCGCGAGCGGCTTTCGGCGGCCTATGCCAGCGCGGGGCAAACGGCGGTCAGTGGTTTCTGGGCAGTGCTGGAGGGCCTGATCCCCGAACATGAGCGCCCCCGCGTCGAGAGCCTGCGGGACTAGTTTTCAGGATCGGCGCGCCGCAGCCGCCATTTCGGCATTGCGCCGCGTGGCCGCGGCTAGGGTCTCGCGCATCAGCACCTTCAGCGCATCGTCGCGGTCGAGCACGTTCAGCCCCTCGCGAGTCGATCCGCCGGGACTGGCGACCCGATCGGCCAGCACGCCCGGCGAAACATCGGCCTGAGACGCCAGCATAGCCGACCCCTCGACCGTGGCGACCGCCATGCGCTGTGCCTGATCGGCCGGCAGGCCAAGCGCCTCGCCGCCAGCGGCCAACGCATCGATGACCCGGTAGAGAAAGCCCGGGCCGCTCCCCGACAGCGCGGTCACGACGTCGAACAGCTTTTCGTCCGCCATCCATTCGACCAGCCCGAGCGGCGCCATCAGGGCAGAAACCGCCTCGCGCGTCTCGGCGCTCCCGGTGTCGGAATGAAGCGCGACGACGCCCTTGCCGATACCGACCGGCAGATTGGGCATCGAGCGCACGATCGCCCCGGCGTCGAAGCGGCCGGCCAGACTGGCATTCTCCACGCCCGCAAGGATCGACAGCAGCACCGGCACGCCAGCCAGGCGATCCGCATAACGGCTGGTGATCTCGTCGATCTGTTGCGGCTTCATGCCGAGCATCACCAGATCGGGCAGTGGCCCCTGCGGCAGGTCGCGGGACTGGCGCACGCCGTCAGGCAGCACGCGATCGACCCGGTTGACCACATAGACCCGGTCGGCCGCGATCGCGCCGCTGGCAATCCATTGCCGCAGCATGGCGCCGCCCATATTGCCGCAGCCGATCAGCCAGATCCTGTCGATGGTCACTTCCAGCCCCCGAACGCGCGTGTCAAAAGGTCAGGCTTCGCCCTGGGTCTCGGTCATCGCGGCAGCAAGTGCTTCCTTGGGCGTCTTGCCGCCCCACAGCACGAACTGGAACACCGGGTAGAAACGCTCGCACTCGTCGATCGCCGATTCGACCAGCAGTTCGGCCGCGCCCAGCGACATGGTGCCGTCCTCGCCCTCGATCATCGCCGCATGGCGATAGAGCAGGATGCCACTCGACGACCAGAGCTCGAAATGGCCGACCCAGAGCTGCTCGTTGATCAGCCCGATCGCCTCGTAGATCGCGCTGCGGCGTTCGTCGGTAACGCGGATGTCCGGGAAGGCGAGGAACTGGATGACGCTGTCCTCGTCACGCCACAGCGCCCGAAGCTCATACTGAGTCCAGCTGCCCTTGACCTTGGCGATGACCTCGTCGTCCTGGCGCTCATGCTCCCAGCCATGCGCCGAAAAATAGCTTTCGAGCATATCGATGGGCGCGGCGTCGTCGCGTTCATAATCGGCTTCGTCAAGCATCACGCCATGCCTCCCGTTGCCATCATGACACCATATGTGGTGCCGCGATACTGCCGAACGCACAAGGCAGAGGTGGACAGACCTGTAGAAAAAACTGTGGAAAAGATCGTCAGACTCCTGCTTTGGGCTTTTTCGGTGCGGCAGCGCCAGCCTTGGCCTCGAGCGCGTCGAGCCGTGCGCGCAGCGCATCGGCATCGTCGCGCGCGGCGGCCGCCATCGCCTTGACCGCCTCGAACTCGTCGCGGCTGACGAAGTCGAGACCGCCGATCCATTCCTTCGCCCGCGAGCGTGCGCCCTGCTCTGCTTCGCGACCCATGCCGGCCAGCGTGCCGGCCGCGCCGTTCATGAACTTCACGAAATCGTCGAAAATCTTGTTGTCGGATTGCATCGGATGATCTCGCAAATACGGTCTAGAGATTGATGATTTGGGACGTCGAGGACGGCGGCACAAGGGTTTCCGCGCCAGGATTGAGCTCGGATATCCGATAGGTCAGCAACCCGGCATAGACCAGCCATACCAGGTACGGCACCATCAGCCATGCCGCGCTCGACCTGATTCGTCCGAACAGCATCGTCGTTGCGAACGCAAGCACGAACATCGCCGCAATCGTCACCAGCGCCCAGGTCACCTGATGCATGCCGAAGAACAAGGGCGACCAGACCAGGTTCACCGCCATCTGGACCGCAAACAGGATGATCGCCGGGCCACGCAGCCGCGACCCGCGCGCATGGATGATCATCGCGAGCGCGATGCCGAGCAGGATGTAGATCGTCGTCCAGGCAACCGGGAAAACCCAGTCGGGTGGAGTTTCGGCCGGCTTCACCAGTGCCGCGTACCAGCTGTTGGCCGATCCGCTCGGGGCGATCCGTGCCGATGTGAACCCCAGCAGCAGGATGAATGGGACCGTCACGACCGCCCAGCGCATGAACGCCAGCCTGAGCTGCTGTTTCGATGCGATTTCCCTCAAGCTTCCAAACCCTTCCAGTCCCGCACGCCGATGGTGCTCGCCCGCGCGAACAATTGCCCTCGCGAACAGGTGAGGCTCTACTATAGAATAAGGCGGGCGTAATTCCTCGGTTAAATTTCGCACTTGCGAACGGAACCTGTCCCGCCATGTTTCAGGCCATGTCACCGCGAGGTCGTTTGGCCGCGATCAGGAATTCGATATTACCCTCCGGGCCGGTAATCGGACTTTCCACCACACCGTCGACTTGCCAGCCGCGCGATTCGACCCAGGCCGCAACCTCGTCACAGACTCGCCGGTGGATCGCGGGGTCACGCACCACGCCGCCCTTGCCCACTTCCTCGCGCCCGGCCTCGAACTGCGGCTTCACCAGCGCGAGCAGTCGCGCACCTTCCTTTGCGAACGTCAGCGGCACATCCAGCACCTTGGCGAGACCGATGAAGCTCGCATCGCAGACGATCAGGTCGACCGGCTCGGGTATATGCGCCGCGGTCAGGATACGCGCGCTGGTCTGTTCATGGACGATCACGCGCTCGTCCTGGCGCAGTTTCCAGGCGAGCTGGTTCGTACCGCTGTCGACCGCATACACCCGCGCCGCGCCGCGCGTGAGCAGCACATCGGTGAACCCGCCGGTGGAGGATCCGACATCGATCGCCACCGCGCCCGTCACGTCCCAGCCGAAATGGTCGAGGCCGTGCGCCAGCTTGATGCCACCGCGCGACACCCAGGGATGGTCGCGGCCGCGCACGTCCAGCACCACCTCCCCAGCCAGTTGCTGCCCCGGCTTGTCGATCTTGCGATCACCCACGAACACCAGCCCCGCCATGATGAGCGCCTGCGCGCGCGTCCGGCTCTCGGCAAGGCCGCGGTCGACGAGGATCTGATCGGCGCGAAACTTGGCCATGCCATGCCCCTACCAAGCCGAGTCGCGGCGGCATAGCCCCGCCGGGGCGGCCGCGGAACACGGTGGAACCGGCCTGGTTCGCGACGAGATAAGGCCCCGTTTCGGATCATCGCAGCGCCTGCGCATTTGGTCGCAGCGCCTATTGCCTATCATAATAGTAGGAATAAATTTGCGGTGGGAGGCGTGGTCGCGCGGCGTCCCCCTAGAACTTCACGCGGCCACGTCTCTCCCCTCTTTAAGGAGTGCGTATCATGGGAAGCTTTTCGCCCCACGACCCGGCCCAGCCCACGATCCTGACCGTCCCCGGTCTTGGCGGATCAGGCCCATCGCACTGGCAGAGCCTGTGGGAAAGCGCCCGGCCCGATACGGTCCGGGTCGAACTCGGTATGTGGAACACGCCGCACCGCAACGCCTGGGTGACAAAGCTCGACCAGGCGATCAGGTCGGCCCAGGCGCCCGTCATCCTCGCCGCGCACAGCCTTGGCTGTCTCGCGGTCGCGTGGTGGGCCGAACTGACTCGCCAGCCCTATGGCTGGCCGGTGGCCGGCGCGCTGCTGGTGGCGCCGGCCGATGTCGATCGTTCGGATGCTCAGGTCGATCTGAAGGCGTTCGCGCCCACCCCGATCGCTCCCCTGCCCTTCCCGTCGATCCTCGTCGCCAGCCGCGACGACCCGTGGATCGAGATCGAGCGGGCGCACAGCCTGGCGGCGGCATGGGGCAGCCATTTCGTCGATGCCGGCGCGCAGGGGCATATCAATGCGGCCAGTGGTATCGGCTGGTGGAGCGAGGGGCAGGAACTGCTCCACCGCGTCATCCATGCCGCCGGCGACCGCAAGGGCCACCCCCGCGCACCGGGCGACGCCCGCTCGATCCTGGCGGTCAACGCAACCGACGCGGCGCAGACGCATTATCTGGGCGAAAGGGCCTGACACCATTTCCGTCTCCCTGTCGGGAACGGGGAGACGGTCACTCCAGAAACAGATAGCCCGCGTCGAACTCGGCAAAGCTGCGCAGTCCTGCCCAGTCTAGGATCGTCGCGGTGCCCGAGCGGAATTCCAGCAGTCCCTGCTCGCGTAGCTGCCGCAGCATCCGGTTGGCATGGACCGGAGTCAGGCCGGTCGCATCCGCCAGATCGATCTGGGTCAGCGGAAACGCGAAGCGCATGCCATCGGTCATGCCGATCCGCTCTAGCCGCATATACATTTCGCAGAACAGGTGCGCGAGCCGCACCGCCGCCGAGCGCGCGCCGACCGAGACGATCCATTCGCGGTTGATCGCTGCGTCGATCAGGGTCGATCGCCACAGCAATTCGGTCAGCGTCGGGGATTGTTCGGTCAGGGCGCGGATCGCCGGATGAGGGAACAGCGCGACCTTCACTGACGTCAGGGCAGCGACCGAATGTTCGAGGCGTTTCAGCGGATAGCTGTGCAGATCGACGAAATCGCCGGGGATATGGATCGCCAGGATCTGCCGCCTGCCCTCGGGCGTATCCTTGTAGCGTTCAACAAAACCTTCGAGCAGCAGGGTGCACTGGGTCAGCGGCACCTGCTGGCGTACGATGATCTGCTTCGGTCGATACTCGGTTGTACGGCCGACCGCCGCCTCGAGCGATGCAGCCTCAGCCTCGCTAAGTCTCGGAGTCTGGTGGGTTTTCAGGAAATCTCGTATGTACATCCCTACACCTTATCGGAACCGTCCGGGTCGCGCCTGCGTTTTTGTTAATCCGGGAAAGGTAATTTCACTATGCCAACAAAAGCCCATGATGTCCCTACCACTGTTACGGCAGAGGACGGGGAAGTGATGCTGGACGGCCCGGACGGACTCGCTGTCTCCTTCACACCGGACGCAGCGTCGAAATCCGCCGTCGCGATTGCTGCCGCCGCGAGCGAGGCGCAGCGCCAGTGCGGCGAAGTGAAGACACCCGACTAACTCGCGTCCATTTACCAGTCCAGGGAGGGCCACCTTAACCATGGGTGCCTCAGTGGGTGGCGATGCCCTTCGCCAAACTCTTTCGCAGCCGATGGGCAGCGCTGATCTGGGCAGGCGGCATATTGTGGACCGCCGTCGACGTCGCCGGCTATGATCAGCCCCGCAAACCCGACGACCAGACCAATGCCGTAGGTGCGCCGACCGATGCGACGGGCGAGGCGATTCAGAACAGCGACCTCGTCGCTCTCGCCGCGGCCCTGAACGCTGACTAACCCAAATTTAGCCCTCGACTGGTAAGGGATGTACTTACCTCGGGCGCGTTCGCTTCAGCGCCCGGCGAACATGAACGCCGCCGCCCCGATCAGGCAGACGAACGCGCCGGCGTGCCGCCAGCTCAACGGCTCCCCCAGCACCGCCACCATGAACACGCCGAACACGAGCAACGTGATCACCTCCTGCGTCACCTTGAGTTGCCCACCGCTCCACCCCGCAGCATAGCCGAGCCGGTTGGCCGGCACCGCCAGACAATATTCGAACAGCGCAATGCCCCAGCTTATCAGGATCACCCAGATCAGCGGCTTCGTCATCCCGCCCTTGAGGTGCCAGTACCAGGCGATCGTCATGAAGCAGTTGGAGGCGACGAGAAGCAGGAGTGTCGGCATGGGTGGGATCCAGCAAAAGATCGGGCGGGCCTAGCATGTACCGCGCGCGCCGGGGAGCTTATGTGGGGGACTGAGAAACACTCGTGCTGCCTTGCCCATCCCGTTCCACCGCGAAGGCGAAGGTCAGGTCGGCGAGGCTCAGGTAACGGCGCGAAATGCCGGTCAGCAATCACCCTCCGGCGACGTGCCTTCGCCACATGATCGTTGTGGCACGGACCCGCGACACCGCGATCATCAGAATGCCTATTCGTTTGACCGGCAAGCCAGCGGTGGCAGCTTGGGCTGTGTAAAGATCGCATCCTGGCCCTTGCCGCGCAGCTCGTAACCGCGCGCCGCATACCAGATGCCCGAGCCCGGCCGCTGACCCTTCAGCACTGCGACCAGCTTCCCGGCCGATCGGATCGTCGCGGTATCGGCGCCATTGTCGAAACGGACGTTGAGGCGGCTGCCGTCGACACAGCGATAGCTCGCCGTGACGATGTCGGATGTCGGCGCGGCCACGTCCCCGGCGGGTTTACCGCCCGCCTTCGGTTTGAAATCGGCACTGCGGATATGCCAGCTCTTCTGCGCTGCAGTGGCGCCATCGATATCCCCGACACGGTGCAGCGTGACGCTGCCCAGCATATAAACCGGCGTCGCCCCCTGCTTCAGCCGGCCATAGAGCTGCACCGGCACCGTCACATAACGTTGCCCGGCACCGGCCTCCACATCTCCCGGCGCGCCGATATTGGCGTGATATTCGGAATATTTGGCGAAGCTCGCGGCAAACGCCTCGGCGCTCATGCCGGACGCCTTGCCGCCATCGTCCCACAGCGCCCAGGCCTGACGGTATTTGCCCTCGCCGAGCAGCGCATAATAGGTCTGGACGACGTTGGCCGCCCCCTGCGCGCTGTGGGGCGTGAAGGGCGCCTCGGACAACGGCGTCCGGTCGTCGGGCAGGCCACCGGGTGTGCCCGGCTCGGGCGGCATCAGCGGCGCGGGCGTCGCGATGGCGCCCGGTGCTGGCTCTGTCGCCGGTGCCGCCGCCTGGTCTCCCGCCTGGCCATTGGCATAGGCGTCCACGCTGCCCTGCGCCTGCACCGCAGCGGTGTTGATATCCACCGCGTTGCCGGTGGCGGGCTTGTCGGGCGAGCAGCCGGCGGCGAGGATCAACGGGAGCGCGACGAGACACCGCATGAGATCAAGACCTTGTCGGTTGAAGGGGAACGCCCAACGCGGTGCGACGCGCCGGTGTTCCCCACCAACCCTATTCATTCGACCTTATTCAGCCGCGTCGTAATTCCGGAACCGCTCATTGCCGACAAAGCCGAGCTTGGTGATGCCGGCCCGCTTGATCACCGCAAGCGTCTGGTCGAACCGCTCATAGCGTGCCGCTCCATCGGTGCTGAACTGCAATTGCACATTGGGATCGGCGCGGATCGCGTCGAGGCGCGCGCGCAGTCCCGCAAGGTCCATGTTGGTGCCGTCGAGCGAGATCTGACCGGCGGCGTTGAGGTCGATGCGGTGGATGGTGTTGACCTCGGTGCTGGGCACCCCGCCCGTGGGCAGGTCGATCGGCACCTTGTGAGTCATCATCGGGATGGTGAGGATCAGCGTCACGATCAGGACGAGCAGCACGTCGATCAGCGGCGTGATGTTCAACGCCGAAAGCGGCTCGGGATCGGCAACGCGGGACCGCCGGTAGGTCAAGGCTCGTGCGCTCATCAGGTTCTCCCTTAAGATGGTGACGTTACACCATATCATGTAACGAGCCGGCGGCAAGCTATTTGCAGCGGATGGTGTGTCATTGGTCCGACCCGCGACTGCGCCTCACTTCAGCGATCGTGATCTGGGGCAGGCTGCTCGCGACGGCCTATGCCTCTTTCCCGTATCGAAGGATCGTGACCGGGCTTGCCCCCTTTGCCGTATCGGACGCCAACCACAACAGCACAAAGGCCTGGCCGTCGCGCGAAAAGCCGAAGCCCCGCCCGCCGCGGGCTCGCGCCACCGCCTCTATCTCCGGCAGCGCCTGCCAGCCCTTGGCCCGTTCGCCATACCAATGCAGGATCGCCGCAAAATCGGTGCCGGCGGGCGCGGCCAGATGCTCCTCGACCGGCTTGCCGAAACGGCCGCGCAGCGACTGGTCGACCCGCCCGATCAGATGTTCCTCGACGCTCGCGACGTGGTCGCCGAACGCATATTCGGCCGGCCGTGCGATCGGTGCCGGGGGGTCAGGCAGGGTCATGGCACTCGGCTCCTTCGGGCCGCACGCAGCCAGCATCACCGCCGCGGCAACCGGCCCCAGGCGATACCGAAGATGTCCGCCGGTCACGGTTCGGCGGTGCGCTGCACGCGGCTCAGCGTTGTGTTGAACGCATCGGCGACCGGATCGCCCACGCCAAGCTCCTGCGTGTTCGGGTCCTGCGGCAGCGCTGCCCGCTCCAGCTTCTGCGCCGGCGTAGTGCCTGGGTCGTTGATCGCGCCGCGCACGGCGAACTGAATCCATTCCTTGCCGACACTGGCGGCCGTGCCGACCGCCTTGCCACCTACGCCGGCCTTGTCGACCACGGTGAGCACCGATTTGAGCACCGCCGTCACCACCTCCTGCTGCGCCTTCACGTCCTTCGAGTTCGCTGCGGCACCGGCGTAGACAGCCCCGGTGAAATAACCAAGCGTGCCGGCATTCTCGCGGCGCTCCTGCCCGTTGACGGTGGTCGTCTGGTTGAGCCGGCCGATCGGATCGCCCTTCAGATCGTTGCCGAACTGGAGCTTGGCCATCTGCTCGCCGAGCTTCGCCTCCTTGTGATCCGCGATCATCACCTGGGCATAGGCGGCGAGATCGGAGCCGTCCTGGGTAGTGGTGTTATAGGTCAGTTCGCGCGTGATGCCGGCCGTGTCGCTGTCGAGCAATTTGATCATCGAATCGGTAACGGCGGAGAGAGTCGCGTTCCGATCGGGCGAATTCTGCCCGAGCCCGACAGCCTGGGTATCTCGCACCGTACGCAACGCATCTGCGCCCGCGTCGAAGATCTGCGCCTTGAGATCGGGGTTCGAGATGCTGGCCGCGGCATTCATCACCGACTGGAACCCCTTGGGATCGAAGCTGGTGATGACGCCACTCTGCGAATATTGGTTGCTCTGATCGATGCTGGTGCTCACCACCGCACGAAGCTGGTCCTGGCTGAGCGCACTGAACGCAGCCTGCGCCTGAGACCCGCGCATCGATCCGATCACCTTGCCGATCGCCGATGCCTCGGCATCCACTTCGTGCGACCAGGAGCCGCCAAGGGTCGTGCCGCTCAGCCCCTTGCCGTCAGTCTGGCCGGCAAGTGCCTTCACATAATCCACCTTGATCGAGGCGGCGGCGTGAGTGGAAACGGCATCGGCCAGTTCGCCCACCCGGTTATAGCCGTCCTCGCCGCCCGATGCCTTGGCGAACGCGTTGCTCACGCTCGCAAGACTGTTGCCGTCCAGCTTGCCCGCCAGGTCGGTGAACAGATCGCGGCGCTCGCCATCGGTATAGCCGCCATTGCCGAACCAGGATCCGTCGACCGCCTCGGAGGCGAAGCGGTCCAGTTCACCGGTGCGCTGCAATTCATCGACCACGGCGTCGGCATCGGCCGAGGTTAGCCCCTTGAGCCGCGCGGCGACATCGTTCACCTCGCCATGCGTGACGGTGTTGAACCACCCCGACGTGTCCAGCTTGGCATGGATATCGTTATAGGCGGACTGCTGCGTTGCGGTGAGCGTCACGGTCCCGACTCCTCTGATGACCCGGGGGCGTTGAAGCACATTCCGCCATATGCGGCTCTCAACGATATGTTTAGGTCGAGGCCCGGAACAACGAACCGCCGACTCTGTTACGACACGCCGATTGCCGGCTTGTGCCGATAAGCGTGGAAAGGCGCGCGCCGCAGCAGCCAGTCGATCGCGCCGGTGTCGATGCTCACGCTCGGACAAAGCACCGGCATCGCCATGGAGTGGTATCCCCGCTCGAGTCCGCCCTAGCCCCTGCTCGGCGGCCGGCCGATGCCGTCCCGTTTCGATCCGGCCGCGAATGCCGTTGCCTTCGATGGGGAAGGGTCGCTCACCCCCCGGTGACAGGCGCCACCGCATCACTTCTCATATTTCCAGTTGCGCCTCTTGCCCTCGCGCAGCAGGTTGATCGCCTCGGCGACGCGCTTTGCCTTGGTCTCCGGACGCTTTGCCTCCCTGATCCAGTCACAATAGTCGCGGCGGCAGCTTGGAGGGAACCCGTCGAAGGTCGCGGTCGCCGCCGCATCGCCCGCCAGCGCGTCGGCCAGTTCCGGCGGGACTCCCAGTTCAGCCTTGGACGGCTTCGCCTTGCGCTTGATGGCGCCGTCGCCCGCATCGACGAGAGCGGCAGCGGCGCGGATCATCTCGTCGAACTCGGCATCGCCGGGCAGGTCCGCGATCGAGGTCAGCCGGCCGAACTGGCCCATCGCCTCGCCTTCCTGGCCGGTCGTCAGCGCGTCGCGGCGCCAGAACCCGAAGCTCGCATGCGCCTTGAACCCCGACATGATTGCCAGCGGATGCCCTTTATAGTCGAAGAAAGGACGGCTCCATTTGACCGTCTCGACCACCTCGGGACAGGCAGCGTGCATACGCGCGCGGATATGCAGCAGGATCGGCTTCGCGAATTCGGCCTGCTTCTCGATATAGGCATCGGTGCGGGGATCGGTCGGCATGGCGGAGCTCCTAGCGCCGCAGATTCTATTCAGTGGTGGGAGGGCCGGTCAATCCGCCCCTCCCGCGCCGGGTCACGGCTTCAGCGTCGCGTCGTCCGCATCTCCCAGATCCTCTTCGTCGACATCGTCGTCGTCGAAATCTTGCTGGAGATCGTCCTCGACCAGATTGTCCTCATCCTCATCGGCATCGGGATCCTCTTCGCCGACCTCGTCGCTCTCCATTTCGAGATCGTCCTCATCGTCGTCGTCATCGCCGATATCGGGCGAGAGATCGGTGAGGATCGTACCATCAGTCGGCCCGTCGCGCGTGACCTCGAGGATCTCCGCACGCTGGCTCTCGTCATAGCCTTCCTCGTCGAAACCGTCGTCGCCGGTGCCCTCGCCGGGCACCTGATAGCCGCCTATGCTCATCGTCCGTCTCCCAGCCGCAGGATTGCGGAAGTCATCAACGCGAACGAGACTAGATCAAAGCGGTTCCGCCGTCAGCGACGAAGCGCGCTCAATGCGGCCGGAACAACCTGCCGCGCTCGGTCACTGCGGTGATGCAGAGCGTGATGACCCCGCAGCACAGGGTACCAAGGTGCAGCGGCAGGGTCGTGCCCGCAAAGGACTGCCCGATCGACATGCCGATCACCGCGCCGAAGGTCACGCTGATGAAGCCCTGGATGCTCGACGCGGTACCGGCAATCGCCCCCATGTCCTGCATCGCCATCGCATTGAAATTCGCATTGGCCAGGCCGAAACACCCCATGGTCAGCGCCTGCAGGACCACGAACAGGATCAGACTCTCCCCGCCCAGGAACCAGTTCACCACGTTCACGCTGGAGATCAGGATCAGCGCCACCACCGCGCTGTGCGACAGGAAGCGCGAGCCGAGCCGCATCACCAGACGCGAATTGAGCAGATTGGCGGCCGCCATCATGCCCGCGGTGCCGGCGAACACCAGGTTCAGATGCTTCTCGGCGTCGAAGACCGTGGTCACGATCTGCTGCACCGAGGTGATGTAGCCGAAGAGCGCGCCCTGCAGCATCGTGCCTGCCAGCGTATAGCCGAGCGACCAGCGATCGGTGAGGGTCGTGCGATAGCCCTCGATCAGGCGCCCCACGGAAAAGGGCGTGCGCTCGCCGGCCAGCGTCTCGGGCATGCGCACCGCGAACCACGCCAGCACGATCGCGGTCAGCACCGCGATCACGCTGAAGATCAGCCGCCACGATCCGAAGAACAGGATGAACTGGCCGAGCGTCGGCGCCAGCACCGGCGCGATCATGAAGACGATGATCGCAAGGCTCATAACCCGCGCCATCGGCCGGCCCGAATAGCAGTCGCGCACGATCGCGATCGTCACCACACGGGTCGCCGCCACCGCCACGCCGCCAAGCAGGCGAGCGATCAGCAGCAGCTCGAAACTGCCCGACAGCGCGGCCACGACATTGCCGATGCCGTACAGGAACAGCGCCGACATCATCACCGGCCGGCGGCCGAACCGGTCGGCCAGCGGGCCATGGATCAGTTGCCCGGCGCCGAGCCCGATCAGATAAATCGCGATGACATATTGCCGCTCATTCTCGGTCGCGACACCAAGCCGCTCGCCGATCGCCGGAAGCGCCGGCAGCATCGTATCGACGCCGATCGCGCCCAACGCCATCAACGATGCGACCATCACGACGAACTCGCGAAAGCCGAAAGGCGCCATATTGCGGGATTCGAGCGAAGATGCGGCATTCATGCGGAGGCCTGTCGCAGAAGCTTCGGCGAAGGTCACCCCCAGTTTCGCCCCGAAAGCTTGACGCCGCGCGCATCCGGACATAGTGTATTACTATAGTAATTCACCTTTGGAGACCGCCTCATGCTTCGTCCCCTGGCTGCCGCGATCCTGCTCGCCGCCTCGCTCTCCGCGTGCGACGGTTCGAAGACGGGCACCTCCATCTCGATCAACAGCACCGATTCGGACGGCAATGTCGTGGCCAGCATGGACGGCAATACCGGCGCGGTCGCGATCAACGTGCCGGGTTTCTCGGGCAAGCTCAATCTGCCCAAGATTCATCTCGACGCGGGTGATTTCGACATGAACGGCGTGCATCTTTACCCCGGCTCGACCATATCGGGCATGAATGTCGAGGCACACAGCGACGGCAAGCCCGGCAAGGGCGACGACACCGGCAGCATCCGCGTCTCCTTCGAAAGCCCCGCTGCCCCGGCAACGGTGCGCGACTGGTTCCAGCAGAAGCTCAACGGCGCCGGCTTCACCGTGGCCGCGAACGGCAACGGGCTGACCGGCACGACGGACGAGAAGAAACCGTTCAAGCTCGACCTGACCGCTGACGGCGACGACAAGTCCAAGGGAGTCATCACGCTCAACTAACGACGCGATTGTCCTCGGCATGACCAGCGCGCCGAACGGCGGAGAGGCGGCACCTGTTCGGCATGCTGCGTTGTCGCTATGCTGGCGTTCTGCCTGACATCATGGACGTTCATCATGCTCGATACCCCTTCAGCCCAGGTCCCGGCTCTGTCTCTCAATGACGAGGCGACGGATCCGGACGCCTTTGCCGCCGCGCTCGGCGGGTCGTTCGAACGCTTCGGCTTCGCGGTCATCGCCGATCACGGCATCCCGCAGGACCTGATCGGTCGCGCCTGGAGAGAGACCGCCGAACTGTTCGCGCTGCCCGAGGAGGAGAAGCGCGGCTATTTCACCCCGGCCGGCGGCGGCCAGCGCGGCTACACCCCGTTCAAGACCGAGATCGCCAAGGACGCGACGCATGTCGACCTGAAGGAATTCTGGCACGTCGGGCGCGAACTGCCCGCCGGCCATCGTTTTTCCGCCGACATGCCGGCGAATATCTGGCCCACCCGGCCCGAGGGGTTCACCTCGACCTTCCTGGAACTGTTCACCGCGTTCGACCGCGCCGGAGACCGGCTGCTCTCGGCCATCGCGCGCCATCTGCGGCTCGCCCCCAACTGGTTCGATCACGCGGTCGAGGACGGCAATTCGATCCTGCGTCTGCTCCATTATCCGCCGATCCCGGCCGATGCCGAAGGCGTGCGCGCCGGCGCGCATGAGGATATCAACCTCATCACGCTGCTGCTCGGTGCCGAAGAGGCAGGCCTCGAACTGCTCGACCGCGACGGGCGTTGGCTCGCGATCCGCCCGCCCGAAGGGGCGATGGTCGTCAATGTCGGCGACATGCTCCAGCGCCTGACCAACCATGTCCTGCCCTCGACCACCCACCGCGTCGTCAATCCGCCACCCGAGCGCCGCGGCCATTCGCGCTATTCGATGCCCTTCTTCCTCCACCCGGCCCCCGATTTCCTGATCGAGACGCTGCCCGGGTGCATCACCGCGGAGAACCCGAACCGCTACCCGACCCCGATCACCGCGCACGACTATCTGCATGAGCGGCTGGTCGAGATCGGGCTGGTGAAGAAGTAAAAATCGGATCGGGAAAGAAATAGATTTCGTCACCGCGGACTTGTTCCTGGGTCCACTCCTCCGCTAGCGCAACCGCGAGATAGATCCGGGGCATGTCCGGGATGACGAAGGTGGAAGACGAATGACCAAGCCCTTGCGCGTCGCACTCGCCGGACTCGGCACCGTTGGCGGCGGCGTGATCAGGCTGATCGACGCGAACGGTGCGCTCATCGCCCGCCGCGCCGGCCGCCCGATCGAGATCGTCGCCGTCTCGGCGCGCGACCGCGCCAAGGATCGCGGCGTCGATATCGGCCGCTTCGAATGGGTCGACGACACCACCGCCCTCGCCCATCATGAGGGTGCCGATGTCGTGGTCGAACTGGTCGGCGGCTCGGACGGTCCCGCCCTGACGCTCGCCCGCGCGACGCTGGCTGGCGGCAAGAGCCTGGTCACCGCCAACAAGGCGATGCTCGCCCATCATGGCTTCGAACTCGCCGAAGCGGCCGAGGCGGCCAAGGTCGCGCTCAAGTTCGAAGCAGCGGTCGCGGGTGGCATACCGGTCATCAAGGGCCTGCGCGAAGGCGCCGCCGCTAACGAGATCGCGCGGGTCTATGGCATCCTCAACGGCACCTGCAATTTCATCTTGTCCAAGATGGAGGCCGAGGGCCGCGATTTCGGCGAGGTGCTTGCCGAGGCCCAGGCGCTCGGCTTCGCGGAAGCCGATCCCAGTTTCGACATCGACGGCGTCGACGCGGCACACAAGCTGTCGATCCTCGCCAGCCTCGCCTTCGGCACGCGCCCGGCCTTTGCCGATGTAGCAACCAGCGGCATCCGCCATCTGCTCGGCGCCGATATCGCCGAGGCTGCCGCGCTCGGCTACCGCGTGCGCCTGATCGGCATTGCCGAGAATGGCCCCGGCGGCCTGTTCCAGCGCGTCCATCCGCATCTCGTACCGACCACCCACCCGCTCTCGCACGTCACCGGCGCGACCAACGCCGTGGTGGCCGAGGGCAATTTCGTCGGCCGCCTGCTGTTCCAGGGTGCCGGTGCCGGCGACGGCCCGACTGCGTCAGCGGTGGTCGCCGACCTGATCGATATCGCGCGCGGCGAGTTCGGCCCGGCCTATGCAATGCCGGCCGCGTCGCTCGCCGAGCATAGGCCCGCCGACGCCGGGGAGCGCCGCGGCCGCGCCTATGTTCGTTTCACCGTCGCCGACAAGGTCGGCGTGCTGGCCGAGATCGCCGCGGCGATGCGCGACGCCGGCGTCTCGATCGAGAGCCTGATGCAACGCGGCGCGATGCCCGACGGCACCGTGCTCGTCGCCATCGTCACGCATGAAGGACCCGAGCGCGCCGTCGCGCAGGCACTCGAAAAGCTGCGCGGATCGCAGAGCCTCGCCGGTCAGCCGATGTGGATGCACATCCTCGGCTGACGGCTGCGACCGTCGCTATCGGATGACGGCAGTGGCCGGAACACCCGGTGCCGCGCTGCCCATATGGATGATCGTCCGGGTCCGGCGCGGACAGATGGTCTGGCCGATCAGCGCGCACCGCGTACCGTCCTCGGCCAGCGCCATGTCCTTGTCGGTCGGCTCGCCAGTCTGGGGGAGGAGCAGACGATAGCGCGAGTCAGGATTGGCCGTGACGCATATCGGGTCGCCGGCACAGCCGATCGACTGCGGCTTGATCACCGACATCGAGATCGGCTTGCGCAGCCGCCGCGCCTTGCGTGTCACGCGGACGGTCCGCACCACAGGCGGGCGCGTCACCCGAACGCGCTCCGCAACCGGCGGTGCCGCCATCAGCAACATGGTGAGCACGAGCATCGCGGAAATCCCCCTCGGTTATCGAGGGCATAACCGCCAGGACGAGGATAGGTTGCGCACTTTTTCAGGGGGCCAGCGGACGCTCCCCGGCAAGGTGGAAACCGCCGGTACCGACCGACACGCCGACCTTGCCGCAGCCGACCAGAAAGATCGACTTCTCCTCGCAATTGTCGGTGCGGGCAAGCATCCGCTCACGCTCCGCCGGCACGCCCTCATTCTTCGGATCGGCCGGGTCGCGCTCGATCAGTGGCACGCGGTACCGATCGGCGTTGCGTCGCCCGCAGACCATCACCTCCTGCGGATCGACCGCTGCGGCACAGCGCGGGCCGGCTGCTGTCTTCTGGCGATAGCGGTTGATCGCATCGTCGGGCGTGGCCGGCGCCGCCTGGAGCAGGACCAGCAACGCCGCGATCATCATTTAGCAGTCCCCGCCACAGCCGCCTTGGCTCCCTCGGGCGGCAGGTCGTCGAACTGGATCGGCACCCGGTTCGACTTGTCGGGATGTTTCCTCAGCGCATCCTTCACCAGCCCGACCGCTCCCGCCACCATCGGGATGATCGGCGGCCCGAAGCTCGTCTGGCATCCGCCCTGCCGTGCTGCGCACGGCGTTCCCTGCGCGGCGAGCGCCCCGCGGCCGGTCATCTCGCGATTGACGGGCGCCGGCCCTTCCGACACCGCCTCGCCGGGAAGCGGCAGGCGCTGGCTCGGGAGCGCGTCGCCGCACACCACGACGTCGCCATTCTGTGCTGTGCCGGCACCGCCATCGGCGGCCGAACTGTCGGCTTTTAGGGAAGGCCGGCACGGTTCGTCCGGAACCGGCGCCAGGATCGACCAGCGCTCAGGCTGGGGCGCGGGTTTCGCCGTGGGCACCGGTACCGCCTGCAGGGCGAGAATCGTGAACAATGCCAGCATGATCCGCGACTCCCGACGCCGCGTCCATCATGCAGTGCCGCCATTCCGCGCGCAAGTGGAGGTATGACCGATCAGGCGGTGATCGGCGCCACGCCCAGTCGAGGAATCTCGATCGCGGGGCAACGGTCCATCACCACTTTCAGCCCGGCCGCCTCGGCGCGCGCCGCCGCTTCCTCGTTGATGACACCAAGCTGCATCCACACGGCCTTCGCACCCACCGCGATCGCCTGGTCGACCGCTTCTCCCGCAGCAGCCGAGTTGCGGAAGATGTCGACCATGTCGATCGGGTCGCCCAGCTGCGACAGTTCGCGGAACACGAACTCGCCATGAACATGCTCGCCGGTGATCTGCGGATTGACCGGGATCACGCGATAGCCGTGCGCCTGCAGGCTCTGCATAACGCGATAGGACGGGCGGTCGGGCCGGTCCGATGCGCCGACCAGGGCGATGGTGCGCGTCTGTTCGAGCAGCGCCTTGATCTCTGCGTCGCCGGTGATTGGCATCCTATCCTCCCTGTTCGATCCAGTGGAAAACGCGTTGCGCGATGGCCGAAAACGCCAGGGATTCAACCCCGTTCCCACTCGCGGGTGGAACGCCCGCATCGGAGGCCGAACGGATCGCCATGTCGAGCGGGATGCGACCGAGGAATGCGATGCCGAGCGCATCCGCTGCCGCCTCTGCCCCGCCGCGACCAAAGGGGTCGGACACCTCGCCGCAATGCGGGCAGATATAGCCCGCCATGTTCTCGACCAGGCCGATGATCGGCACGCCCGCCTTGGTGAACAGGTCGATCGCACGCTTGGCGTCGATCAGGGCGAGGTCCTGCGGCGTGGAGACGATCACCGCGCCCGCCGGCTTGTGTTTCTGGATCATCGTCAGCTGAACGTCGCCCGTGCCGGGTGGCAGATCGATCACCAGCGTGTCCTGCGCCGACCAGTCGGCGTCGATCAGCTGGCCGAGCGCACCCGCCGCCATCGGCCCGCGCCACGCGATCGCCTGGTCGGGCGCGACGAGCTGGCCCATCGACAACAGCGGCACGCCATAGGGCGTCGGCACCGGCTCGAGCAGCTTGTCCTTTGCGGTCGGCCGCGATCCCTGCACGTTCATCAGGGTCGGCTGCGACGGCCCATAGATATCGGCATCGACCAGCCCGACCCGCCGGCCCAGCGCCTGCAGCCCGATCGCAAGATTGGCCGACACGGTCGACTTGCCCACGCCGCCCTTTCCGCTCGCCACGGCGATCAGCAGGCGCTGGGTCCGCTGGCTGGTGAGCGCGATACGCACCGTCGCGATCCCCTCCACACCCTCGGCCGCGGCACGTACGTCTCGCTCGATCGCCTCACGGGCCGGCTCGCTCAGCCCGGTGACTTCGAGAATGATGCTCGCCCGGTCACCCTCGATCCGCGCGGTCGCGCGTGTTCCGGCAATGGGGTCGAGGGCAGCGTTCAGCAGGGCGATATCGGTCATCGTTGCGCAGATAGGGCGACTAACGGCGCTTGCCACTGTTTTTCCGCGGCTACGGTCTTATAAAGGACTGATGACGACCCTTCCCCGCTGGCTACAGCGTTTCACCATCCATCAGTCCGACAATCCCAAAAGCCCCTGGGGCGGCGGTGGGTCGGACAAAGGTGGGGCCGGATCCGGTAGCGGCTCGGGCGACGGCAATGATGGCGGCCCGCGCAATCCCTGGTCGGTGCCGCCGCAGGGCCGCCCGCGCAGCGCCGGACCGAGCGCACTCGACGAATTCCTGCGCCGCGCCCGTGGCGGCGGTGGTGGCAACGGAGCGGGCGGCGGTGGCCGCCCGCGCATTCCTGGCACGCCTAGCCCCAAGAATCTTTGGATCCTCGGCACCGGCCTGATCGTGCTCGTCTGGGTCGGCTTCACCAGCATCCATGCGATCGCCCCGCAGCAGCGTGGCGTCGTCACCTATTTCGGCCGTTATGCAGGGACACTCGATCCGGGGTACCGTGTCACCCTGCCCGCGCCCTTTGCCGACGTCACCAAGGTGGACGTGCAGAATTTCCGCACCGAGAATTTCCCCGACGGCGGCGGCGAGGCCGAGAATCTGATGCTGACGGGCGACCGCAACATCATGAACCTGTCCTTTTCGGTGCGCTGGAACATCAGCAACCCGGACGACTATGTCTTCCAGATCAAGGATCCGCAAAGCACCGTGCGCGCCACGGCCGAAAGCTCGATGCGCGAGGTCGTCGCCAACATGACGCTCGACGAAGCGATCGGCGCGGGCCGCCCCCGCATCGAATCCCAGGTGCAGGATCGCATGCAGCGGATCCTCGACGAATATAAGTCGGGCATCCGCATCCAGGGCGTCGCCGTGAACAAGGCGGTCGCGCCTCAGGCAGTGAGCGAGGCGTTCAAGGAAGTCACCGCGGCGCAGCAGGATGCCGTCGCAGCCCGTACTTCGGCGCAGGGTTATGCGCGGCAGCTCGTCGCGAAGGCCGAAGGCGAGGCGGCGCAGTTCGACAAGCAATACAGCCAGTACAAGCTTGCCCCCGAAGTCACGCGCCGTCGCATGTATTACGAGACGATGGAGGACGTGCTGGCGAAGACCGACAAGACGATCGTCGAGGTACCCGGCGTCATGCCCTATCTCCCCCTGTCGCCCGGCGCGAAGAAACTTCCCGAGGCGGATGTCACCGTGAATGGAGCCGCACGATGAACGGTTCGCTCCTTCGCAACCCGGTGACCATCGGCATCCTAGCCATGCTGGCGGTGATCCTGATCGCAAGCACCTTCGCCATCGTGCCGGAAACCAAGCAGGCTGTGATCCTGCGGTTCGAACAGCCGGTGGGCAAGCCGATCAACGCCTACCGCCGCGGCGAAATCTTTGGGCAGACCGGCGCGGGCCTGATCGCCCGCGTGCCGTTCATCGATCGGATCGTGTGGGTCGACAAGCGCGTGCTCGACGTCGACTATGACAACCAGCAGGTTCTTTCGTCCGATCAGCTTCCGCTCGAAGTGGACGCCTATGCGCGATTTCGCGTGGTCGATCCGCTGCGCATGGTTGTGACCGCCCGCTCGGAACAGGGCGTGACCGAGGCGCTTCGCCCGCTGCTTGGCACCTCGATCCGTAACGAGCTCGGCAACCAGCCCTTCGCCACCCTGCTAACGCCCGAGCGCGACGAGGTGATGGAGAATATCCAGGCCCGGCTGCAGCGGCTCGCGTCGCAATATGGGGTCGAGATCGTCGACGTTCGAATCAAGCATGCCGACCTGCCGAGCGGCAGCCCGCTCGATTCGGCGCTCAACCAGATGGCGACCTCGCGCAAGCAACAGGCGCTGACGATCCGTGCGGAGGGCTCGAAACAGGCCCAGATCATTCGCGCCGAGGCAGAGGCGAACGCGTCCAACATCTATGCGACGGCGTTCAACAAGGATCCCGATTTCTACGACTTCTACCGCGCGATGCAGTCTTATCGCCGCACCTTTGGGGCGGACGGTAGCACGCCTACCGGTTCGACATCGCTCATCCTGTCGCCCAACAATGCCTATCTGAAGGAATTCCAGGGCCGTCGTTGACGGCGAAGCTTTCAGACGGTTCATATTCAATCGCCGTTCAGCAACCATCCGCGACACGGACGGTTGTCGCGATACGGCAGACGAGAGGAAACGACTCAAGTGCGCTACGCTTACGCCATTACCGGTGCCCTGCTCCTGAGCGGCGCCGCCGCTGCGATGACGCTGGACGCCCCAGCGGGTCAGGTCGCACAGAACGAGCCCGGCACCATCGCCGCCGCCGCCCCAAAGGCAGGCGCGCCGATGAGCTTTGCCGACATGGTCGCCACGCTGCAGCCTGCGGTGGTCAACATCTCGACCACGCAGCGCGTGACCGTGCAGCAGCAAAATCCGTTCGCCGGCACGCCGTTCGGTGACCTGTTCGGCCAGTTCAACGGCCAGGGCGGGGGCGGCAGCAGCGGCCAGCCGATCACGCGCGAGGCGCAATCGCTCGGCTCGGGCTTCATCATTTCGCCCGACGGTTATGTCGTGACCAACAACCATGTGATCGCAGCCGGCACCAAGGGCGCGACGGTCGAATCGATCAAGGTCACGCTTACCGACCGGAAGGAATATACCGCCAAGCTGATCGGCCGTGATCCGGCCTCCGATCTCGCATTGCTCAAGATCGAAGCGAAGGGTCTGCCCTTCGTGAAGTTCGGCGATTCGGCGCGAGCCCGCGTGGGCGACTGGGTCGTCGCGATCGGTAATCCGTTCGGCCTCGGCTCGACCGTGACCGCCGGCATCGTCTCGGCGCTGCATCGCGTCACCGGCCAGGGCGGTGCCTATGACCGCTTCATCCAGACCGACGCGTCGATCAACCAGGGTAATAGCGGCGGCCCGATGTTCGACCTGAGCGGCAACGTCATCGGCATCAACTCGCAGATCCTGTCGCCGACCGGCGGCAATGTCGGCATCGGCTTCGCCATTCCGGCGGAAGAAGCCAAGCCGATCATCGACACGCTGATGAAGGGCACTGCGGTGAAGCGCGGCTATCTCGGCGTCGGCATCCAGCCGATCACCGAGGATATCGCCAACGGCTTCGGCCTGCCAGCCAACCAGGGCGAGCTCATCGCCAGGGTGGAGCCGGGTGAAGGCGCCGACAAGGCCGGCCTGAAGCAGGGCGACATCGTGGTCCGCGTCGGCGGCAAGGACGTCACGCCCGATCAGACGCTCAGCTATCTCGTCGCCAACTCGCCGCCCGGCACGCGCGTGCCGCTCGAGGTCATCCGCGACGGCAAGCGCCTGACGCTCAACGCGCTCGTCGGYACCCGCCCGTCAGAGGAAACCCTCGCTGCCGGGCTGAATGGTGACGATGACGACGGTCTGCCCGACGACAACGCGCAGTCCGGCCAGCAAGCGAGCGCGAGTGCGATCGGCTTGTCCGTCCAGCCGCTGACCCCGCAGATCGCCCGCAGCCTAAGCCTTGATTCGACGGTGCAGGGCCTGGTGATCGTGCAGGTCGATCAGTCGAGCGATTCAGCAACCAAGGGCCTGCAGCGCGGCGACGTGATCATCTCGGCGAACCGCGTGCCCACGCGAACCGCCGCCGATCTCGCCGGTGTCATCACTCAGGCAAAGGCCGCGGGCCGTCCGTCGGTCGTGCTGCTCGTCCAGCGCGGCAAGACCCCCGGTCGCTTCCTTGCGGTGAAGATCAAGTAACGCCGTTCCCCCCCGCACAGCGGGGGAGGACGATAGCAAAGCTGGTGGGGCCCGGAGCGCGACGACGTCGCCGTTCCGGGCCCTTCGCCATTTAAGGCCCCGGTCGGTTGCGCCGCAGGAATTTGTTTCCATCTTCCGCCCGTCCCGAAATCGCGCGATACCGCCCATCAAACTCCGGAGGACCTATGGCGGACGGCAGCAGCATCTTCATCGGCAGCAATGCGAACGGGCAACGCCAGCAACTCGAACTGAAACGCGCCAATCGCCACGGGCTGATCGCCGGCGCCACCGGCACCGGCAAGACCGTCACCATCCAGGGCATCATCGACGGCCTGTCCGCCGCGGGCGTCCCCTGTTTCGTCGCCGATGTGAAGGGCGACCTGTCCGGCCTCGCCATGGCCGGATCCCCCACCTCCAAGATGCATGAGACCTTCGCCGCCCGCGCGAAGGAGATCGGCTATGACGACTGGCATTATGCCGACAATCCGGTGCAGTTCTGGGATCTGTACGGCGAGCAGGGCCACCCGATCCGCACCACCGTCTCCGAAATGGGGCCCCTGCTCCTCTCCCGCCTGATGGACCTGAACGAGGTGCAGGAGGGCGTGCTGACCATCGCTTTCCACGTTGCCGACAAGGAAGGGCTGTTGCTGCTCGATCTGGACGACCTCCAGGCGATGCTGGTCAATTGCGGCGAACGCGCCGACGAGCTCACCACCACGCTCGGCAATGTCTCAAAGCAGAGCATCGGCACGATCCAGCGCTCGCTGCTGCAGCTGCGCAGCCAGGGCGGCGAGAATTTCTTCGGCGAGCCGGCGCTGACGATGAGCGACTTCATCGGCGTGGACGACAAGGGCCGCGGTATCGTCAACATCCTTGCCGCCGACAAGCTGATGGCGAGTCCGAAGCTCTACGCCACGTTCCTGCTCTGGCTGATGAGCGAGCTGTTCGAGAGCCTTCCAGAGGTCGGCGATCCCGACAAGCCGGTGCTCGCTTTCTTCTTTGACGAAGCCCATCTGCTCTTCGCCGACGCGCCCAAGGCGCTGCTGGAGAAGATCGAGCAGGTCGTCCGCCTGATCCGATCCAAGGGCGTCGGCGTCTATTTCATTACCCAGAACCCGATCGACATTCCCGACACGGTCGCCGGCCAGCTCGGCAACCGCGTCCAGCATGCGTTGCGCGCCTTCACCCCGCGCGATCAGGCCGCGGTTAAATCGGCAGCGACCACGTTCCGCGCCAATCCGGGCGTCGATGTCGAAAAGGCGATCACCGAACTGAAGGTCGGCGAGGCACTGGTCTCGCTGCTCCTGCCGGACGGCTCACCCGCCCCGGTCGAGCGCACCCTGATCAAGCCACCCGCCTCGCGCGTCGGACCGGTTACGCCGGTCGAGCGCGGCGTAATGATCCAGACCGATCCGATCGGCGCGAAATACGATACGCTGATCGATCGGGAATCCGCCGAGGAGATCCTGGCCAGCAAGTCGAAGGAAGCGAGCGCGGCTGCAGCCGAGGCAGCGGCCAAGACCGAGGCGGACAAGGCGGCCGCGCTTCAGGCCAAGGAAGATGCCCGCGCCGCGAAGGAGGCCGAGCGCCAGCGCATCGCCGACCAGCGCGAGGCGGACCGCCAGGCGAAGCTCGCTGCCCAGCAGCAGAAGGAGGCTGAGCGCGCCGCGGCCAACTCGCCCTGGAACCGGGCGATCACCTCGGCCACCCGCTCCGCCTCGTCGGCAGTGGGTCGCTCGGTCGCGAACGAGGTATCGAAGGCCGTGTTCGGATCGTCGCGCGGTGCGGGTTCCGGCATCGTCGGCGGGCTGGTGCGCGGGATCCTGGGCGGGTTGTTCAAGGGGCGGTAAGCGCCAGGCAGCTGCGCGGCCTGCCGTCGAGAAGGACAGCAGGCCGAACGGCTGGATGCGCGTCAGAAATTGACCCGGATGCCCCCGGAATAGCGGCGACCGAACCGCTCCCACTCGATCGTCTGGACCGTGCTGGTAGGGCTGGGCGTACCGGTCGCGGTGAGCAGATTGCCCGGCTCCGAATAGCGGCGGCCCGGCTGGTTGAGCACGTTCGAGACGTCGGCATATATTTCGAAATTCTTGGTGATGGCATAGCGCGCCGAGATGTCCATTTCGTCGTCGGCGGCCCAATAGGTGTCGCCGGCGTCGGTCAGGTCGTCGGCAATGCCGTCGAGCCAGGCGCTGCGGCGCTGATACTGCACGCGGAGCGACAGGCCGTATTTCTCGTAATAGGCGCCGACATTGTAGATCAGATCGGACGTGCCGGGCAGCCGCACCTTGCGTGCCTGGACGGCCCCGATCGCAGGCTTGGTCACTTCGCTGTCATTGGCCGTGAGGTTGGCGGAGATGCCGAAGCCACCCATCCAGCCGGGCAGGCCGAGATCGCTGGTCCACGGCTCGATCTGGAGCTGTGCCGCCACCTCGGCGCCGAACACACGACCGTCGCCACCATTGGTGATGCCCGTGAACACATAGGAGGAACGATCAATCCCGCTGGTATCCAACGCGTTCGAGCCGAAGGTGCGCGTCTGGCGGTACAGCACGTCCTTGACCTTCTTGTAGAACAAGCCGGCCATCAGATAGCCCTGCGGTCGAACATACCATTCGAAATACGCATCGACGCCGTACGCGCGCTCGGGCTTCACGGCCGGATTGCCACCCGAAATCGACTGGTTGGTATCGTTGACTACGACATTTGGACGTAGCTGGTCATAGTCGGCACGCGCGGCGCCCGAATTGAACGACAGCCGCAGCTTCTTGCTATCATCGACATTGAAATTGAGGTGAAGGCTCGGAAAGACCAGTGTCTGGCTTGATTCAGCGACCACCGGCCCGGTGGTGGCGCCCACCGTGGCGATTGCCTCGCCGCGGTTCTTCAGGTGCTCGACCCGGACGCCTCCCAGGATCGAACCCCAGTCATATTTCACGGTGCCCATCACGAAGCCGGCATAGACCTGCTCGCGCACGCTGTAATTATTGGCGGTGTTGGCCGTGAAGACGAAATTGGCGCGCGCAGCGTCGGAAACCGCGCGCATCTTGTCGGTGTCGAAATAATGGAAGGTATAACCGAGCGGAATCTTACCGGCGAAGGGGTCGTTCAGCGCGAACTGGTTGAAGTCGTTGGGCAGGCCGACCGTGGCGAACTGCGCCGCCGTGCCGAGCAGTATCTGCTTCTCGTCCGCGACCTTGGTGCGCTGATCGAACTGAAAACCCGCCTTGAGCGTCGCGTCGCCGCCGAGAAACGCCGTGCGCTTCGAGAGGACCAGTTTGCCGGTATAGGCGTCAGTCGTGTCGACCGCGTCGAGCACCGTGAAGGACGAAGGCGGCTTGGTGAAGCTGTCGATCGCCGTCACCGGCGTGCCGGCCTGATAGCGCGTCGGGCCGCTGAGCTGGTTGGTGGTAAAGAGGGCCAGGCGCGAGAAATTCGGGTCGCTGAAATCATAGCTGACCGTGGGGCGTAGGGTGCGGGTGCTCGGGCTGTCCCACGCGACTTCGCCCACTACCGAGCGATCGTCCTTCGACTGGGTATAGTTGCCGACCCAGGCGAGGTGCCAGCTGTCGCCGAAATCATGATCGCCAGCGAGCGTGTTGGTGAAGATCGACTGGCGGAAGGCGCGTAGGGTCGAGCGCTGACGGATGTCGATGCCGTAGACCGTGCCCTTTTGCGGGGTGTTGCCGATGCAGATATCGGCATAGCCGCTGGTGGTCGGCGTGGTGTTCACCGTCGTCGGGCAGGCGGCGGTGTTGGCGACCAGGTCGCCCTGGCGATCGTCCAGGTCGAAACGGTAATTGTCGCGCGCCTCATCGTCCGTGAAGATCGTGTAGATCGACCGCAGCGAGATGGTGTTGTCGGAATCGGGCTTGTAATCGACGCGGCCGGAGACAGACCAGTTGCGGCGAGTAAGGCGATACAGCTTGTTCTCGGTCTCGTGCGCCCAGAAGCGCGTGGCGTTGCCGGGCCGCTGGTCCTGCGCGACGCGCTCGTAATCATTCTCGAAATTGTCGGTGATCATCGCGCGCTGATAATAGCTGCCCGAGAGCAGCACGCCGACTTCACCGCCGCCCAGGTTGAAGCGGTCGGACACGACGGCCGATCCTTCATATTGCTTGCGGTTGCCGAGCTCGGCGATGCCGAAGCCGGCCTTGCCCGCGAAATGCGCGCCCTTGTAGTCGAAGGCCGAGCGCGTGATGACGTTGACGTTGCCGGCCACCGTCTCGCCCGGCATTTCCGGGGTCACCGCTTTCGACACCACGATCTGCGACGCGATCGCCGAAGGGATGGAATCGAAGCGCGCATCGCGGCCCTCGGGGCTGACGATGTTGATGCCGTCGAACGACAGGGTCGTCCAGTAATTGGGCGCGCCGCGCAGCGAGATGTAGCGCGCCTGGCCCTGGTCGCGCTCTACTGCGACGCCAGGAAGCCGCCCGGTCGCCTGGGCGATGTTCTGATCAGGCAGGCGACCGACGCCGTCGGCAGCAGCGACCGTGACGAGCGAATCGGCGTTCTTCTGAACGGCAAGCGCGGACGCTTCCGACTCCGCGATAGGGCGAGCGCCCGTAACGACGATATCAGTCGAATCGTCAGTGTCGGGTGCCGGTTCGGCACGTGCCGCCGTCAGCGGCTCCTCCGCGCACGCAGCAGATACGGGCAGCAGCATTGCTGCAACTGCGCAGCCTCCCAACAGCATTCCCTTGCGAATCATCTTTGCCCCCTTCGGCGATCGATTTGACCGGATATGCCGCACGTGCGAACGGCCGGCTCGTGCTGCCGATAGGAGTCGAACATGTCGTGGAAACTTTATTCTAGTTACATTTCAATGACATTTTTGTTGCTTACGGGTTGCACCGCGAAGGAGATGCCGGTGGCGACGCAGCTTGCGAACGCCCTGCCGACGGTAACCGTTCACGCATCGGGAGAGACCGAAGCAGTCGCCACCACGAATGCCGATGCGGCCGATGACCCAGCTATTTGGCGCAACGCAGCAAATCCGGCAGCGAGCCTGATCGTCGGCACCGACAAGAAGGCCGGGCTCTATGTCTACGACCTGGACGGCAAGGTTCGCGACTTCAACAATGCGGGATCGGTCAACAATGTCGACCTCGCCGAACATGGCGGCCGGATCGTCGTCGCGGCGAGCGACCGGAGCGATCGCGCCAATGCCCAGGTCGCGCTGTTCGCGCTCGACGGCAATGCCGGCAAGCTCACCGCTCTCGGCAAGGTGCCGGCCGGCGCCGGCGAGGCGTACGGCATTTGCCTGTATCGCACGCCCGACGCGCTCTACGCCTTCATGGTCGCCAAGGACGGGACGATCCGGCAGCTTGCGCTCGATATGAGCGGCAAGACGCCTCAGGCGAAGATCGTCCGCACGATGAAGCTTGGCACCCAGTCCGAAGGCTGCGCGGTCGATGCCGATACCGGCCGCCTCTACGTCGCCGAGGAAGATGTCGGCCTCTGGCGCTTCGACGCACGTCCCGATGGCCCGCTCGAACCGGTGAAGATCGCAGCCGCCGACGGCCGGCAGATCGTCGCCGACGCCGAGGGCGTCGCCATCGCGAAGGACGGCAGCGGCGGCTATCTCGTCGTCTCGAGCCAGGGCGACAATGCCTATGCGGTCTATCGCCTTGCCGATGACAGCTATGTCGGCCGTTTCCGCATCGCGCCCGGCACGTTCGGTTCGACCGAGGAGACCGACGGCATCGAGATCGCGACCGGCGATTTTGGCCCGGCCTTCCCCGATGGCATCATGATCGCGCAGGACGGGGTGAACGCGCCGCGGGCACAGAACTTCAAGCTGGTGCGTTGGGACCAGATCAAGGCCGCCTTGGGCTTGTAAGCGGCGCTTACCGGGGCGTAGGCTCGACCTTCGGCACTGCAACAAAGGACTCGTACGATGGACGCCACTCTCGATCTTCACCAGGATTGGGGCGCTGCGGCCGAGGCCGAGCTTGCGGATGTCGTCGAGCTGCGCCGCGCCATCCATGCCGATCCCGAGATCGGGCTTCACTGCCCGCGCACCTCGGAGAAGATCAAGGCGGCACTGGCCGGACTCCCGCTCGAATATCGCGAGGGGACCTCGACCACGGGCTTCGTCGCCATCCTGCGCGGCGGCCGCGACAATGGCCGCACGGTGCTGCTGCGCGGCGACATGGACGCCCTGCCGATGGAGGAGGAGACGGGGCTGCCCTTCGCCTCGCAGGTGCCTGGCGCGATGCACGCCTGCGGGCATGATGCGCATACGGCAATGCTGGTCGGCGCCGCCCGCGCGCTCTGCGCCAGGCGCGACCGCCTCTCGGGCTCGGTCGTCTTCATGTTCCAGCCCGGCGAGGAAGGCTATCACGGCGCCCGCTACATGATCGAGGACGGGTTGCTCGACGAGCCCCGGCCCGAGGCGGCGTTCGCGCTGCACATCATGCCCAACGCCCCGGCCGGTGTATTCTGGAGCCGCCCGGGCGCGCTGCTCGCCTCGACCGACGCGCTGAACATCAACGTGCGCGGAAAGGGTGGCCACGCCGCGATGCCGCATGAGGGGATCGATCCGATTCCGGTCGCCTGCGAGATCGTGACTGCGCTCAGCGCCTTTGTCGCCCGCCAGATTCCGGTCACCGATCCTGCCGTGCTGTCGATCACGCAGATCAACGCCGGATCGGCCTATAATATCGTGCCCGACGAGGTGAAGCTGAAGGGCACGCTGCGCACCCTGTCCAACGCCACCCGCACCAAGGCGCGCGAAGGCCTGACCCGCATCGCCGAGCATATCGCGATCGCCCATGGCTGCACTGCCGAGGTAGTGATCGACGATGGCTATCCCGTTACCATGAATGACCCGCGCGCCCTCGGGCTGATGCGCAGCGTCGCCGAGGATCTGGGCGGCCCCGAGGCCTGGCACACCATGTCCGCACCCATCATGGGCGGGGAAGACTTCTCCTATGTCCTGCGCGAAATTCCCGGGTCGATGGCGTTCCTGGGCGTGGCGCCCAAGGGCAGCAATGCAGCGGCCAATCCACCGCTCCACAATACCCGCATGACCATCGAGGAAGAGGTGATGGCACGCGGCGTCGCAATGCACTGCGCGGTCGCGGAGCGGTTTCTTGACAATGGACTGGACTGAGACGCTCGACCGAGACGTTTCCTCGCCTCCGGATTTTCCAACAAACCCCGCTGTTCCTGGCTGTTAATTGGCGGATATTTTTTCCTGGCTGTTATGTCGGCTTCCGCAGGCAAGATTTCCCTTCTCCGTCAAAGCCATAGTGCCCGGCTGGCTGTTATCGAATAACAGCCATGGAACAGCCAGCATAACAGCCGAAAACAGCTGGCGAATGCGTGGTAACAGCGATGAGAAAGATCCAACATGGGTGGCCAACGGCCTCCCGCGTCGGATCGAAACCTAACACTCCATGCCGCACGTTGAATCGACGGCAGTCGATCAGACCGGCATCGCCTTGCGCCGCCCCGCCAATCCGGTCCCAACGATCAGGATCGACGCGGCGACCCCGAACCCGCCCGCGATCAGGAAAGCCGGCAGGTAGCTCCCGGTCTGCTCGCGGATAACGCCCGCGCCGAACGCCGCAGTCGCCGCGCCCATCTGATGGCCCACCATGATCCAGCCGAACACGATCGGCGCATCGCGCTCGCCGAAGGACATGTTGGCCAGCTTCACCGTCGGCGGCACCGTCGCGATCCAGTCCAGGCCGTAGAAGATCGCGAAGACCGTCAGGCTCACCGTACCGAAATCGATGAACGGCAAGGCGATCAGCGAAAGGCCGCGCAGCCCATAATAGACGCAGAGCAGCTTGCGCGGATCATAGCGGTCGGTCAGCCAGCCGGAAGCGGTGGTGCCGACCAGATCGAACAGCCCCATCAAGGACAACAGCCCCGCCGCCGCGACCGGTGCGATGCCGTGATCACCGCAAAAGGCGATCATATGCGTTCCCACCAGCCCGTTGGTGGTGAGGCCGCAGACGAAAAAGGTGCCGAACAGCAACCAGAAGATCGGCGTGCGCGCGGCGCGGAACAGCGCGTAGAAGGCAAGCATCGGCGTCGCCGCCTGTTTCAGCGGTGGCGGCGGCACGCTCTGGTCGGTCTCGCCGAAACGCCTAATCCCGACATCGCCGGGACGTTCGGGTACGAAGAACAGGACGAGCGGGATCAGCGCGAGACAGGCGATGCTCACCGCGATCACCACCGGTCGCCATGCGCCGGCGCTCGACAGCCAGGCAAGAACCGGCAGGAATACCAGCGCGCCGGTCGCCGTGCTTGCGCTCAGCATGCCCATCACCAGCCCCTGCCGCGTCGCGAACCAGCGGTTCACCACCGCCGCACCAAGGACCGAGGCGACCGCGCCGCTGCCCACGCCCGACAACACGCCCCAGGTCAGCACATAATGCCAGGGCGCCGTCATCCACAGGCTGGCAAAGGTCGCAGCCGACATCAGCAACAGCCCGCCCAGCATCGTTCGCTTGATGCCGAACGACATCATCAGCGCGGCGGCGAACGGCCCGACCAGGCCATAGAGCAATATCCCGACCGCCGCCGAAAAGGAGATGGTCGCCCGGTCCCAACCGAAATTCAACTCCAGCGGCACCATCATCACGCCAGGCGCCGACCGAAGCCCGGCAGAGATCAGCAAGGCGAGAAACGTCACTCCGACGACGATATAGGGCGCTTGCTTCGACAGGCGGATCGGACTCATCGGCATTCCTCGCAGGTCAGTCATGGTCCGGGCCGGCGACATCGACCACGCCGCGCAACAGGGTTTCGAGCCGAGTCCAGTCGGCGGGGCCGAGCGCCCCGATCAGCCGCTCCTGCGCCTCGCGCCAGGGACCGGTCGCCCCCTCCATCGCCGCCCGACCCGCCTCGGTCAGCGACGCGATCCGCGTGCGTCCGCGTGCCGCCTGCGCGATGTCGATCCATCCCTGCCGCTCCAGCGGAACGAGTGCGCGATACAGCGAGGTCCGGTCCATCACCAGCGCCTCGGCAAGCCGGCTCAGCGGCACCTCCCCGCCCCGTGCGACGTGGCGGAGCACGGAGAATTGCGCGATCGTCATCCCCGTCCCGCTCAAGGCGTCGTCGTAGACGCGCGACACCGCGCGCGCGGCCTTGCGCAAAGACGTACACGCACAGGGAGAATCGGAAGGTGACTCGCCGATCATGTATTTGATGTATATACATCATAAAAGCTGGTCAACGGCGGTAGTGAGTGGGCCGACGGTCTGTCCACGTTCTTTTGCCTGTGGCATTACGCGCTCGATTTCCGGGGGAGTGAAATGACCGATCGGCCCGTCGCTGCCATGCTATGGCTTTATATCCGCAGCCTTTTCGCGGTGATCGCCGGCTTTGCCGTCGTGGTCTTCTTCTCCAACGCCACCGACGAGCTGATGCATTCGGCCGACATCATCCCGCGCGGGCCGATGTGGAACCCGTGGCACAATCTGCTCGCCCTCGCCTATCGCAGCCTGTTCGCGGTCCTGGGTGGCTATGTCACCGCCTGGCTCGCCCCGCGCACGCGGATGCGCCATGTCGTGATCCTCGCCGTGATCGGCGCGTTCGGCGGGATCACCGGCGTGATGGCCACCTGGGGCCTGGGCTATGGTCCGCGCTGGTATCCCATCGTGCTCGCCGTCACTGCCTTCCCGCTCGTCTGGCTTGGTGGCTGGCTCTACGTCCGCCAGCGCGGCACCCGATAAAAAGGCTGTTCGGCGGCCGTTTCGTCAGGCAACGGTAGCGGCTGATACCAGTTTTCCGGAGCAGATCCCTAGATGGCTACCGCCCCCGCCCGTCCACTTGCCGAGCTTACCGTTCGCGGCATCATCCTGGGCGCGCTCATCACCGTCCTGTTCACGGCGGCGAATGTCTATCTCGGCCTGAAGGTCGGCCTGACCTTCGCCACCTCGATCCCGGCGGCGGTGATCTCGATGGCGATCCTGCGCTTCTTCAAGGATGCCAACATCCTGGAGAACAACATCGTCCAGACGATCGCGAGCGCGGCGGGCACGCTGGCGGCGATCATCTTCGTGCTACCTGGCCTGATCCTGGTCGGCTGGTGGACCGGCTTCCCCTATTGGACCACGGCAGCAGTCTGCGCGGTTGGCGGCATTCTGGGCGTGATGTTCTCGGTGCCCCTGCGCCGCGCGCTCGTCACCGGATCCGACCTGCCCTATCCCGAAGGCGTCGCGGCAGCCGAAGTGCTGAAGGTCGGCGCGGCCGAAGATGGCGACGAGGAGAACGCCAAGGGCCTGCGCGTCATCATCCTCGGCTCGGCGATTTCCGCTGTCTTCGCGCTTTTGGCGGCAATGAAGCTTGTCGCAGGCGAGGCGGCGAAGAACTTCCGCATCGGCGGCAGTGCGACGGGGGTCTCGACCAGCTTTTCCATGGCGCTGATCGGCGTCGGCCACCTCGTCGGCCTGTCGGTCGGGGCCGCAATGTTTTTCGGAATGCTCATCTCCTGGGGTGGGCTGATGCCGTACCTTACGCATAACGTCCCGGGGGAGCTGGACACCGTTGTCGGTACTGCTTTCCGCCTCAAGGCGCGCTTCATCGGCGCGGGAACGATCGGCGTCGCGGCAGTATGGACGTTGCTCAAGATTCTTGGCCCGATCCTTGGTGGTATTCGTTCAGCCCTGGCCGCGTCGCGCGCGCGCCAAGGCGGCTCAATTTTGGAACTGACCGAGCGTGATCTGCCGATCGGCATCGTCGGCCTCTCGATTCTCGCCACCTTGCCGCCAATGGCCTGGCTGTTGTGGAACTTCTCCGCCGGCGGGCCGATCCATGACCATGCCTTCGCGGTGATCGCCGGCACGATCCTGTACATCCTGATCATCGGGGTCGTGATCGCTGCGGTCTGTGGCTATATGGCCGGCCTGATCGGTGCGTCGAACAGCCCGGTTTCGGGCGTCGGTATCCTCGCCGTACTCGGTGCCTCGCTGCTGCTGGTCGCAATCTATGGCCACAGCGCCGACGTGGCGCGCACCAATGCGCTGATTGCCTATGCGCTATTCACCACCGCGATCGTCTTCTCGGTCGCGACGATCTCCAACGACAACCTTCAGGATCTCAAGACCGGCCAACTCGTCGGCGCAACGCCGTGGAAACAGCAGTTCGCGCTCGTGCTCGGCGTGATCTTCGGCTCGCTGGTCATCCCGCTCGTGCTGAACGTCCTCAAGGAAAGCCTGGGTTTTGTGGGCATGCCGAATGCTGGGCCCAACGCACTCTCGGCACCGCAGGCCGCGCTGATTTCGTCCCTCGCAAAGGGTGTGCTCGGCGGCGACCTTGACTGGAGCCTTATCGGCTTTGGTGCCGGGATCGGCGTGGTCGTCATCATCATCGACGAGGCCCTCGGCCGGGCTGGCAAAATGCGCCTTCCCCCTTTGGGTGTCGGCATGGGTATTTACCTCCCCATGGCGCTCACCCTGCTCATCCCGGTCGGCGCGGTGATCGGTCATTTCTACGACAGATGGGCGGCGCGCAGCCGCAATCCGGACTTCGCTCAACGGATGGGCGTTCTGGCGGCTACGGGCCTCATTGTCGGTGAAAGCCTGTTTGGCGTCGCCTTTGCCGGTATCGTCGCGTGGTTCAATCGCGCGTCCCCGATTCCGCCGATCGATGCACCGTTGGCCGTCGTCGGCGCCGACTTCGCGACAACCGCGCTGACGGCAGCGCCGATCGCCTTCGCTGTATTGATCTGGCTGCTCTACAGCCGCACGAAATCAATGGCTGGATCGCAGGCCTAACTCCCTCTCCCGCCGGGAGAGGGATATTACATCGCGGCGAGCAGGGTCTTTATCTCGATAAAGGCGAACGCGACCGAGCTGTCCGCCACGCCATAGGGCACAAACAGCTTGTCGCCGTGGCGAATCGCGCCGCAGCTATAGACGACGTTGGGCACATAGCCCTCGCGGTCCTCATGCGCCGCCGCCAGGATCGGCTCACGCGTGCGGCCGAGCACCTTTGACGGGTCGTCCTTGTCGAGCAGCACCGCGCCGATCGAATATTTGCGCATCGCGCCGACGCCATGGGTCAGCATCAGCCAGCCCTCGTCGAGCTCGATCGGCGGGCCGCAATTGCCGATCTGCACCAGCTCCCACGGATAATGCGGCGTCAGCAGCTTCTCGCCCTCTTCCCAATGGGTGAGGGTGTCGGACTTGAGCAGGAACAGATTCTCGCCGTCCTGCCGGCCCATCATCATGTACTGCCCACCGATCTTGCGCGGGAACAGCGCCATGCCCTTGTTGCGCGAGGCGGGACCGGTCATCGGCACCAGATCGAATGCGCGGAAATCACGGGTGCGCATCAACTCCGACTGGATCGCCGAACCATTATAGGCGGTGTAAGTGCCGAGCCATTCGGCCGAGCCGTCGTCATGGGTGAACTTGACGAGGCGCAGATCCTCGAGCCCCTTCGACTGGGCTGCCGTGATCGGAAAGATAACCGTGCCGGACAAGGTGGAATCGCGGTGGCGATAAACCGTGATCGGCCCCTCCGGCAGTTCCTCCTCGTCCTGGCCGACCGCATCGGTCGCAGTGGCGAAGGGGGGTTCGGGCGCCAGCTTCAATTCGTTCTTGCTGGTGATGATGCCTTCGCGAAAGGCAACCGAGGAAATATGCCCCTCGCCCACCGCGCGCAGCGACATCAGGATCCGGAGCGATCCATCCGGCATGCCGGTCTGGTCGAAATGCGGCACCGCGCTGGGGTTCATCAGCGCGGCAGCGGCATAGCTGTATTCGTGGCAGAAATAGGCACCGATCAGCTGGCGCTTCTCGTCGCCGATCTCCCTGCCGTCGAGGCCGAGCATTTCCTCGATCTCGTCATAGCGGGTCATGAACACGCGCCGCGTCTGCCAGTGGCGCGCCTCGAAATCCTTGAGCACCAGCTCAAGCTCGGCGCGGGTGGCGGCGGTGTCGAGGCCCATGACCTCGCCTACCAGCCGCTCCGTACGGCTACCGCCATTGCCCGCCCAGGCGAGATGGAAAGGACGCACCACCACACGGGAGGGATCGGCATGCAGCCGCAACGCGTGGTGGAACAATTCAATCACGTATGAGCCTCGCACCTGTGACGTCATGGCGACGTCGGTAGCGAGGCTAGGCGACGGCGCGTTCCGTTGGTCCTGCCATGCTTTCGACCCGCTTTGAAAGCCCCGAAATGGCGCAAGAAGCCAATTGAAGTGCCAGAATCGACTCGGCGCCCTGATTTCGGTTCAGGCCGTTGGGCATCAGGCCGTCGAAACAGCCGCCGTCCTGCGAGGTCGCCAGCGGCAGATCGAGATCGTTCTGGCCGAGATACCAGCGATAGGCACGCATCGCTTCCTCAACCCAGCGCGCATCACCGGTTGCCCTGAATGCCGCCGAACAGGCGTCGATCGTTGCCTGCGCCTCGAGCGGCTGCTGGTCGAACGGCAACGGCTCCTCATAGGCACGGCCGAAGCTTTCGGTCCCGATCGCGCGGAAGCGACCCTCGGGCGAGGTCTGCTGCGCCACGATCCAGCCGAGCGTCGACAGGCCAGTCTTCAGCAGATCCTCGCGCCCAAGCATCATGCCGGCGCGGATCAGTGCCTCGGGCAGGCGGGCATTGTCATAAGCCAGGACGATCTCGAACCATTCCCACTCTGGCCGACGCGCCTCCTCCACCAGAGCAAGCAGGTCGTTGGAGAAACGCTCCAGGATGTTGAGCGCAAGCTCATGCCCGGGATGCGCGCCGAGCATCGCCGCCGCACCGAGCATGGCGAACGCCTGCGCGCGCGGGCTGCCCAGATCGAAGGAGAGCGACGCCGTCTCGTCGAACAGGCGCACCGCCCAGTCGCGGTGCTTGGCAAGAGTGGCGCGCCGCGCGGTGACACCAAGCGCCCAGATCGTGCGACCGTTGGAGTCTTCCGACCCATATTCCTCGCACCAGGTGCGATCGAAGTTCATGAAGTTTCGGAAGCGGCGCTTGTCGGGATTCCAGGCATATTGGATAAAGGACGCATAGACCGTCATCCACTTGTCGCGCACACCCTCGTCGAGCGTGTCGATCGCGGTCATCAGCATCAGCGCACGGACATTGTCGTCGATGCAATAGCCATGGCGGCGATCCGGCACCGAATAGATCGAATGCTGAAGCATACCGGTGGAGTCGCTCATTCGCTCCACCGCGGCAATATCCGGCTTGAGCGGCGTCAGGCGCACCTTAGGCGCGAGGCGGCGTGGCTTGGTCGCCACCATATCGACGATCTCGCCCATCGCCACTTCGGCGAGGCGCGGCCAGATCATCGTCTGGCCTCGCGCATAGGCGCGTTCCGACAGCTTGATCCGGTTGCGGTCGCTGCCCAGCAGCGCGTTGATCTCGCGTGCAAAGGCGGCGCTATCGCCGAAATCGACCAGTACACCGTGCCCGTCGGCCAGAATCTCGGTCGCATGGACATAGGGCGTCGACACGACCGCCTTGCCCACGCCGACCGCATAGGACAGCGTACCCGAGGTGATCTGCGCCGGATTGTTGTACGGCGTCACATAGATGTCGGCGGCCTGGAGATAGTCGATCAGGTCGTCATGCTCGAGAAACGCGTCGATGAACTCGACATGCCCGGCGACGCCATGATCCTCGGCCAGAGCCTTCAGCCGGTCGCGATAGGCCTCGCCCTCATGCGCGACGAGGTTCGGATGGGTCGCGCCAAGGACGGCATAGATCACGTCGGGATGCTCGGCGACGATCGCCGGCAGCGCGTCGATCATCGTCTCGATACCCTTGTTGGGCGCGAGCAGGCCGAAGGTCAGCAGCGTCTTGCGGCCCTCCCAGCCGAATCGCGCCTTCAGCGTCTCGGGATCGACGAAAGCGCGATCCGGCACGCCATGCGGGATCATCACGACCGAGCGCGGGCTCGCGCCATAGACGCGCTCGAGGATGTCACGGCCACGCTCCGCCATGACCACGACCTTGGCGGCACGGCGCAGCAGGCCCTCCATCACCCGGCGTTCATCGACGCTCGGCTTTTCGAGGATGGTATGGAGCGTGACGATGACCGGGATCGACAGGCGATCGAGCAGGGCGAGAAGATGCTCGCCGGCCGGGCCGCCGTAAATGCCATATTCGTGCTGAACCCACAGCGCCTGCGCGCCGCTATTCTCGATCGCGCGCGCGGCATTGATATAGGCGACTCGCTCCTGCTCCGGGATGCTCGCGGTCACTTCGGGCGGATATTGATAGCGGCCGGGATGATCGTCCATCGCATAGACGTCGATCTTGAGGTCCGGAAAACGGCCCTTCAGCGCCGTGAACGTGTCGGTCGTGTATGTTGCAAGGCCGCATTTCCGTGGAAGGAAATTGCCGATCAATGCCAGGTGATCGATCGGGGTCACGACCTTTTCCGACAGAGCCATCGATTGAAACCTCTCGTAAAAACAGGGGCTGGGAGCCCCGAGCTTGCCTCCCACGAACGGCCAAGTTTCAATATGGTTGCAGCAATGCTGCAACGCAACAAGAGATTCTCGCTGATCTAAGGCAAGATTAAGCCGAAATGAACGGCTCAACCCCTGCCGCGATAGCCGGGAACGTCCTGCGACGGCAGCCACAGCCCCTCCGGAGGCTGGCCGGACTGCCAGAAAACATCGATCGGAATGCCGCCGCGCGGATACCAATAGCCGCCGATTCGAAGCCAGACCGGCTTCATCTCATCGACCAGCCGCTCGCCGATGCCGACGGTGCAATCCTCGTGGAATGCCTGATGGTTGCGAAACGATCCTAGGAACAGCTTCAGCGACTTCGATTCGACGATCGTCTCGCCCGGCGCATAGTCGATCACGAGATGCGCGAAATCGGGCTGCGACGTCACCGGGCAAAGCGAGGTGAATTCGGGCACGGCAAACCGCACGAGATAGAGCCGGCCGGGGCGCGGATTGGGAACGTAATCGAGCACCGCCTCTTCGGGAGAAGCGGGCAGCGCGCTGGACTGGCCGAGATGCATTGGGGTCATGGGAGGAAGATAGGGTGCGGAACCGGAAATTGAAATGTGGCGCGATCAGGGGCTATCGTGACCCGACTCCGACAACAGGTTTCGAAGGCAATGAAAGACGACATCAGGGATCTTCTTGAGGAACTCGGCGTCGACCCCGACACGCCGATAGACCTCTATCTGGATGAGCTGGCCGAAAGTTACGGCATCCCCGTGGTCGCTCTGACGGTATGCATTATCCGGATCGACGAAGCCGCCCCGAAGCTGCGTGAGATGCTGGTCCGCGCGGCGCTAGGCCAACACCTCGATGACAGTGATGCGACCCTGCTCTTTCGCGGGCTCCATATCCTTGGCGGAGTAAGGGACACGGCAGCGTTCAAACCGCTGCTGATCTTCCTGCGTCGTCCCGTCCATGAAGTCGATGCGCTTCTGGGCGACGCGATTACCGAAAGCCTGGCAAGAATCGTCGCGAGCGTTTTCGACGGCGATGTCGACGCGCTTCTCGGCGCGATCGCTCACCGCGAGACAGACGAATTCGTCCGTGACGCGCTGATCGGGGCCGCCGCGTTTCTGGCCTGGGACGGCAAGATCGAACGGGACCTGTTCCAGCAGTTCCTCGAACGCTTTTTCGAAGAACGGCTCGCGGTCGACGAGGATCATAGCTGGTATGCCTGGCAAGAGGCGATCGCCCTGCTCGGTATGAGTGCGCTACGCCCCATCGTCCACCAGGCCTTCGAACAAGGCCGCCTGTCGCCACGCATGCTCAGCCTGAAGGATTTCGAAGACGATCTGGCCGCTGCAGAAAATGCGCCGGACGATTCGCACCGGTTCGAGAAAAGTAATCTGGGCTATATCGAGGACGTGCTCGAAGCGCTTCAATGGAGCGACATCGTCGGTCCCGACCCTTTCGAAGCGCCTCATGAAGAGGCCGGAATGGAGGAATATGCTCTTACCGCCCTTCCGGTCACGAATTCACTTCGCTCGGTTGGCCGGAATGATCCCTGCCCGTGCGGGAGCGGCGCAAAATTCAAGAAATGCTGCCTCGGGAAATAGCCGTGCCGCCCATAGCCATATCTTCGTACGGCCGCTGAGCCGTCATTATCGCACTTGTTTCCGGATCGTCTCGACGCAGCCCCTGCCACTGGCTAGACACAAGATCAGGAGATTCCTCTCTTTCCGCCCAGTGCCTCGGCCTTGGGTCGTTCTTCCTCCCCGGGACGGTGGATGGAGGGGATTGTCCGGATGCTCATCCCGAGCGGACTTTGTCAGGAGGAACACATGGACTCGCTGGTTACGACGGAATGGCTCGCGAACGAGATGGGCGCGAACGACCTGAGGATCGTCGACGCCACCTATTTCACCACTCTGCCCGGCGACGCCGGGCGCGACGCGGTGGCCGAATATGAGGCCGGGCATATCCCCGGCGCGGTATTCATGGATCTGGCCGATCTCGCCGACACGTCAAACCCGCTTCCCTCGATGCTGCCCCCGCCCGAGAAATTCGCGAGCCGCATGCAGTCGCTCGGCCTGGGCGATGGCAGCCGGGTCGTGCTCTACGACAATGCGCCGCACCACACTGCGGCCCGCGCCTGGTGGATGCTCCGCCTGTTCGGCGCGCATGACGTGGCGATCCTCGATGGCGGCCTCGCAAAGTGGAAGGCCGAAGGGCGCGAGATCGCGACGGGCAAGGAAAGCCTGCGGCACCGCCACTTCACCGTCTGGGCCGACGACAAGGGCGTGCGCACCCTCGACCAGATGAAGGCCAATCTCGACAGCGGCGCGGAACAGGTGCTCGACGCACGATCCGCCGCGCGCTTCACCGGCGAGGAACCCGATCCCCGCCCTGCGACCCATGCCGGGCACATTCCGGGATCGAAGAACCTGCCTTATGGCAAGCTGCTAAACGCCGATGGCACCTGGAAACGGGGCGACGCGCTGAAGGCCGAATTCGATGCCGCTGGTGTGGATCTGACCAAACCGGTTGTCATGACGTGCGGGTCGGGCATCACCGCCTCGATCCTCGCCTTCGGCGCGCACCTGCTGGGCAATGACGCCGCCGTTTATGACGGCAGCTGGTCCGAATGGGGCGCCGACCGATCAACTCCCAAGGCAATGGGAACAGCGTGAGCAATAATGAATGAGTGAACAGGACGGTCACCCCAAGGGCGACGCCACCCGCGTCGTCTCCGCCGGACGCCGGCCTGAATGGACCCAGGGGATCGTCAACCCGCCGGTGTGGCGCGCGTCGACGATCCTCTATGGGTCGGTCGCAGAGATGCGGGCAGCCGGTGGGCGCGACACGCACCACCGGCTTTTCTACGGCCGGCGCGGCACGCCGACGCAATGGTCGCTGGCCGATGCGTTGACCGAACTCGAGCCGGGCGCCGAGGGCACGTTCCTTTATCCGTCCGGCGTGGCAGCGATCGCCGCCGCGCTGCTGTCGGTGCTGTCGCCCGGCGACGAGTTGCTGCTGCCCGACAGCGCCTATGACCCGACCCGGTCGATGGGCACCGGCCTGCTCAAGCGCATGGGCATCGCCACGCGCTTCTATGATCCGCTGATCGGCGCCGGTATCGCCGACCTGATCGGCGAGAAGACCCGCGCCATTTTCATGGAAAGCCCGGGCAGCCTGACCTTCGAGGTCCAGGACGTGCCGGCCATCGTCGCGGCGGCCCGGGCGCGCGGGGTCGTCACCCTGCTCGACAATACCTGGGCGACGCCGCTCTATTTCCCGGTGATCGAGCGCGGGGTCGACCTGACCATTCTCGCCTGCACCAAATATATCGTCGGGCATTCGGACGTGATGCTCGGATCGGTCACCGCCGCGCCGGGGCATTTCGACAGGCTGCGCGACACCAGCTTCCAGCTCGGCCAGATCGCCAGCCCGGACGATTGCTGGCTCGGCTCGCGCGGCCTGCGGACGCTCGCCGTTCGTCTTGCGCAGCATCAGTCGAGCGCGCTGAAGATCGCGCGCTGGCTCGGGGAACAGCCCGAGGTCTCGGCGGTGTTCCACCCCGGATTGCCCGGCTGCCCCGGCCACGAGATGTTCGTGCGGGACTTCAAGGGATCGACCGGGCTGTTCTCCTTCGTGCTCAGGGATGCGACCGAAGAGGCGCGTGCCGCGCTGATCGACGGCCTGGAGCATTTCGGCATTGGCTATAGCTGGGGCGGGTTCGAAAGCCTGGCGCTGCCGGTCGATCCCGCGCGCTATCGCACCGCCACCAGACGGCAAGACGCCGGGCTGCTGGTAAGGCTGCAGATCGGGCTCGAAGACCCGGAAGACCTGATCCGCGATCTGGCCGCGGGGCTGGAGCGGTTCCGGACAGCGCTCGCATGAATTCGGTCGTCGCCTGGCTGCAGATGCCGGGGCTGTCGACGATCACCCCGCCGATGCTGGTCGAGGGTGCCATTGCCGGCACACTCGTGCTCGTCGCGCTTGCCTGTGGCGTGCTCATAGGCCGCGTCGTCGGGCCGGCGGCCGAGCGCGAGTGGAAGCGGCGGCTCGGCCATCATGCCGAGGGCGTCGGGGGCCGACTGCACCGGATCCTGCGCCACGGCGCAGCCGCGTTGCTGCTGGCGATCCTGCTCAATGCCAATCCCTGGTCTCCGCTCGCCGCCGCCCCGATCGGGCTGGCCCTTGGCGCGGCGGTAGCGCTGACCAGCGTTTCGGTCCTGCGCGGGCTCGGCATCCATCGCTGGATGGCCTGGACGGTCGCGGCGATCCTGTTCGTCGCGATCTTCAGCCATGCCGTCGGCGGGCTCGAGCCGATCACGCGCGTCCTGGAACGGATCGGCTTCGATATCGGCAAGCGCCGCTTGTCGATGCTGTCACTGATCATCATCGCGATCACCGCGATCGCGCTGTTCGCGGCCGTAAAGCTGGTCAATCGCGCGCTCGGCCACTGGATCGCCAATGCGCGCGGTCTCGACCCGACGCAGAAGCTGCTCGCCCAGAAGCTGGCCGCCATTGCGGCCGTCACCATCGCCTTCTTTATCGGGATCGACCTGCTCGATATCGACCTGACTGCCTTTGCGGTCTTTTCCGGCGCATTCGGTCTCGCGGTCGGCTTCGGCCTGCAAAAGACCATCGGCAACCTGATCGCGGGGATCATCCTGCTGATGGATCGCTCGATCAAGCCGGGCGACGTGATCGTCGTCGGGGAGAGCTTCGGCTGGGTCAACCGGATCGGCATCCGCGCCGTCTCCGTGCTGACGCGCGACGGCAAGGAGCATCTGATCCCGAATGAAAACCTCATGACCAACGAGGTCGAGAACTGGTCCTATACCGACCGCAACGTGCGCGTGCGCATTCCGGTGACGGTGGGCTATGGCTGCGACCTGAAGCTTGCCCAGGAACTGATGCTCCGCGCCGCGACCGAGAGCCCGCGGGTACTCAACAGCCCCAAATCCAATGTCTGGCTGACCGGCTTCGGCGAAAGCGGTGTCGAGCATGACATCCTCGTCTGGATCAGCGACCCCGAAAGCGGCGTCGGCAATGTCAGGTCCGACGTGCTCAACCGGCTGTGGTGGCTGTTCAAGGACCATGGGATCGAGATCCCTTATCCAAATCGCCGGATACACATCAGCAACGATTCGCCACCCGCGAACCCGTTGCCCTGAAGCCTCGATACTGTTGCGAAAGCGCAACATGCTCCGCAAACCGGCGGGCGTGTGACAGAATTATGTTGTGCAGCGCAGCGCATTTCGGCAATCTTTCCTTACCGAACGGAAACATTGGCACGGGGTCGTTACACGGCCCACCACAGATGCCTCGTCCTTCGGCCTGCAGGTGGGGACCCGTTTTCAATTGAAAGGGACACCCATGCGCTATTCCACGATCAGCCTCAGCGCGCTGATGCTCGCCTTCGCCACGCCGGCTTTTGCGGATGACACCGCGCCGCCGCCGCCGATCACGATCAATGGCAGCGCCACGATCGTGTCCGATTACCGCTTCCGCGGCATCTCGCAGACCGACAAGAACATCGCCGTCCAGGGCGGCATCACGGTCAGCCACGAATCCGGCTTCTATGTCTCGGCTTGGGGCTCCTCGGTCAGCAACTATGTGACCGCGGCCGTCACCGGCACGCAGGAACTCGACCTGATCGCCGGCTTCAAGAAGACCGTGAACGGCACGACCTTCGACATCGGCGCGCTGTATTACGTCTATCCGAAGACGAAGATCAGCGGCGACAAGAGCAGCTCCGACTTCATCGAGCCCTATGTCTCGGTCGCGCACACCTTCGGCCCGGTCACGGCCAAGGCGACGGCGAACTATGCGCCGAAGCAGAAGGCCCTGGCGCTCGACCAGATCGGCCCGAAGCAGGACAATCTGTACCTCGCCGGCGACCTGTCGGCGGCTATCCCCGGCACGCCGATCGGCCTGACCGGTCACCTCGGCCACACCTTCGGCCCGAGCTGGCTTTCGATCGGCAAGGAATATACCGATTGGGGCCTCGGCGCGACGGTGACCTACAAGGCACTGACCTTCGGCGTTTCCTACGTCGATACGGACGGCGACTTCATCACCTATACCGGCAAGAATGCCTCCAAGGCGGGTGCGGTCTTCTCGATCGGCGCCTCTTTCTAAGCAGGTCGTCACGGGTAAGAGGGGACGGCGCGAACCGTCCCCTTTTGCTTATCCGCTCGCGGCGACCAGCGCCTTCGCCGCCGCCGATCGTGGCGCGGTGACGATCATGTCGGCCGGCCCCTCTTCGACGATCCGTCCCGCGTCCATCACCGCGATGCGGTGACACAGCCGGCGCGCCACCGCGATGTCGTGAGTGATCATCAGGATCGCGAGCCCGCGCATCCGCTGCAACCGTTCGAGCAGTTCGAGAATCCGGCCAGCCACCAGCACGTCGAGCGCCGATGTCGCCTCATCCAGGATCAGCAGATCGGGCGACGCGACCAACGCCCGCGCGATCGCCACACGCTGCGCCTGCCCGCCGGACAGGCCGGCCGGGCGGCGGTCGGCAAAGCCCGCGCCCAGCTCCACCGTTTCCAGCGCCTCGATCGCACATGAACGGCGGTCCGCGGCAGTCAGGTCGGGCTTCAGGTGACGGAGCGGTTCGGCAACGCTTTCCACGACCGTCCATTGCGGATCGAGGCTCGCCGACGGATCCTGGAACACCGCCTGGATCAGCGCGCGATGCTTACGCCGCATCGCGCGGCGAGGCGGCAGCGGCTCGCCGCGCCATCTCACCTCGCCGCTGTCGCATGGCCCGATCCGCCCGATGGCGCGCGCCAGGGTCGATTTACCGGAGCCCGACGACCCGACGATCGCCAGCGCCTCGCCCTCGGCAAGTCTCAGCGACGCACCGTCCACCGCGGCGATCCGCCCGCCCCGCCAGCCGGGTGCGGGAAAGCCGACATGGACTCCATTGGCTTCGAGCAAGGTCCTGCCCGTCGCCGGCAGCTCCGGCGCCGGATCGTCCAGCCTCGGGCTTGCGGCGATCAGGGCACGGGCCGCGTTGCCGGCCGGGCGTGTCATGACCTCGCCCGTCACGCCGGCCTCCGCAACCTGCCCCGCCTCGAGCACCACGATCCGATCGGCATGGCGCCCGACGAGCGCGAGATCGTGGCTGACCATCAGCAGGCCCAGCCCGTCGTCGCGCAACCGTGCCAGCACCTCCATGATCGCATGCCGCAGATGCGCATCGAGCGCGCTGGTCAGCTCGTCGGCGACCAGCAGCGAAGGGCCATGCGCGATGGCGGCGGCGATCAGCACGCGCTGGCGCTCGCCGCCGGACAGGCGGTGCGGATAGGCGTCGAGCGTCGCCTCGGGCCTGGCCAGCCCTACCCGGTCGAGCATCGCCGCCAGCGCAGCCCGATCGGGCCGCGGCCCGCCCAGCGCAGTCGCCGCTTCGGTCAATTGCGCGCCAATCTTCAGGTGCGGCGTGAGCGCGGTCAGCGGATGCTGGAAGACGAAGCCGGCACGGGCGCGGATCGGACGCAGATCGGTTTCGGTCAGGCCGACCAGTTCATGCCCCTCGAACCGCGCCGACCCGTTGGCGATGCCCGCGCTCAACCCGAACGGCGCGAGGCAGGACAGGCTCTTGCCCGATCCCGAGGCGCCCACCAGCGCGGTGCAGTGGCCGGGTTCGACCGTAAAGCCGACGTCGCGGACCAGCGACGTACCGCCGATCGCCACGCCGAGCCGCTCGACGGCATAGAGCGTCACCGCGCGAGCCGATCGCGCAGCCGCTCGCCCAGCGCGGTCAAGGCGAGGATCAGGCCGACCAGCACCCCGCCGGGCACCAGCAGGGCGAGCGGCGCGACGTCCATGTCCTCGGCGCCGTCATGGACGAGAATGCCGAGCGAGGTGAGCGGCTCCTGCACGCCAAGGCCGAGGAAGGAGAGGAAGCTTTCGACCATCACCACCTGCGGAACGGTCAGCAACAGATAGGCAAGCGCCACGCCGGCGACATTGGGCAGCACATGGCGCAGCAGGATAGCCCCGGAAGGCGCCCCGGCCGCCTCGGCCGCGAGGATGAAGGGCCGGTGGCGCAGCGCCATCACCTGCCCGCGCACCACCCGCGCCATGGTGAGCCACTCGACCGCCCCGATGCCGAGGAACACCAGCAGGATCGACCGGCCGAACACGACCATCAGCAGGATAACGACGAACATGAAGGGCAGCGCATAGAGCGCGTCGACCACGCGCATCATCGCCTCGTCCACCCGCCCGCCGACCCAGCCGGCGATCGCGCCCCAGACAGTGCCGATCAAAAGGGCGACCAGCGCCGCCGCGCCGGCGACCGCCAGGGTGACCCGCGTGCCGACCAGGGTCCGGGTCAGCAGGTCGCGCCCGACGCTGTCGGTTCCGAGCAGATGGCCATGGGTGAACGCCGCGGCACGGACATTTTCCCAGTCGATCTGGTCATAGCCCCAGGGCAGCATGAGCGGCAGCAGCAGCGCCGCCAGCACGACCGCGACGATGGTCCCCCCGGCCAGCTTCATCCGCGCACCCGCGGGTCGAGCCAGCCATAGGCAAGGTCGGCGATCAGGTTGAAGAGCAGGATCAGGCCAGCATAGAGAATCACCACCCCGAGCACGAGCGGATAGTCCCGGTTGAGCGCGCCCTGCACGAAGTAGCGACCGAGCCCCGGCAGGCCGAACACCGTCTCGATCACCACCGCGCCGGTAAGCAGTCCGGCGGCCGCGGGGCCGAGATAGCTCACCACCGGTACCAGCGCGGGCCTCAGGGCGTGGCGCCACAGGATGATGCGGGGCGCAAGGCCACGCGCACGGGCGGTCAGCACATGATCCTGCGCCAGCGCCGTGGCGAGGCCGGCACGCGCCAGCCGGGCGATCGCCCCCGCGACCGGCAACGCCAGCGCGACCACCGGCAGGACGAGCGACGCGCCGCCGTCGAGGCCGGAGACGGGCAATAGCTGGAGCCATAGCGCGAAGACCAGCGCGAGCGCCGGTCCGGTGACGAACGTCGGGATCGCGGTCAGCAGCGTGGCGGTCGTCATGACCATGCGGTCGGTCAGGCTACCGGCACGCATCCCGGCCAGGGTCGCACCGCCGATGCCGAGCATGAACGCCAGCACTAGCGCGAGGCCGCCAAGCGCCAGCGACACCGGCAAGCCCTGCCCGATCAACGCCCCGACGGTGAAGTCCTTGTAGACCAGCGACGGCCCGAAATCGCCGGTGAGTACGCCCCCGAGATAGCGCACCGCCTGCTCGGGCAGCGGTTTATCGAGGCCATAGGCGGCGGCGAAGGCGGCGCGGGTCGCCGGGTCGAGCGGGCGTTCGGTATCGAAGGGGCTACCCGGCGCAGCGCGCATCAGCACGAACGACAGCAGGATGATCGCGAGCAGCGTGGGAATGGCGGTCGCGAGCCTGCGGATCAGAATCGCGCGCATGGTTAGGGAGCGGACCGCGCGACGGACGCAACACTACTCCCCTCCCGCCTGCGGGAGGGGTTGGGGGAGGGCCTGTCCGCAAGCGCGCGCTCGATTTCGTCCACGACGCCCTCGATCTGTTGCAGCACTTCGTTGTTCCAGAACCGGATCACCCGGAATCCCCGGGCTTCAAGGTACCGCGTTCGTGCCTCATCTGCCGACGCATTTGAATCATGCTGGCCGCCGTCTACCTCGACGATCAGCTTCGTTGCCCGCGAGACGAAATCGCAGATGAACGGGCCTATTGGAACCTGGCGATTGAAACGGACACCGGCGATTTTCCGGGCGCTGAGGTGCGTCCACAACAAGCGTTCGGCATCCGTCGCATTGGCGCGCAATTCGCGAGCCCGGAGCGTCGGTCGACCGTAAGCTTTGTCCAACAGGCCCTCCCCCGACCCAGTGCCATTCGCCTCCGGGTCAACTATGCCCCCAGCATAGTTGAGGGATTGCCGGGGGCAATCCCGACCCGAAGGCGAGTGGCACTCGCAAGCGGGAGGGGAATACGGCTTAGGGATTCGGCGTTGCGGCGCGGGCGTCCTGGCCGTCGCCCTCGGGGGCGGCGACGATGTCGCGGGTGGTCGAGCCCTTGTCGACGACCGCCGTGCCCGGATCGCCCACGGCGGAGCGGATGCCCCCGTCGGCTGAATCGGCGCCGGCTGAATCGAGCGTCGCGCTTTCCGATGCGCTGCGCGCTGACTTGCCGCCGAACAGGGCGTCGAGCGCCTGGGCGTTCGGGCTCACGTCATTGGCGCGCGCAGCGCCCGGCTGGGGCGGGGTCAGGGAGAAGTCGGGCGGAATCACCAGCGGCGCCTGGCGCGCGACGGCGAACTCGTCCGGGCGGGTACGGTCCATGCCGCCATGGCCGCAACCGGCGAGCAGGACGGCCAGGCCGAGCCCGGTTGCGATCGACACCAACTTACGCATTCATATTCTCCACTGAAGCACGCCCTGCCCGCGGCTTGTCGCGCACCAGGAGCGCTCGCACAAGCAGGATGAGCACCCCTATCGTAATCGCCGCATCGGCGACATTGAAGACCAAAAAGGGGCGCCATGCCCCGATGTGGAAATCCGCGAAATCCACGACATAACCGAACCGGATCCGATCAAGGATATTGCCCACCGCGCCGCCGAGCACGAGGCCGAGCGCGACCTGGTCCTGCTTGTTCGGCTCGCGCAGCATCCACACGAGCACCCCGACCGCGATCGCTGCCGTCAGCGCAACCAGACCCCAGCGCATCGCCTCGGTATCCGCGTGCAGCAGGCCGAGCGATACGCCGCGATTGGCGACGAACCGCAGCGTGAAGAAGGAGGTGATATCCCGCCCGAGGCTGGATTCATTGAGGCCGAGCACATCGGTGATGCCATATTTGGTCGCCTGATCGATCACGAACAGGACGGCGCCGGTGGCAAGGCCGACCAGGGGAAGCTCGCGCATTACGACACCACCTTCGCGCAGCGCGTATCGAGCGCGCCGTCCTCGGCCACATCGGGCAGATGCCGCCAGCAGCGGCCGCATTTATGGAAAGCGGTGCGGGTCACCGACACGCTATCGCCGGTCGACACCTTCGCCACGATGAACAGCTCGGCCAGCGCCTCGTTCGACAAGGGCGATTTCGGGACGGTCACTTCCGCCTCGAGGCTGGACCGCACGATCTTCTCGCGGCGCAGCGGTTCGATCGCCTCCGTCACCTGAACGCGCAGCGCGCGGACATCGGCCCAGACGGTCGCGACCGCATCGTCGCCGGGCAGCGCAGGCAGCACCGGCCATTCGAGGAAATGGACCGAACGCTCGTCATCGGGGAAGCGCGCCTGCCACACCTCTTCCGCCGTGAAGCAGATGATCGGCGCGGCATAGCGCACCAGCGCGTGGAAAAGGATGTCGAGCACCGTGCGATACGCGCGCCGCTTGGGATCGTCGGCCGCGTCGCAATAAAGGCTGTCCTTGCGGATATCGAAGAAGAAGGCCGACAGGTCTTCCTGCGCGAAATCCGTGAGCAGCCGCAGATAGCGGTTGAACTCGAAATTCTCGGTCGCCGCCTTCAGCTCGACGTCGAGCCGGCCGAGCAGGTGGAGCACGTACAGCTCCAGCTCGGGCATGTGCCGCGTATCCACCTTCTCCGCATCGCTGAACCCGTCGAGCGCGCCGAGCAGATAGCGGAAGGTGTTGCGCAGCTTGCGATAGGCGTCGGAGGCGGTGCCGAGCACTTCCTTGCCGATCTTCACATCGTCGAAATAATCGGTCGAGGCGACCCACATGCGCAGGATGTCGGCGCCCGATTCATTGATGATCTTCAGCGGATCGACGACATTGCCGAGCGACTTGGACATCTTGCGCCCCTGCCCGTCCAGCGCGAAGCCGTGCGTCAGCACCGCGTCATAGGGCGCGCGGCCACGCGTGCCGGCGCTTTCCAGCAGCGACGACTGGAACCAGCCGCGATGCTGGTCCGAGCCTTCGAGATAGAGGTTGGCGCGAACGCCCTCGCCGTAGCGCGCCTCGATCACGAAGGCGTGGGTCGAACCGCTATCGAACCACACGTCGAGGATGTCGGTGATGACCTCATAATCCTCGGCGCGGTATGTCTCGCCGAGCAGGGCCTGATGGTCGGCCGCGAACCATGCGTCGGCCCCACCCGCCTTGAACGCCTCGACGATGCGCGCATTGACCGCGGAATCGTTGAGATACTGGCCGGTCACGCGGTTCACATAGAGTGCGATCGGCACGCCCCAGGCACGCTGGCGGCTGATGACCCAGTCGGGGCGCCCTTCCACCATCGAGCGGATGCGGTTCTGGCTGCGCGGCGGCACCCAGCGGGTCCGCTCGATCGCGTCGAGCGCGATCTCGCGCAGGGTCGGCGCATTACCGACGCCGTGGCCGAGCATCGGCGCAAGGCCGGCATCGACGCCGAGCTCGATCGGCTCGGCGACGGCGAGGTCCTGCTTGATCTCGTCCATCGGGATGAACCATTGCGGCGTCGCCCGGAAGATCACCTTCGCCTTGGAGCGCCAGCTATGTGGATAGCTGTGCGCGAAGTCGTCCGAGGCGGCGAGCAGCGCGCCGACCTCGCGCAGATCGGTGCAGATCGGCCCGTCCGACGCGACGAACTTCTTGTTGATGACACTGCCCTGCCCGCCCAGCCACAGCCAGTCGGCACGGTACATGCCCGCGCCATCGACCGCGAAGACGGGGTCGATGCCGTGCGCCTTGCAGAGGAGGAAATCGTCCTCGCCGTGATCTGGGGCCATATGGACCAGGCCGGTGCCGGCGTCAGTGGTGACGAAGTCGCCGGGCAGGAATGGACGCGGCTTGGCGAAGAAGCCGCCGAGATGGTGCATCGGGTGGCGGGCGACGGCGCCGGCAAGGTCGGAGCCTTTGAAGCGTGCCACTTCAACCAGATGCGAATCTTCTCCACCCGTCCAATATTTACGGAAGCGCTTTTCGAACTCGGCTCGCAGCGCATTATCTGCAGCGATGAGAACTCGGCGACCATTCTGCCAACGCAAGTCTGGTTCACCGTCGCGCCAGTGCGGCTTCACCACATCGTAGAGAGCGTACTCGATCTCCGGCCCATAGCTCAGCGCCTGGTTCACCGGGATCGTCCAGGGCGTGGTCGTCCAGATCACTGCATAAGCACCGACCAGCTCGGGCGCGTTCGGTGCCTCGGTGATCTCGAACGCCACGTCGATCTGGGTCGACACCACATCCTCATATTCGACCTCGGCCTCGGCCAAAGCGGTCTTCTCTACCGGCGACCACATCACCGGCTTGGCGCCGCGATAAAGCTGGCCGCTCTCGGCGAACTTCAGCAGCTCGTTCACGATGGCGGCTTCCGCCTCGTACTTCATGGTGAGGTACGGGTCTGCCCAGTCGCCCATCACGCCGAGCCGCTCGAACTGGACGCGCTGCACCGCGACCCATTTCTCGGCATAGGCGCGGCATTCGGCGCGGAACTGGGCGACCGGCACCTGATCCTTGTCGAGCTTCTTCGCGCGATACGCCTCCTCGACCTTCCATTCGATCGGCAGGCCGTGGCAATCCCAGCCGGGCACATAAGGCGCGTCCTTGCCCAGCAGGGACTGGCTGCGGACGATGATGTCCTTCAGCACCTTGTTCATGGCGTGGCCCATATGGATGTCGCCATTGGCGTAGGGCGGGCCGTCATGAAGGATGAAGCGCTCGCGCCCCTTACGCTGTTCGCGCAGGCGATCGTACAGGCCGATCTTTGCCCAGCGCTCCAGGATCGCCGGTTCCTTCTGGGCGAGGCCGGCCTTCATGGGGAAATCGGTCTTCGGGAGGAAGACGGTGTCGCGATAGTCGCGCTGGGTATCGGATGTGTCGGTCATGAGTCAGCGGGCTTTAGACGAGAGGGTGGTGGGTTGAAAGACCCGCGCTGCCCGAGCGCGGATACAGACGCAGTGTTGGAGGGCAAGTATTCCCGCGGGCTTGATATATCCGGCCGGGACGAGCCGCCGGGGCGACCCCAGACAGCCGGCGATTTTTGCCACCCACCTGCGAGAGGTCCGGAAGCGCGTGCAATTTGCAGCCGGGAAAAATCTTTCCGCACTCGGGCCGCAAGAGTATCTGACCCGGCGCCGCAGGTATTTCCGGGCGATGGGCGGATCCAGCCACCGCCGCCACCGGTCGCGAGCAATAATTATGCGACAGGTATCGGATTTTCTTCAATCTTTACTTCAGACCCTGTCGGTCGAGCCCGGCGACCATACCAACACGCCCACCACGCACGACTCGGCGTCACGCTTGCCCTTTAACCGATACTTAGGCACGATTAGGCGGAACAACCCACCGCGCGCACTCGTCTATCGGGAATAAATAAACCCGAAGGGAGAGCGGGAATGACAATGGCCGGCGACGACGAAATTGCCCAACTCGCGCACGAGACGATGACGATGGGCGAACGCTGCCTCGACTCGATCGAGCGCAACATCGCCCAGGCGACTCAGGCCAGCCGGTGGGACGAAGTGCAGAAATGGTGCCGCGTCCGCTTCCGCATCCAGCGACTCTGGCAGGAACAGCGCCGCAACGACGAGCTTTATATACGCCGCGTACGGGCAGGCACGCGACCGGGGCTGCGGCTGGTCTGAACGCCAACGCGTTTCCCCTCTCCCAGCGGGCAGGGGAATCGCATATGGCGATAAGGGTCTGGCGCAGTTTGCCAGATTGGATTCTGTATCGTCTCCTGGATTGCCTGGGAGGAGCAGATGCGGGGTTTCCAAGAGCTATTCGAGGTTGTGCCGGACCCTCGTCGTGCGAATGTCAGTCATGCCTTGCCGGACATATTGCTGATAGCGTTTGCAGCGGTGCTGTGCGGGGCGGAGACGTGCGTCGATATCGCCGAATTTGGCGAAGCGAAGCTGGATT
>NZ_JBFUHB010000012.1:0-126136 GCF_056402595.1 Sphingomonas sp. P3_C6
GCGACCGCTTCCCGCTTCGCGCCGGGCGTCACCATTTTTTTGACGCCAGATCCTTCAGCACGGCATTGTCGAGCATCGCTTCAGCCAGAAGTTTCTTCAGCCGCCCATTCTCCTCCTCGAGCGCGCGCAGCCGCTTGGCTTCCGAAACCTCCAGTCCGCCGAACTTCGACTTCCAGTTGTAAAACGTCGCCGGGCTGATCCCGTGGCGCCGGCACACATCCGCTGTCGGCATGCCGGCCTCCTGCTCCTTCAATATCCCGATGATCTGCTCTTCGCTGAACCTGCTGCGCTTCATCCGTCCAACTCCCTTCGCGTCGGACTCTACTTATCCTCGGTCACATTTCAGGGGAGCACGTCACAGCCGATGCCCGCGCCGGGATCGTAGCGAACGATCAGCACCTGGACGAGATCGTCCGCCGCCAGTCCGGCGAAGCGTGCCGCCCGATCGCGCAACGGCAGCAGGAAATCAGGAATCGGCTCGGTCGGCCCGAAGCTCGCATCCTCGAAATCGTAGCGCCAGCCGAAGGATGTGGTCAGCCTTTTGCCGAGCCAGCCCTGGAAACGGAAGGGCGTTACCTCGATCCCCTCCAGCCGTGCGACCAGCACCTGCTCCTCCTCGGGCGTGATGATGTCCGGCGTATAGTCGATCCCGGCAGGCAATCCGGGCGGAAGGCCAGGCGCGGTTGCCCCGAACAGGTCGATCTGCTCCGCCATCAGGCCCGCGCCGCGCCACCGAACTGCACCGAACCAGTCGGAGCCCGCTCGCCGCGCGAATAGGTGCCTGTCGTCACACCTGCCGCCAGCACATGCCCACGAATCGCCTCGACGATCGCCGCCCGGCCCGGATTGGGGTCGAGCTTCGGCACGTCGGACAGCGCGAAGAGCTGGAATACATAATCATGCGATCCGTGCCCGGTCGGCGGATCAGGCGGCAACCAGCCTTGCGCGAAGAAGCTGTTGCGCCCCACGTCGCGGCCATCGCCTTCCCCGTCTCCATCCCCGACGATCGATCCTTCGGCCAGCCGGTGTTCGTCGGCCGGCAGGCCCCAGATGACGGCGTGAACGAGGGGAACCGGCGATGGTGCGTCGGGATCCTCGACGATCAGCGCCAGACTGCGGGTGCCCTCCGGCAGTGTCCCCCAGGTCAGAGGCGGGGAAACCCCTTTCCCGTCAGCCGTGAAGCGTTCAGGCAGGCGGGCGCCATTGGCGAAGGCAGGGCTGGACAGGTCGATCGACACGCCGGTCAGGCCAAGATCGGGATCGGCGACCGCCAGCCCGGCATGGCCCGCACGAACGCCCTGCAGCAGGCGGCCAAGCCAGTGGGGCACATGTTCCAGCATCGGCTTGCCTCCTTCATGCGTTAGATGGGAACAACCCGCAGACGTTGCGAGGTTTCCCAAAGGGGCGCTGCCGATGAAGATCTCGACCTATAATGTGAACGGCGTGAACGGCCGCCTGCCCGTGCTGCTGCGCTGGCTGGAGGAAAGCCGGCCCGATGTGGTCTGCCTGCAGGAGTTGAAGGCGCCGCAGGAGAAATTCCCCGCCGCCGCGATCGAGGATGCCGGATACCAGGCGATCTGGCATGGGCAGAAAAGCTGGAACGGCGTCGCGATCCTCAGTCGGGTAGGCGCGCCGGTCGAGACGCGGCGTGGCCTGCCAGGCGACCCGGACGATCTCAACAGCCGCTATATCGAAGCGGCGGTGAACGGCGTGCTGATCGCCGGCCTGTACCTGCCCAATGGCAACCCCAGGCCCGGGCCGAAGTTCGACTATAAGCTCGCCTGGTTCGAACGATTGATCGCGCACGCGGGGGAATTGCTTACGACCGGCATGCCGGTCGTCATCGCCGGCGACTTCAACGTAATGCCGAGCGAGCGTGACGTCTACAAACCGGAGCGCTGGCTGGACGATGCACTGTTCGCGCCCGAGGTCCGCGCCGCCTTTTTCCGCCTGCTGGACCAGGGATGGACCGATGCGCTGCGCACCCTGCACCCCGACGAGACGATCTACACCTTCTGGGACTATTTCCGGAACGCCTATGCCCGCAATGCCGGGCTGCGCATCGACCATCTGCTGCTCAGTCCGTCGATCGCGGGCCGCCTCATCGCCGCCGAAGTCGATCGCGAGGTGCGCGGCTGGGAGAAGAGCAGCGACCATGCGCCGGTGTGGATCGAGATCGCCGACGGCGCGTAGGTGGGGGGGTAGGCGACTGGGACGCCTCGACCTAGACTGAGCGCCATGCTCTATCTTGCGATCAAGGCCCTCATTTCCGGCATCATCATTGCCGCGGTTTCCGAGATCGCGAAGCGCAGCCCCGGTTTCGGCGCCCTGGTCGCGTCGCTGCCGCTCGTGTCCGTGCTGGGCATGATGTGGCTGTGGCACGACAAGCCTGATGCCGCCAACATGGCCGACCATGCGAGTGCAACCTTCTGGTACGTCCTGCCCTCGCTTCCGATGTTCCTGGTAATCCCGGCGCTGCTGCGCCGCGGGCTGCCCTTCTGGCCGGCGCTGTTCGCCGGATGCGCGATGACCGTCCTGCTGTATCTGGCGATGACGTGGATCGGCCCGCGCTTCGGCTTGCGACTCTAGCGCGGCCCCGCCCGACCGGCCGGCGCAAATAACGACTAACCTGGGTTAGCCGCCTGGGAATATACGACAATATCCGGAACGCCCGGCGACCTCCCCGGTTGAATGGTCTCACGACCTATTCGAACCAGGTGGAGATCAGCATGGCAGATGTACTTGAACGCACCGACGTCGTCCGATCCGTGTTCGTGACCGGGCTGCGCAATGCGCATGCCGTCGAACACCAGGCGCTGGCGCTGATGGACCGGCAGATCAACCATCTCTCCAATTATCCCGAGGTCGAGCAGCGGCTGCGCGAGCACCGTGTCGAGACAGAGCAGCAGATCAAGCGACTGGACGAAATCCTCGCGTCGCTCGACGAAACCCATTCGGTCATCAAGGACACGGCGCTGAGCCTGTCGGGCAATATGGCGGCACTGCTTCACACGATTGCGCCGGACGAAATCCTGAAGAACAGTTTCGCCAATTTCGCTTTCGAGAATTTCGAGATCGCCAGCTACAAGGGCCTGATCACGATCGCCGAGGCCGGCAATTTCGGCAACGCCATCCCCCTACTCGATGCGACGCTGAAGGAAGAGCAGGCCATGGCGCAGTTCTGCGACGAGAGTTTGCCGGCCATCGTGACCAAATATCTTAGCCTGCGGGCCGCTGGCGAGACTGCCAGCCACTGATCGATTTCCTCGCCGGTCGCCGTCACTCGGAAAAGGCGGCCGGCGCTTTTTCGAAGATCCCGATTATTCGCGCTGCCGTTCCAGGTAGAGATAGTCGGGCTCGAATTCGGCGATCTTGCGCAGCTTCGCCAAGTCGAGAATCGTGACCCGGCCCCTGACGAACTCCACCGCGCCTTGCTCCCGCAGGTCCCGCAGCGTGCGGTTGACGTGCACCGCAGTGAGCCCGAGGCATTCGGCCACGTCGGTCTGGGTCAGCTTCAGGTCGTAGCTAAGGTCGTCGTTCAGCCCGACCAGGCCGAGTCTGACATGGAGTTCGCAAAACAGGTGCGCCGTCTTCGAAATGGCGGTGCGCCGCCCCAGCGACACCTCCCATTCGCGATGGATCGCCGCGTCGAGATTGGTGGAGAACCAGTACAACCGGGCCAGATGCGGATGCTCCTCGGTGATCCGGGTCAGGCGCTCGTGCGGGACCATGGCGAGACGGCACGCCGTCAGGGTCATGATATTGTGGTCGAGCCGCTTCAGCGAAAAGCTGTGCAGGTCGACGAAATCGCCCGGGACATGGAGCTCGGTGATCTGGCGTTCGCCGTTGCGCAGATCCTTGTACCGGCACATCAGCCCGTCGAGCAGGAGCGTGGACGTCGTCAGCAACTGACCTGCGCGGATGATCGTCTTCCTGGCGGCGACGTCGCGGGGTTCGAGCATCGCATCGCGKATCGCCTGCTCCTCCTCGGCGCTGACCGAGTCGCGCGCGCGCAGACGCATCAAATGTTTTTCGATCATTTGCTTTTCGAGCCTGCCGGATTGACGGATACCGCATCGCCGAATCCCACCGTCCGCAGCACGTCCCCGCCGCCGTCGGTGATCTCGATACGCCCGTCGAGGTCGATCTCTCCGCCTTCGAGTTCGTCAGCGAGGAGAGAGCGGATGCCGGCGAGCGCTGCCTCATGCGCTTCGCCGGGTCCGGACAGTTCCTGCCCTTCCTCGTCGCGGGTGAGGCCGGTACCGTTGTGGATGTGGAAATAATATCGAGGCATGCCACCCGAACGATGCACCGCCGCTTTCGCTCCGCGCGGCGACGCTATGCGGCCTGAATGATCGTCACGGCGTCGCCAAAGGCGACGGTGCAGATGACGGCGCCGTCGGCATCCTCGACATCGATCCGCTGCCGCAGGTCGATACGAGCCTGGATCGCCTCGTGCGCGATCAGGGCACGGGCCTCGTGCAACGCCCGCTTCGCGGCGTCCCCGGGCGAAATATCGACTCCGTCATTGTCCAGCAGGACGTCGACACCGTCATGAAGATGAAAATAGAGCCGGGACATAAGCGCACTCCACAGGTGGGAGCGCGATGTCTCTCAGTCACCGGAGCCTAATCCGTCATCCGGCGATTATCGAAAGACAGCATCGGTTCAGCGACGCATCAATTGCGATAACATTTATATTCATCATATTACTTACAATTGTTTCGTTCAATGTTCTTTCGTGTGTTAAGGTGCATCCATTGCCGTTGAGTTAGATGGGCTCCGGCGACTGAGAGATGCGTGAGCTCCCGCCCGATGGAGAGCCGCGATGTCAGCCGACGACCATGTCCTGTCGAAGATGGCGCGCAAGCTGGAGAGCCGGACGGCGCTCAACGATGCCGATCGCGCGGCGATCATGGCCCTTCCCTTCGTCGAACGCACCTTTGAGGCGCCAGCCTATATCCTGCGCGAGGGCGAGCCGGCCCGGGCACAGTTCAGCTTCGTCCTTTCCGGACTCGCCTTCCGGCAGAAGCTGGCCTCGAACGGCGCGCGGCAGATCGTCTCGCTCCACATGGCCGGGGATTTCCTCGACCTCCAGCAACTCTTCCTGAACCGCGCCGACCATAGCATCCAGGCGCTGAGTCGACTGAAGACCGCCGAAATCGATCGCACCGCACTCCAGAACCTGGTGCTGAGCCGGCCTGCAATCGGCAAGGCGATGTGGGTGGAGGCGCTGATCGACGCGTCGATATTGCGCGAATGGATCCTGAATATCGGCCGCCGCGATGCCAGGGCGCGGCTCGCCCATCTGCTATGCGAATTCACCGCGCGCTCCCGGGCGGCCGGGCTAGACCCGGATGATCGCGATCAATTGCCGCTGACCCAGGAACAGCTTGGCGACGCGATCGGGCTGACGAGCGTTCACGTCAACCGCACGCTGAAGGCGCTTGCCGAAGAAGGGCTCATCATGCGCGACAAGCGCTATGTCCGGGTGGGCGATCTGGCGCGTCTGCTGGCAGCGGCGGATTTCAGCGCCCTGTATCTCCACCTCGACCAGACGATCGGGGAAACACCGAAGCCGAACGGCAAGTAAAAGCCGCGTGTACCACGTATGAAGGCCGATAAGATGACGGCCGTCAACCGGACGAGGCCATTTGCGACACCGTCGCGATCCTGCGTTCATATTCGTCGGCCATCTTGCAGTGGGCCATAGCGACCATAGTGTCGGTGGACCGTGCCGCGATTTCCCGTTCGTGTCGGGCGCGACGGGTATAATAGTCATGGTCGATCATATCTCCTTCCCTGTTCACTTCCGACGCCGACCAGCCGGCTCTGGCAGGCAGCGCAGCCCCGTCGACAACCCATGCCAACGCGCGCGGCGGCCTGGCCGGGATAGTCATTCCCAGGTCAGGACCAGGCGGCCATTGGCCGGCACCACATAATCGATGCGATCCGCCGTCGCCGAGCGAGGACGGATGACGTCGCCATCAATGGTCACGACCCGCGTCTTCGGCAGCGTCCGGCGCTTGACCCGGATCAGGCTGAGCGCCGCCGCACAGCTCTCCCCGCCATCGAGCGAGATCGACATCGCATGGTCAGCCGTCCGTTCCCGCGCCCGAATGAAGTGGTTGCAATGGAGCAGGAACGGCGCCTCATCGACCTTGTGGAAGGACCGGGTGGCGAACACGAACGCCGCGCCCGCCCCGTAAATCTCCTGCCCGACCTGGCCCGCCGGCTGGCCATCCGGATAGAGATCCTCGAGCGGGAAGGAGAGCGTGCGATCGATATGGCCGTTGCGGATATCCGTCGCGAGCATCTCCTTCGGCACCGCGTCGGGATAATAGAACCACGCCCGGTCGAGCGCATATTTGCAATATTCGGCGACGAGCATGCGCACCGCCGGCTCGAGATCAGGTCCGCTGTCGTCGAGATAGTGTTCGAACGCGGCAAAGCTGTCGAAACATTCGTAGATCGCCATATACGGCGCATCCTGCAGGCAGGTGACGCCCAGGAAGTTCCGGTAATGCTTCGCGAAGGCGATCTCCGATTCCCAGATCTCGCTATTGTGGAAGAAGCTGGCGAGATAGACATAGCTCTGGTCGAGAAAGCGCCGATCATCGGTGATGCGCCATAGCCGCATGCACGCCGCAGCACCCCACGCCGTCAGGTTGGCCTGATAGTTGAGATTGAAGCGCCGGCCCATCGCCGCCTCGATCGCGGCGCGCGCCTCCTGCAGATATTCGTGCCGGTCGGTCAGCTCATACGCCTGCAGCATCACCCAGGCATAGATGCCGCCGACATCGGTCTGGCCGCGATCGTCGCCGGCGACTTCGGTGATCACCGTGAAATCGGTGACCTTGTACATGACCGGCCAGTCATAGTTGAAATGCCGCGCCGCCTTCACGCCGAAATCGACCGATTTCAGGAAAAGCCGCCGCATCGCCTTGTCGCCGTGAAGCGCAAGCCGGCCAAGATTGAGCATCGGATGGTAGAGATACCAGCTGTCGACCGCATCCTTGTCCTTGTCCTTGCCGACATTGGGCAAATAGCGCCTCAGCGTCCTGAGCTTCGGGTCGTAGAAGCGGCTCAGCCCGGCCTTGAACTCGGCCTCGAGCGGATGCGCGGTGCCGCTCCACCGGCCCCAGTCATGGATTGCGGAAAGCAGCGACATCTGCACCATGATGTCCGGATATTCGGCCGCGGTGTAGGGGTGGGCATAGCGATGCCCATAATGACTGATCATCGCCTCCGGCGCCGTATCGAGATCGACCAAGGTCCGTTCGGCTCGTTCGATCCAGTCGCGATACTCGGTCCCGGGCAGGTCGATCTCCTTGTAGGCGACCCCCAGCATTTGCAGGAACTGCCGTGCGGATTCCGCTTCGGCTGGCGGAGAATCGTGGCGAAAGACGAGGATCGCGTCCGACAGCGTCACCTCCACCCCGGCCTCCAGCGCCTTGTCCGGTGAGATCTCACCCGGAAGCGGGGTCGGGAGGAGGTAGCCGAGTTCGGGCCAGATACCACCCACCGCCCCGTCCGGCCTGGTGCCGGTCGCCAGATAATAGTCGTTCGTCGCGGTCAGATTCTGGAAATACAGGACATTTCCAAAAGCTGGCTCATCGATCCGGAAATAGAGCAGACCGGCGTTGAGGCCCCGCTGCGCCGCCTCGACATGGCCGATCGCGCCGGCCGGATCGTCCTTCGCGTCGAGCGGATACAGATCGCGCGGCAGGAAGGGGATGAACATGGCCGAGGCCGGCGTGAGACGCACCGTCACGCGAATATGCTCCAACGCCTCACCGCCCGACGCCAGCACGATCTCGTGCACGCCGAGCACGCTTGCCACCTTAACGCGTATTGCCTCGCCGCCTTGCGCCTTGTGCCGGGTGCAGTCGAAAGCGCCCTCGGGCACATAGGCGAGCCGAAGCGCAAGGCCGCCCTTGCCTTCGCGCCGGATCAGCGCCCACACCGAATCGCCGGTCGCCGCTACCTCGATGCCGAGGCCGCCCGCGCGAAAGCGCGCGACGCGCCGGCTGTCGCCGTTCCTCAACGCGCTGCGCAGGGCAAGCGCGAAGGGCGTGAGGGTCGGCAGGGCACGGGTTTCGACCAGCGTCGCCATCGGCAGGCTCCTTTCGGCGGCTCAACCTGACTGGTGCCGTTCCGTTCCGCGCAATCGCCAGGATTTGCCACCGGCTAACCTGTGTTACGACGATCGTCGGATCGGCGTGCAAACCTCCGTTTCGGACAGAAAACCCGGTCGAAACATCGTCGTGATCCAATGGTTTGTTAGCCTTTTGTCGATAGTTTCAACCTTGGCCATCCCGAGGGACGAACGGCCCGGGAGGACCGCGTGAAGCGCACGGGCGCACGCTCATTTTCAGCCGATTGGGATAGCGCCGGGGGCTGGCCGGAAGGATCGTCCACATCGCGGATGCCGCAGGGCGGCGACCCGGTGGAGGATTCGATCCTGCGGCGAATCCTCGCGCTGGCAATCGACGCGCTCGATGCGCCGATGGGCTTCATCAGCTTTGCCGCTGCCGACCGTCAGCTCATACGTGTCCAGATCGGCATTCGCGGGCCCCTGCGTCCCGCCGACGCGCTGCTTCCCGCCGACCTGATCGGCCGGCCCGAGCCAGTCCTCATCCCCGATACCCATGCTGCCGAATGGCAAGGCCGGATAGCCGCCGCTGCGCTCCTTGGCGCGCGCTTCGCCGTCGTCGTCCCGATCGGCACGCCCGGCGAGGCCGATGCGGGAAGCCTGTGCATTTTCGACACCGCCCGGCGCGGCATGCCCGACGCCCGCGCGCTGCGCATGCTCGCCGGCTTCGCCGCGCTGGCCGGCGCCGAACGCTGGCCCGAGCCGCGGCCAACGCCCGGGCCCGAGACCCAGCTCGCAACGGTTTTCCGCGAAGCGATGGTCGGTATCGTCCACCGCGACCTGGACGGCCGGTTGCTGATGGCGAACGAGCATTATTGCACGCTGATCGGCCGCACCATGGCAGACGTCGAGACGATGCCGGCCCAGATCCACATCCATCCCGACGATATCGACCGCAACCAGGGCAAGTTCCGCCAGCATCTCGACACCGGCTCGCCTTTTCGCATCGAGCTTCGCTATGTCCGGCCCGACGACTCGGTCATCTGGTGCGAGGTCACCTTGTCCTTCGTCCGCGACGGGAGCGGCGAGATCCGGTCGGTCATCACCGTCGCGCAGGATATCACCCGTCGTCGCCGCGCCGAACAGGCGCTGCGCGAGAGCCGCGAGCATCACCGCCATTCGGTCGAGCTAAGCCCGCAGATACAGTGGACTGCCAGGCCAGACGGATCGATCGAAGAGGTCGGCCCCCTATGGACCTCGCTGACCGGCAGCGCCGCCGAGGACGCGGGCGGCGACTGCTGGATCGCGGCGCTCCATCCCGAAGACGTCGTCCCGACCGTCAGGGCCTGGAACGACGCGGTCCTGAGCCGTCACCCGATCGATGTCGAATATCGCGTGCGTTGCGGCGACGTCTATCGCTGGATGCGCTCCCGCGCCGCGCCGCGCTGCACCGAGCATGGCGAGGTCATCCGCTGGTATGGGTCGCTCGAGGACGTCCATGATCGCCGCGCGGCTGAGGAGGCACTGACCGAGAGCGAAGAGCGCCTCCGCCTCGCGGTGCAGGCAGCGCGGCTCGGCATCTGGGATTGCGACGCCGTCACCGGCGAGCACCGCTGGTCGGAGGAGTTGCTGGCCATGCTCGGCCTCCCCGCCGACGCCGACCCGACGATGGAAGAGGCGATTGCGATCGTCCATGCCGAGGACCGCAACAAGTTCCGGTCGATCGTCAATGCGGCGACGATCGGTTCCCTGCCGGAGGGCTTCGAAATCGCGCTGCGCGTCCATCGCGCCGATGACGGCGCGCAACGCTGGCTGAAATCGACCGGCTGGAAATCGGTGAACGGATCGGGCGATATGAGCCGGGTGATCGTCACCTTTCAGGACGTGACGGAGGAACGCGATGCCGAGGAGCGCATCCGCTGGGCCGCGACTCACGATCCGCTGACCTTGCTGCCCAACCGGCTTGCGCTTCAGGGAGAGCTCGACGACGCGATCGCGCTCGCCGCCGGCATGCACCGGCAGATCGGGCTGATGCTGTTAGACGTCGATAATCTGAAGCGGATCAACGACACGCTCGGCCACGACGCAGGTGATGCACTGCTGCGCGTCTTCGCGCGCCGCCTGGTAGAGGTCGCACCGGAGGGCGCGACGGTCGGCCGGCTCGGCGGGGACGAGTTCGCCATCCTGATGCCCTCGGTCGGCAGCGCCATCGACGTGGCGCGGTGCGCCACCTCGCTCCTCGAAAGCCTGCGCGCGCCCTTCGCCCATAATGGCCGGATGCTCGATTGCGCCGCGAGCATCGGCGCCTCGATCTTCCCCGAACATGGCAACAACCCGACCGAGTTGCTGAAATCCGCCGACCTTGCGCTTTATGCCGCCAAGTCGGCCGGCCGCGGCCGCACGCGCATCTTCCGGCCGGAGATGCGGTCGGAGCTGCAGCGGCAATTCTCGATGATCAGCATGGCGAAGGACGCGCTGGCCAATGCGCGGATCCAAGCCTTCTACCAGCCCAAGATCGATCTCCACACGAACCGCCTCGTCGGGTTCGAGGCCTTGCTGCGCTGGCAAGACCCGCAGGGCGGCACCCACCAGCCGGCCGATATCCGCGCTGCCTTCGACGACCCCGACCTGTCGATCGAGATCACCGATCATATGCTCCGCAACGTCACGCGCGATTTGCGGCATTGGCTGGACCAGGGTTTTGAGCCGGTTTCGATCGCCGTGAACACCTCGGCGAACGACTTCCGCTGCGATGATTTCGCCGAGCGTGTTCTGGAAAACCTTCTACAGTGCGGCCTGCCTCCGTCGATGATCGAAATCGAGGTGACGGAGACCGTTTTCCTCGGCCGCGGCGCACAATATGTCGGCCGCGCGCTCAGGATGCTGAGCGCCGCCGGCATCCGCATCGCGCTCGACGATTTCGGCACTGGCTACGCCTCGCTCAGCCATCTCAAACAATATCCGGTCGACATCCTGAAAATCGATCGGAGCTTCGTCAGCAATCTTGAGCACAGCCCCGACGATGCGGCGATCGTCGATGCGGTGATCGATCTGGGCCGCAATCTTGGCATCACCATCGTCGCCGAAGGAGTCGAGACCAGGGCGCAGGCGGATCATCTGCGCAGGCGCGGCTGCGCGGTCGGCCAGGGTTTCCTCTATGGGCATCCCGCCACCGCGGATCGGATCTTTCCGCACTGGTGCGAGGGCCTCTACCAGGGCTGAGGGCCTGTTTGAAAATGCGCCGTGAGCGCATTTCGCGATGAAAATTCGCCCTTTCGCGGATTTTCAAACAGACTCTGAGGACGCGTGGCGCTGGAACAGCGATCTCCCCCGCGCGTTCGAACCGCCTGCATCCAAAGGAAGAGACCCATGAAATATCTCGCTTCCGTCGCCACGGCCGCGCTTGCGCTCAGTCTCGCTGCCTGTGGGCCCAAGACAGAGCAGGCGACCGACAACGCCGTGAACGCAACCGGGGAGGCGATGACCGATCTGGGCAATGCCACCTCGAACGCGATCGACGCGGCGGGTGACGCACTCCAGCCGACCCCGAGCGGCCAGACCTTTGCCGACACCGCCGCGAAGAGCGACGCGTTCGAGATCGCCGCGGCCAAGCTGGCGAAGACCAACGCCTCCTCGCCCAAGGTGAAGGCCTTTGCCGACGACATGATCAAGGCGCACACCAGCTCGACCGCAAAGATCAAGGCGGCAGCGGCCAAGGCAAGCCCGGCGATCACCCCGGACGCTACCCTGACCGGAGAGCAGAATGACGACCTGGCCGAGCTCGGCAAGCTGAAGGGCGCCGATTTCGACAAGGCCTATATCGACGGCCAGATCGACGCGCATGACGATGCGCTCGAACTGATGGAGAATTTCGCCAAGGACGGCGAGGTCCCCTCGCTGAAGGCAGCGGCGGGCGAGATCGCGCCGGTGGTCAAGGGTCATCTCGACATGGCCAAGGCGCTCGAGACGAAGTGACGGGATGGGGAGGCCCTGCGCCTCCCCTTTTTCCGAGTCAGTCGGCCGCGACCGGCGCCATGCCACGCACAAGTAAGCCGCCGAGGATTCTCGCGAGCAAGTCCCTGCTCGCCTAACCGGCCTAGCGGCTCGGCGATCCGATTCAGTGCGTGCTGTTGCCCGCCGCCTTGCCGTCGACGTCATTGGTCGCGATCTGGAGCAGGCCGCTTTCCTGCAGGATGACGACCCAATCGCGCCCGTCCTCGCAATGCACCGCCCAGGCCGGACGGCCCGCCACCGGCGCGCGCGGTTCGGAGCCGGAAACCGACTGGCAGTCGCTGCCCGCATCGTCGAGCGCGCGGTAGAAGACGACGTCGCGCTGCTTCGGCGCCAGCGCGTTGATCCGCGCGAGATAGTCGATCTCAGGCTTGGCCGGCGCCGCGGCGGCCGTGTTCTGTTGCGGTGCCGGCTGGCCGCATCCGGCCAGCATCAGGGCGAGGCACACGGGCATCAGGATCTTCATCGGACGCGACTCCATCATGGAGCCGCCACTCTCGGTGAATCCCTGGCTGGCGTGAAGTCCAAAATGCCCATGCGGAACCGCGCCCATGCCAGCTCGACCGATATCGCCTCCTCGTCGAGCGCTGCGATGCGGCAGCTCTTCGCCGCGTTGGGTGCGAAGGACGCGAAGCCTTCCGCGTCGAGCCGCGCCTCGATCCAGGCATCGCGCCGCGCGGCGAGCAATTGCCATAGCCCGGCGCAGGCCCCGCCATTCGCCCTGACGCGCCAGCCATGGCCGAACGAATACGCCGGGCAGCGCTCGTCCAGATCGACCACCCCGCCGACGTCGCCCCGCGTCATGCCGACACCGAGATCGGGTCGCTCGTGGTGAAGCTCCTCCAGCCGTGCCCCAGCCGCATTCAGGTCGTGCAGCACGACGAACAGCCGCGTGATCGCCGGATCGGCGGTCCAGGCAACATAGCCTGCCTGGCGCGCGGTCGCGGGATGCAGCGCGTGGACAATCGGATCGGCATCGGCCATGTCTTGCTCCGGAATGAGACGATGCTTGTCGCCCAACGGCGAGATTCAGTGAATCGACACCGGCAGCGACCGGATAAGGAGATGCTCCCTGATCTTTCTGACCGGGGCTCGTTCGGACCGGGGCTCGTTCGGACCGGGGCTCGTTCGGACTGGGGCTCGTTCGGACCGGGGCTCGTTCGGACTGGGGCTCGTTCGGGCCGGGGCGTTTGAACCACATCGGACGTTTATGGCGATCAAGCGGAAGGACTTCTCTTTGCTACATCGCCTGTTCGGGAAGAGGCGCCCGACCGAAACCGTATCTTTCAGGTCCGAAGTCGCACCGGAGGATCGGGCCCGCGTCGCTGGCGCGATTGCCGGCGGGCGTTATCTGCTGTTCAATTCCGGCGCCGATGGCCGCGCCGTCCTGCTGCTGAACACGAGCCCGAAGCTGATCGCCTCGATCTCGCGTGACGTTTCTTCACTCGGCCGGCCGGTGATGATGGTCGAGTGGCTGTGCGAGGCAAGTGCCAACCACCGCGACTATCTGACGGCCGGCGATTTCAGCGCCTGTTGTGCCACTACGTCGCCTTTATACGGCCAGCCTCCCTTCGCTCTCGAAACTTAACGCCCACCGCGCCCATGTCCGCACCGCGCCAATCACGGTGCTGGGACAAAGACGATGCGAATCCGGTGTGCGGGCGCCGCAATGGTATTGGCGAGCGTGGCGGCCATGATGGTGTTGCGGTCCATGGTGACGGCGGCGCCCGGCGGGGATTCGGCAACCACGCTCGAATTGCTGATCGCCGCTTTCATCGTGCTCGCCGGACTTCCCGGCATCGGCATGCTGGTCGAAGGACCGACTCTCTTCGGCCTGATGGATCGGCCCCACCAGCGGTGACGGCGTTTGCCGCCTGCCGCAACCCAGCGACAGGCCCGCACGTATCGTCCCGAAAGACGAGAGGCTCGATTACGCGAAGGACGACATCAAGATGCAATAAAAAGGGGGAAAGGGAAGTGCGGGGGAGAGCGCCTCTGGCTGCTCGATCCCCCGCGCTGTCGTCTCGCCAGTGCCGGTCTTCCCGGCGGCTTTTCCGCTCCTGTTGCGTTTCTTTTTATGTGTCAGGCGATACGACGGCGGGTCTTCATACCCGAATCGCGGACAAAAAAAAGGCCGGTACAAGACCGGCCGTGAAAGTTTTAGGAGAGGATGCCTGAAAGGCACAGTCGTTGTGCACTGCAACAGATTTTCAGGCAAGTGCAAATATTGCATTGCAGCATACGAAAACTGCAACTGGTACCGCTATCATGGCATGTGTATGACCTAGCGGGTGCCCTGGATACGCCTTCAGGGTATTGGAGGCGCATCGGGCGGCACGCCGATGATCGCGGTCACATCGCCGCGCAGCAGGCACAAATATCGCGACGCTGATCACCACCGCACGATCCTCGATTTCACGTACCGCCCTCGTCGATCATCCTCGCCCCGCTCTCCCGCAGAATGGCCGGCAGCTATGTGTCGTCCCGCAAGACGGCACGCCGAATCGCTTGTTCCACCGGCGACATTTCTCCAGCCACCTGCCAGGGAGGCAGCGGCTCCTTCGGCAACAGCGGCGGCTGCGCCAGGATGCGCGGCCGGATTCCACGATGGGGCTGCGCCGCGTGCACTAGGAACGGGTGACAAAGATAAACGGTGCCGGCCGGCCCTGTCGCAAGGACCTCCGGCCTCTCGGCCGATCCAGCGAACCCGTCCGCCGCCAGCTCGCCGAGCGTCATGCCCCCTTCGCCCGCCGGCAGGAGCTGGCGGGCGATGTCGATATGCGAGCCGACCCGGATACGGGTCGGCGCGTCCTCCTCCCCGACATCGCTGAACAGGAACAGCATCAACAGCGCCCGGCCGCGGCTGGTGATATTGGCGCGCCATTGCAGGAAGTCGGGTGACTCGGTCCCGAAGCTCACATCGATATGCCACCCCGTATCGCCTGGATCGTCCGGCGACGGGAAGCGGACGACGAAGGTCCCGAGCCCGCTGCTCGGCAGCCACCGCCCCGTCCCGACCAGCTGGTCGAACGCGCGGTGCAGGACCGGCATATTGGCCGCCTCACGAAAGGGTGGCTGATCTAACTGTCCAAGCCGCACGACCGGCTGCCGCCAGGTCGCCGGATCGTCGAGGTCGCATGGCAGGGCTTGGCGCAATATGACGTTCGCCGCGTCGATCGTGGCGCGGGGCACGGCATTGTCGATCCTGACAAAACCGTTGGTGAGGAAGGAGTGCAGGTCTTCGGCGCTCAGGGCGCGCACGGGGTCGGATTCGGTCATGGGAAGCTCTCATGCTGGCAATCACACCCACCCCCGAATCGAGGGTGGGACACATTCGGGTGATGCCGCCCCCGGGGCCGGCTGATCAGCCGAGCGGGAACGCTGCAGCGTGGTTGAGAACGAAGCTCTTCATGGCTTGAGGATGCCGCGCGGCTGGCCGGAGCGCAAGCCAGCGGCATCCGAACATTGCATGACGGCGCCGACTGCCGGATAGGCGGCGCATTATCGGAAGGATGCCATGTTCGATTTTCAGCCGTCCCTGACCGGTAACCTGCTCTCGCTCAGCCCACAGGCACAGGAGGACTGGGACGCGCTGTTCGCGGTGGCGTCCGATCCGGCGATCTGGGCGATGCACCCGATGCGCGAGCGGTATCGCGAACCCGTGTTCCGCGCCTTTTTCGACGATGCGCTGGCGGATCGCGGCGGGCTGGTCGCGCGCGACCTGGCCGACGGCACGGTCTTCGGCTTCTCCCGCTATTCGGAAAAATTCGCCGATCCGGGCGAGGTCGAGATCGGCTGGACCTTCCTCGCCTGCGATCGCTGGGGCGGCGGCTGGAACCGGGAGATGAAGCGGCTGATGCTCGGTCATGCCTTCGACCATTACGACAGCGTCATCTTCCGCATCGGCGAAGACAATCTCCGTTCGCGCCGCGCAGTTGAGAAGATCGGCGGCGTGCTGACCGACCGGGTCCAGGAGTATCGGATGGGCGACGCGGTGATCCGGCACGTGACTTATGCGATCGCGAAGGGCGATTTCGCCGAGGGGCCGCTCAGGACCTGAGGCACCTGCTCACGGCACCAGCCACCCGTCATAATGCACCACCAGCCCGATCATCGGCAGGCCGATCGGCACATCGAAACGAAACCGCTCTCCCTCCTGCCATTCCCGTGCGTCGCTCCGGGGCGCGAGCGCGATCGGCAGAGGAATGCCGAGGAACGACCAACGCCGCATCGCCATGCTCAGGCCCGACGCATCGGATGGCAGGTCGAAATGGAAGCGCAGCGGCCCGAACCGCTCGACCAGCCGCCCGCCCTTCCGGCTCAGCCGGCTGGTGAAGAAATGGCGGCCGAAGCTGCGGGTCCAGCGTTCCACTCCGTCCCGCTCGGCAAAACCGACATGCAGCGCATGCACGCCGGCCGGCGGGAAACCCATGATCCGCGCGACCAGCCCCGCCAGCACACCGCTACCCCGCGTCACACGCGCCTCGCCCGAGGCCCCGCCGTCGCGGCACACGCGGTGGATCGCCCGCACCGCCTCCGGCAAGGCATCGAAGGCAGGCCCCATCACCCGGCAGTAGAGCGGATCTGGCAGCCGCGTCTCGACCGTCTCATGCCGCATCGCCAGCGTGGCGAACAACGGCTCGAACTGCGCCAGTTCGAGCAATCGCCCGGCATCGCGCGCACCGGGCGACAGCCGGCCGCCGAACAGTTCCTCGGCCAGCAGCACCGCCGCAAGCGTCGGTGTCTCCGGCCCGTCACCCTGATCGGCGATCAAGGTCCAGCGCCGTTCGACAAAGCCGCCGCCTGCCTCACCGGCCAGCCGCACCGACATGGCCGACCGATCGCTGGTCATCGCCCTGGTCAGGCGCTGCAGCGGCAGCAGCACCGGCGCGAGCGGCATGGCCGACAGGCCGAACCAGCGGATCGGCCAGCTCAGGAGCCACAAGCCGATCGTCTGGACCGAAATCTCCGTGCCCGCGCGGAACGTCACCGCCGGGCGGCCCGGCAGCATGTCCGGCATCAGGTCGAGATCCGGCACTTCGGCAAGCGCAATCCAGCGCCCGGACACATCGGGCACGCCCGCCACCGCGAAGGTCTCGCGTCGCAGCTCCTGCCAGCCCCAGCGGCGCGTCCAGCGCCGGTTGCGCCACAGCCGCACCGGCTTGCCGACATAAGACAGGATCGCCGCAGCGACCGAAGGCCCGGCAGTGGCGCGATTGGATGCGCTGATGGCGACCTCGACCTCAGTCACCCGGTCCATCCCCGCCGCAAGATGCCGCGCAACCGCCCCCGACAGCGCCGGCACGCTCGACGCACCGGAAATGATCGCCACCTCGGCCTCGATCGCGCCGATCCCGGTCACGAACTCCCGCGCGTCCGCCAGGTCGAGATAGGGCACGCCGGCCCGCGCACAGGCCAGCGGCACCTGGTAATCGCTGTTCTGGAACGGCCCCGCCGCATCGATCAGCAGGTCGGGACGATGCTCGGCCAGCAACCCATCCACATCGCCGTTGCGGTCGGCAACCACTGGCTCGGTCCCGGCAAGCCCGGCGCAAAAGGCCCGCGCCTTCTCCCCGCTGCGACCGGCGACGAGGACATGATGCCCCCGTCCCGCCAATCGCCGGCTCAGCCGCGCGCCGAACCCACCATAGCCGCCGAGGATCAGGACACGCTTCACAACACCCGTCGTGCGTGATCGGCGCTCGGCAGCCAGCAGGTCTCGCGTTTGCCGAACAGCCGGTAGCGGTTTCGCGCAATCCACCGATAGGCTGGATCGCGCAGGAAACGCGGCACCTGCCGCAGGCCCGCAGCCATCCGCCACGGCCAGCCGAGGCCGGCATAGATGGCGAGCACCGCATCGCTGTCCCGCTTTACCGAGTCGCCCTCGACCAGAATAATCGTGTCGGGATCTGCCGGATCGATGCCGAAACGGCGATACAAGGCCGCACCTGCTTCACCCTGCATCGAGGCGAGGCGGAAATGCTCCCGCCGATCATGCTTCAGCACGAACTGGGCATTGGCCGAACACAGCACGCATACCGCATCGAACACGATAATCGGGTTGCTGGGGATCGGGTGGTCGGGGATTGGCTGGTCGGGGATTGGTTGGTCGGGCACCCCTTTACTCCTTTCCGGACTCTTGCCCGGGACACTGGCTGACCATGTCCTTCAGCCGCTCGATCAGCCAGCGGCCCGCCGGCCCGGGCGGCGTATCCTTGCGGTGCGCGGCAAGCATCGGGAGCAGATTGCCCTCCGGCCAGCCATCCTCCAGCACCAGTTCGACCAGCCGCCCCTCGGCAAGGTCGGCGTCGATCATCGGGCGGGGCATACTGCCCCAGCCAAGGCCGGCCCGCAGGAATTCATGCTTGGCGCCAAGATCGGCGATGCGCCATGTCCGGGGCGAGAGCACGCCGAATTCCTTGCCGCGCGACAGGTCGGAGCGGTCGGTGAGGACAAGCTGGACATGCCCGGTCAGGTCGGCGCGCGGGATCGGGGCGGGACGCTGCGCCAGGGGATGCGTCGGGGCGGCCACCATCATCAGCGGGATGGACAACAGCCTTTCCTGGACGAAATCCTCAGGCACCAGCGGCAGGGTACCGACCACCGCGAAAGCAGCACGGCCTTCCGCCACCGGCGCAACCACCGCGCCCAGTGCCTCTACCCGGACGCGCAACGGCGTGTGCGGAAAGGTCGCCTCGAAATCCCGCACCGCATGGGCAAAGACATGGATCGGGAACATCACGTCGACCACCACCGACAATTCGGCCTCGAGCCCGCCGGCGAGATCGCGGGCGCGTGCCTTGAAGCTGTCCATCCGCCCGGCTACTTCCCGCGCCTCGGGCAGCAACGCGCTGCCCGCCTCGGTCAGCGCCGGATAGCGCGCGCTGCGGTCGAACAATTGCACGCCGATCTGCCGCTCGAGCGAACCGAGCGTCTGGCTCACGACCGACTGGGCACGGCCGAGCCTGCGACCGGCAGCGGAAAAGCTTCCTTCTTCGGCCGCGGCGAGGAAGGTTCGCAACTGGTCAAGCGATACGGTATCGAGCATCTATCGGAATCCCAGATGGTATCCAGATGAATATATAGGCTACAACGCTATATTGGGAGTCCATATCTGCCCCTTCGCAATCTCATGCGCTTGCGAAGGACATCAACATGAAGCTCCTCCACGTCGATTCAAGCATTCTCGGCCCGGGCTCGGTGAGCCGTCACCTGTCGGCCTCGATCGTCACCCAGCAGCAGGCGCTGCACCCCGGCATCGAAATCGTCCGCCGCGACCTCGCCACCGATCCGGTCGATCACCTGTCCGGTCTCCACCTCGCCGCGGCACAGGGCGCCGTGCCCGAGGCAGAGCCGCTCCAGCGCGATCTCGCCGCCGGTCAGGCAGCGCTCGACGAGTTCCTCGACGCCGATGTGATCGTGGTCGGCGCGCCTATGTATAATTTCGGCATCCCCAGCCAGCTCAAGGCCTGGATCGATCGCCTCGCGGTCGCGGGCAAGACGTTCCGCTATGGCGCGAACGGCGCAGAGGGCCTCGCCGGCGGCAAGACCGTGATCGTCGCCTCGTCGCGCGGCGGCTTCTACGGCGCCGACACCCAGGCGGCGTTCCTCGACCATCAGGAAACCTATCTCCGCGGTGTCTTCGGCTTTTTCGGCATCACCGACATCAGCTTCATCCGCGCCGAGGGCGTGGCGATGGGCGAGTCCGCCCGCCAGCAGGCAATCGACAGCGCCGAGGTCGAGATCCGCAAGCTCGCGGCCTAGGACATCGCGGCACGATCATGCTAGCCCTCGGGAGAGGCACCGTCCCAAGGACGGCGCCGATCCTGGGGGGATGTTTCGATGCGTATCTGGTCGGCCATGATGCTCACGGTACTGCTGTGCGGCTGCGGTTCCGGATCACCCGAGCCGGTCGAGACGCAGGGCCCGGTCCTGACGCCCTCGATCAAGGCCACGCCGGATATCCCGGTCGACAATCTCATTGCCCCGCCCCTCACCACCAATGGCGGCTCGGCCGCGCTGGAGCGCGACGCAAGCAGGATCGAAGGCGTTGCGCATTACCATTGTGCCGGCGGCCTCGACCTCACGGTCGATCACGATCTATCCTGGGACGTGATGCGGTTGACGATCGGCGCCAAGACCTTCGAGCTGACCAAAATGCTGTCGGACGAAGACAATAAATACCGCTCCGACATCGGTCGCGCGCCCGGCAGGAGCCTCATGTGGAAGGCGGTCGGCGATCAGGGCATACTGATCGAGGGCCCGAAGACGGCGCTTTCCGATTCAGCCGAGCAGAAGTCGATCAACTGCCGCCGGACCGGCTGATACCTTCGGGCGCGCGGGCGGCATAATCTGCGGCGGGACATCTTCGGCAAAGCGCAGTTCGGCTGCGGGCCTCTCGGACCTCCAGTGTGAGCCTGTCAGCCAGGCCGAACGCCAGCCGGTCGGTGAGAGGTCGAGCAGGCGAGCGCGATGTCATGGTGAAACCAGCCCTCAACTCGTCGCGAATTACATCCGCTTTGGCGCCATTTTGGTGGCAATCTCTCGGCTTAAGGAAAAAATTAACCAAAAATTAATTAATATGAATTAAGCATTTTCATGTGTGGGCACCCCCTTCTCGCGCCCACGCAGAGCCCCGGCCTCCCCCTTACCCGGCCGGGGCTCTTTCCTCCCCTTTATATCATTACGCGTGAGCCCCTCGCGCCGCGGCGATATTTATGGAATGAATGCCTCTGGCGGCGAACCGCATCGGCTCKGGCACGATGGGTTTCGCCCGGACTGGAGAGCGGCATGACCTTTCGCTTCGACGCCCGGACATCCCAACGCGCTGACCGGCAATGACGCCGGTCGTCATGGGCTTCGGCGTCATCACAATCGCCGTGAGCGGCGCTGCCCTGATGTTGCCGCTCATCAGGAACGCCGTGGCACGATCACAAAAGCGCCGCCGGTCGAAGAAGCGAAAGAACCGCCCGCGTATCCCGCGCCAGCGCATCGACCTGTCCGCGTCGCTGCCCGGCAAGGCCGACCAAGCGACCGAACCGGACTCCACGCCGAACACCGGCTGACGCCTGAACAGCTGGTGTGGAAGCTGCCCACCGCGAGGCATCCGCTCCTGCCAAAGGACACCCTATTCCGGCATGGTGTCGAACACCGTCAGACCCGGCGGCAGGATCGCCCAGCCAGGCCGCTCTCGGTCGAACAGGGCCATGGTCGGGCGGAAGAAGGACGGATCGTCGAGCGATCCTGCGTAGATGGTATGAGACACGTCTTCGCCGACCACCCCGCCGAATACCAGGCTGCCGCACTTCGCACACCGATTGCGCACCGCCTCCCCACCGCGGAAGGCGGGAGATCGTACCTGCACCGTATCCCCACTGAAGGCGAGTGCGCGTGCCGGGAAACCCATGAACGCGACATATCCCGATCCCGATGCCCTGCGGCAATCGGCGCAGCAGCAATAACCGGCATAATCCGGCGCCGCGTCCGCCACGTAACGGACCATACCACACTGGCAACCACCGGTTATGGACGGGGTGTCGGGCATGGCCGCAATGTTATGGGCGGGGGAGATCGAGAGCAAGCCTGGCTCTTCCTGCAAGGCCTCGCACCACCGGACGCGGGCGGGCGATTAGAACCCGAGCGAGAGCTGGTTCGCGTCGTGTACCAGGGCATCGTCGTCGAGTTCTTCAAGAATCGTCCGTGCCAGCTTCTCAGCAGCACGGGCACGCAGGCGCGGATCGCGTACCGCGATTCCCAGGCGTGCCCAGGCAGGGGCCGCCAGAATGACCGGAACGATATCGGCGGGGGCGAGGTCTGGGGCGAATCGGCTCATAGTCGAAAACTAGATCAAAACAGGAACATCGCAAAGCGCCAAAAATGGTTCCATCGCCTGCCCCGCCGGTCCCTGGCGCGATATCGGCCCGTCTTATAGGTGCTGGATCAGGCGACTCCAGGCACAGGCCGCGGATCACTGCTGGTGATCGTCACATCGCGCTCACTGATCGCGATAGCAACCACCGACGAAGCGTCTTCGGGACTGGCACCCGCGAGGTCGATCCGGATCGGCGCATCGCCGAGCCGGATGCGGTTGCACTTGAGCGCCGCGAAGCAGTCGGGCAGCGAGCCATAAAGCGCGCCGCGCGCCATCGGCGCGCCAACCTGATCGATGCACTGCCAGGTCCAGGCGACCGGGGTGCGCACGCCGGGAACCCTGTACGCGCGGAATATCTGATAGAAATGCCTACCCGCCATATTGGCGGTAACATGGGTCTATTCGGATAGTTCCGAAATCGAACCGAAATCAGTTCTTTTTTTCGTTGGCGATCCGGTTCCGTTCGAGGGCGACGACTCCCTGAGCGACCAGATCGGCATGCTCCTTGCCGAAGCGGAGCATGCCCGCCCAGCGTTCGTCCGGGGTCACCACGCCGTCATGATCGGTGTCGTCCAGGTCGAATTGGCGGTCGGCACCCGCCTTTGCCTCGTCCGCAGAGATACGGCCGTCATGGTCGGTGTCATCCTGATCGATCATCGCGAGCAACAGGAGCGGCACCGGCGCCTGGGGATCGGTCGTGTGGGGCGAGCTGCCAACCCGTGCGTTCATGGCGCGCCGAATCTCCTCCTGGGTGACATAGCCGTCGAGATTCTCGTCGAGCTTCTGGTGGATCGCGAGCGCCTGCTCCTCCATCTGCGCGCGGGTGCTGTCATTCTGCCAGAACAGCCGGGCAAGATCGGGCTTTAGCGCGGGAGGCGTGGCGCTTTGAGCGGCTGCGGTGGCGGCCTGGATCAGGATCAGGGCTATTCGCAGCATCTGCATTTCCGGGCCGTTCGATCGATCCGGGGTCGCACCGGCGGCGGGCGCTTTCAAATGAATTGCACGTCATGGTGCTTGGGTCGGCGGTAGGAAAGTACGTGGCGGACCGGCAATCGGCCCAGCGCCTGTTCTTCTCAGCAACGKGAGAAAGTAAAGAACAGGGCGCCGACAAGCTCGGCCCCAACGGAGGATGGGCTTCGTGTCGGGCTTCTTCTTCCCCCCGCCCCGCGTTACACGGTCTGATGCTGCGCGGCCCCACCCCTAAGGACAGCTTCCTCAACCTGCGAAGGAAGAGCCGTACGCCGGTCTGGCTCTCGCTGGTCTGGCGGGTGCTGCTCGCGCTTGGGCTGATCGGTATCGCGCTGTCGGTCCATTGGCTCGACCGGGATGGCCTGCGCGACAATATCGACGGCCATGTCACCTTTCTCGACGTGCTCTATTTCACCATGATCACCATCACCACCGTCGGTTATGGCGATATCGTGCCGGTGACCCCGCAGGCACGGATGTTCGATACCTTCGTGGTCACGCCGGTGCGCCTGTTCGTGTGGCTGATCTTCCTGGGCACTGCCTATGATTTCCTCCTAAAGCGCGTCTGGGAGAAGTGGCGAATGAGCGTTATCCAGCAGCAATTGAGCGGCCACACCGTGGTTGCTGGCTATGGCACCAGCGGCGCCGAGGCGGTGTGCGAACTGATCCGGCGCGGCAAGCCGGCCGATAGCATCGTGGTGATCGACGAGCGCCCGGCGGCGCTGCGCCTCGCCGAGGAATGCGGCGCCGCGGTGATCGAGGGCGACGCCACCCGCAATGCGACGCTGGAGGCAGTCAAGATCGACAAGGCCCGTGCGATCATCATCTCCGCCGGGCGCGACGACACCTCGATCCTGATCGTGCTGACGGCGCGACGGCTGGCGCCCGACGTGCCGATCAGCGTCATCATCCGATCCGAGGATAACGAGGCGCTGGCGAAACAGGCCGGCGCCACCACCGTCATCAACCCGGCGAGCTTCGCCGGGCTGCTGCTTGCCGGGTCGACCCATGGACCGCATATCGCGGATTACATGGCCGATCTCGCCGCAGCGGACGGCCGGGTCGCGTTGCACGAACGGCCGGTGACGGCCGACGAAGTGGGCCGGCCACTGGCGCAGATCGGCACGGGACTTGGCGTGCGAATCTATCGCGGCGACAGCGCCTTCGGCTTTTGGGAGATCGAGGCAGGGCACCTCGAAGCGGGGGATTCCATTCTCGAAGTAGTGCCGCGCCAGCGACAGGAGGGGCCGGAATAATCCTCTTGGAACCCGATTTATACTGGTGCATTGTTCCACGAGGAGAGTGCATTAGTCGGAAGGTCGCAAGATGGGCAAAACAATGCCACCACCCCCGCACGCGTTCGTAAACGAGCGCGACCGTGTTCCCGGCGGGATAGCCTTTCTGGTTCTGGCAGTAATCTCGATTGCGATTTGGGCTGCACTGATCGCCCTTATTTTCTGACACCCGGTGCCGTGACTGGGAGTGTGCTGCTTGCCCTGCCGTCTTGACCCAGATCATTGCGCCACCGTTTCCACGCGCCGATGCTCCGGTGACAAGGAGAGGCGCACATATGGACATTTCGTGGAATGAGGATGCGGTCGCGGCGATGCGTCCGCGCGACTGTGACAGGGCGAGCGGCGACCTGGAGGTCGTGGCACAGGGATCGTTGACCCGCGTGCTCGATACCATCGCCGCGACCTTTGCCGGCGACATCGGGCGGATGCGGATATCCTTTCCCGATCGGCGCAAGCCGCCCTTTCGCTATGAAGGGACCGAGATCGCCGTGTTGCTGGCCGAGCGGGCGCGCGCCGCCGCGCAGACCGGTTCTTCCGCCGGGACGGCTGGGCGATCGCGTCGCGCGCGGTTGTCGAGGGGGTAATCGGGCGCTGTCCGCGTGTTTCTTTTTGGTTTGCGGCGAAGGCCGGGAGAAGCGCAGATATGGACTTGCCGCGAGTCAGGTCTGACGCATGCCGCGGCCTCAGGCAGCCGGCGGTGGCTGGCGCGGGAAGTGTGGGATATCGGGGTCGAGATGCGCATGAGCTGGCGCTTCCTGCGTCCAGATCAGCGCATCGGGCACCGCGATACTCGTATCGTCGAGCGTGCCGGCCCGGACGATGATCAGATGCGGGCGCTCCTCCGCCTCGCTGAAAAGATGCACGCCGCAGCCCGGGCAGAAGAAGCGGTGCATATGGCTGCCGCTGTCGGCAATACCCGCAAGGTCGGTGACCTCGCCCCGGATGGTGAGGGCGTCACGCCTGAAGGCGAGGTTGATGCTGGCATTGCCGGCGGCGATATACTGGCACAGGCGGCACCAGCAGGCGCGCACCACCAGCGGCGCTTCGTTCGCGGTGTAGCGCACTGCCCCGCACAGACACCCGCCCTCGATCGTTGCCACGTGCTGCTCCCCTGATTCAAGGCGCGAAATGGCAGAATAAGCGAGGCGGATAAAGCGGTGAGATAACGGGGCCATGCAGGCCCGAAGGAAAAGTACGGCGACCCGGCTTGTCTTGCCGGCGCCGACCGATCATCTCCCACCCGCGCCAATTCCGGCGGCATCAGGCAGTAGCGTGAGCGAGCGCGAATCCTCTTCCGCTCCATCCCCGGCCAGCACCGGTATGCTGCTGGGCGTCAACGCCTATGTGCCGTAGGATCTGCTGCCGCTGTATCTCCATCTGATCCAGCACGTACCGGCAGGCCAGATCCTGGTGCACCGCATCCTGGTCGATCACGACGATGGCGAGGCCCTTTGCCCCGGTCTTCGCCATGGCGGCATGGGCGCGGGCATCGATTTCCGCGACCATTGGGAGATGGCGCCCGGGGAAGGTTTATTGTGCAATGCAGCAACAATCGGGTCTATGATCCGTTTAACAGGGCGCGAACGAGTCGTTCGCCCTCTGAGGGGATCGATTCATGCGCGCACTTTCGGATACCATTACGCGGCTCGCCGCCGCGCAGACGCGCATGAGCCAGCCTCGACCCGGCGGCATCGACCGGCTGACCGACATGGTCGTGACCGGCGCCAATCCCGGGCAGCTTGCGGCGCGGATCCATATCCCTGAAGGACTCGAATCGGGGGCACCGCTGGTCGTGGTGCTGCACGGCTGCACCCAGACTGCCGCCGGATATGATCATGGATCGGGCTGGTCGACCTTGGCGGACGACCATGGTTTCGCGCTGCTCTATCCCGAGCAACAGCGTGGCAACAACGCCAATCTGTGCTTCAACTGGTTCGAGCCCGGCGACATCCGCCGCGACGGGGGCGAGGCATTGTCGATCAGGTCGATGATCGTGCAGATGATTGCCGAGCATGACATCGACCCGGCGCGGGTGTTCGTGACGGGCCTGTCCGCTGGCGGGGCGATGACGGCGGTGATGCTGGCCACCTGGCCAGAACTGTTCGCCGGCGGGGCGATCATCGCCGGCCTGCCGTACGGCGTGGCCGCAGGTGTGCCCCAGGCGTTCGATCGCATGCGCGGCCATGGCGGCCCGTCGGGGCAGGATCTGGCGGCGCTGGTACGCAAGGCGTCGCGGCACGACGGGCCGTGGCCGACGGTGTCGGTCTGGCATGGCACGGGGGACAGGACCGTGTCGGTGTCGAACATGGACGCCATCGTCGAGCAATGGCGCCTGCTCCACGGCCTCGACGCGGCACCGGCGCAGGTCGGGACGGCGGGCGGGCATGGCACACGCCGCTGGACCGATGCGGGCGGGCAGGTGCTGATCGAGGCGCACAGCATCGCCGGCATGGGCCATGGCACGCCGATCGCGCCAAGCGAGGGATGCGGGGCGGCGATGCCGCACATGCTCGATATAGGGGTCTGTTCGACACGGGCGATCGCCGCCTTTTGGGGCATTGCCGATGCGGGGGCCGGTGTCGCCGCCGATATGCCGATCGACCGCCGCGACGCCGCGCGTTCGGCCAAACCGGCATTGCCGGCAATGGGCGGTGCAGCGGACGTTCCGGGGGTGAAGAAGGTCATTGAGGATGCGCTTCGCGCGGCGGGGCTGATGCGATAGGATTTGTCTCGGTCGTCCGCGCCCGGCGAGGAACGTAGAACGCCGCCATCCGTTATGGTTCAAGGTCTCATGAAAGAGCCCGGCGCGACCGCGAAAGCCTCCGCGCTGTTCCATTAGTGATGGAGAGCAAGATGGGTCTCATTATACTTCTGGTCGTTGGCGGCGTAATCGGATGGATCGCCAGCATGATCATGCGCACCGATGCGCAGCAGGGCGTTTTTCTGAACGTCGTGGTCGGCATCGTCGGTGCGGTTCTCGCCGGCTTCGTCCTCTCGCCCCTGCTCGGCGTGCCGCCAATCACCAGTGGCGGCTACAGCATCGCGACCATCCTGGTGTCGCTACTCGGCGCGGTGGTGCTGCTCGCGATCGTCAACCTGGTCCGCCGCGGGTCGGCCCGCTAACGCTCCGGCATAAGGCTTGAAGGCGGGGCGGCTTCGGTCGCCCCGCTTAGGTTTCAGTCGAGCATCAGCGTGTGGGCAGCGTGCAGTAATAGCAGTACTGACAGCCCGGCCGAGCAGCCGAGGCAGACATAACCTACAGAGACGAGCATCGGTGGATTGGGTCGTTGCAGCTTCTGGTTGCGGCTGGCGCCCGACAGGACGAAGCTGGTCAAAAGGCCATAAGCAAACGCGATCGCACCAAACATGAAATGTCCCGCTTGTGACTGTCGCCGCGGCCCCCGGCCCGGTCGGCGGGGTCCAATCACAAGCGTGCAGGGTTATCAAGCACACGGGGCGTGCGGGTTCGGCGAAACGCGGCAAAGGCACGACGTTACGCGTCCGTAGAATAACGTCATAAGAAAACCAGGCCGGGGGATGCTGTCCGATCCGGCCTGGTTTTACCCCCGACTTAGGTGTGAGCCCGATGCGGTTGGCGGGGTCTATACGTTCCGACCGTGCATCGGTTCCAGCCGGTCGAGCCGATTTGGTCGCAAAATTGTCGCAGCACCCGATTTCCCACTCGTCGCCAACATCCTTGCTGCCACCTACTTCTCTCGAACGGTCAGGCCACATACATGGAAACCGAATAGATTCCGCGGACGGCCGGGCCCCGATCGTCATGGACGAAGAGGCAGGATGTTTCCCGATCTGGGCGCCAACGCGCCGCTCTACCTGTTGCTGGCCGGTGTGCTGATCGCGGCGATGATCGGCCGGCGCGTGCCGCTGGTGCGCACGCTGACCACGATCGCCATCTGGGGCGTGCTGGGTGCGCTGGTGGTAATGCTGGTGCGCGATCGCGGCCGGTTCGATCCCTATCTGAGCAAGGTCGCCGGCATGCTCCAGGCGGACAAGCAGGAAGTGGTGGGCAAGGAAGTGCGGATCCGCATGTCCCGCGACGGCCATTTCTGGGTGCATGCGCGGATCGGCGGGGTCGAGCGACGCATGCTGGTCGATAGTGGCGCGACCGTGACCGCGCTGTCAGCCCAGACCGCGGCCGCGGCCGGCGTCGAGGTGGAGGATACGCCCTTCCCCGTGATGCTGCGGACCGCCAACGGCACGGTCAATGCACAGACCGGCACGATCCGGGAGCTGCGTTTCGGCACCATCGTCGCGCGCGAGCTGGCCGTGGTCGTCTCGCCCGCTTTCGGCGACACCGATGTGATCGGCATGAACTTCCTGTCGCGCCTCAAATCCTGGCGCGTCGAGGGCCAGACCCTGATCCTCGAACCCAATCATCCCCAGCCTCTCAGGCCAGACGCCGCCTGAGCTCCGAACAATCACTTTGGCATCTCCGGGCAATCGCCATAGGAAGGCGCAAAAACAGCCGGACAGGATGCCTTAGATGATCGCTCGCGCCTTTCTCCCCGCCATGATCGCCCTTGCCGGCACAGCCGCGCCGGCCGCCGCATCCGACTACGTCGTGATCCGCAAGGAAATCCTCGTAGACCGCCCGGCCGATGCGGTATGGAAACGGGTCGGCAGCTATTGCGCGATCGCCGAATGGCTGAAGGTGAAGTGCGAGATCGTCGTGGGTAGCGGCACCGGCGATGTCGGCACGATCCGCCGGCTCAACGACACCACGCTCGAACCGATGGTCGGCCGCACCCAGCATTCCTATACCTACAGCCAGATCGCGGGCGGCATGACCGGCTTCGCCTATAACGGCACACTCGCGGTCGAGCCGGTTGGCGCGACCAAGTCGAAGATCACCTACACCCTGATCTACGACGCGGCCCTGATGCCCTCAGACGAGGCCCGCAAAGCTCAGTTCGACCGGGCCAACCCGCGCTTCCAGGGCGCGATCGAGACGATGAAGGCGCTGGCCGAGGCGGAGAAATAGGCGCGTCGCCCGTGCCAACACCGTTCGTGCGGAGCGAACGGCGTAGCCCTTTACGACTCTCTACCCCGCCATCGCCATCCCGCTCGCACCAAACGCCATCCACAGCGCCATCGCGACCATCATCATATTCTCGGTCAGCGACACGAAGCCGAGCGGCACCTTGCTGTCGCCACCGACGCACGCGCATTTGATGTCCCGCCGGTCGATATAGACCGCCTTGAACACCGACACCGCGCCGATGCCACCGATGAACAGGGCGATCGACACCGAAAGCCAGGTCAGCGCTCCCGACACCATCAGCACGCCGGCCAGGCCCTCGGCATAAGGATAGACCGTCCCATACGGCACCCAACGCTTCGCCAGCAGGTCGTAATTCAGAAACATCGCCGAGAAGCGCTCGACATCCTGCAGCTTGAGCAAGGCGAGCACGCACATGCTGAAGGCGATGAACCATTCGCCCGCGCGGATCGTGAAGGGACTGCCGAACACCGCATAGCTAGCGGCCAGCGCCATCAGCGCCGTCATCGCGAACAGCACCGCGACCGGGCGATAGCTGGTGGCGCCGGGCTCCTGCACCGTTTTGCCGAAGAAGCGGCGCAGATCGTCATACCCGCCGATCCGCGTGCCATCGATGAAGGTCTGCGGTGTCGTCTTGACGCCCTGCGCGGCCTTGAACGCGTCGGTTTCCTCACGTGTGCGCAGCCAGCGATCCTCCACCTCATAGCCCCGTCGGCGCAGCAGGTCCTTCGCCTTGAGCCCCCAGGGACAGACATGGTCCGGCATGACCATGCGATAGAGAATGGCCTTTGGGGCCCGGCGGGTCGTCATCACGGTCTCCAGCTTGTCAGCAATCGAACCCGGCCCATATGGGGTCCGGACCATGGTACGGAGTCAAGCGGTGCCTGACATGACGATCGCAGTGTTGGCGCGCGAGGGCGGCGTCGGTGTCGAAACGGTACGCTATTACCAGCGCCGCGGCCTGATCGAGGAGCCACCACGCAGTGGCGGCTCAGGCCTGGCCGGCGGCATCCGCCGTTATGGGGCCGATCATGTGCGACGGCTGCGCTTCATCCGCTCAGCCCAGGGCGCCGGTTTCACGCTAGACGAAATCGCCGAACTGCTGGCGCTCGACGCCACCGAAGACCGCGCCCAGGCACGCCACTTGGCGACCGAAAGGCTCGCTGCGCTGGACGACAAGATCGCCGAACTCGAATTGGCTCGCGATGCGCTCAGGCGGCTGGCGCATGCCTGCGACACCAGCGTGCACGGCCCCTGCCCGATCCTCGACGCGTTCGACCGGGGTTAGGAAGCGAGTTCTATCATGCGCGCCGGCATGTGGCGGCACGGCCCCAGATAGCCGCGCGGCAGAGTGCACAGGGTCTCGCCCTGGCCGGAGCCGGCGGCGCGGAGGCGGGTCGAACCCGGGCGCAATCTTAAGGCCGCGCGGGGGCGGCTGCCACGACCGACAACATCCGGCTCAGTGGTGAGCCGTCAGAACGGCGAAGCACCGATATATTTCAACAATCCCAGCACCGCGATCAACACCGCAACGGCCAGGATGATGTTGGCGATATTGACGCTGCTCTTGGCGACCACGACCTTCTCGTCGCTGTTGATCTCGGCCATGACTTTACTCCCATGAAGTCTCTCCTTTCGGAGCGAACTATCGACCCAACGCGTCACCCGACACGCCGTTCCTGGAGCAGGTGCAGCTATTGGGAGTCCGTATCGGCATCCATGATGCGGCGCACATGCACATCGGGCAGTGGAAACTGGAACTCGACCCCGAACCGCTGCTCCCGCGCCCAGACGATCCGCGCGGTCAGCGTGAAGTCGCAGCACCGCAGCGCCAGATAGGAGCCGACCGGCAGCGTGTCGGCGCAGTAAATCCGCGCCCCGCGGGAGGATACGTCGAGGACATGAGCCCGCCGCCTCGCGCCGCAGCAGTCGATCGAAGCTGGTTGGAACGTCTTGAACCGTGGCGCCAGGCGCGCGTGAGTCCCGTCCTTTTCCTTGATGGATTGCGCCATATGCCCTCGTCGATTCGTGCACCTTTGCCGTGTTCCGCCGACAAGGTCGCGAAGAAAGAATCCCTAACGTCCCGGCAACGTCGATTAGCGGAGCGATCCCGACCGCAGCGCTCCAGGCTCTCAGCTTGACTCACTCATAACCTGCTGGCTATGCATCAGACTCATAGCCAACGAGTTATCGATAGCCATGCAGACTGCCCCGGACATGCTCTTCCGCACGCTCGCCGATCCGACGCGGCGCGCCATCTTCGAGCGGCTGTGCCGCGACGGGGAGCAGACGGTCGGCGCCCTGACAGCACGCGCAGGGGTCTCTCAACCGGCCGTGTCGAAGCATCTAGGGGTGCTGAAGCAGACCGGTCTGGTGCGCGACCGGCCCGATGGCCGCCAGACGCATTACAGCGCGCAGCCCGGTGCGCTCGCCCCGCTGACCGCCTGGACGAGCGAGATGGCCAGCTTCTGGCAAAACCGGTTCGACGCGCTCGAGGATTTGCTCAAAAGGATGGACCACTGACCGATACCGCGACCGAAACGCGCACCGTCACCGTCGAACGCGAGATCGCGTATCCGCCAGAAAAGATCTGGCGCGCACTCACCCAACCGCACCTCATCGAGGAGTGGCTAATGAAGAACGACTTCAAGCCCGAGGTGGATCATCGCTTTCATCTCAGCGCCGACTGGGGTGGCGTCGACTGCCAAGTGCTGACGATCGAGCCGCACAGGCTTCTGTCCTATCGCTGGGACGGCCTCGGCCTCGAAAGCGTCGTCACCTGGACACTCACCGCCACCGAGGCGGGCACGCACCTGCGCATGGAGCAGACCGGTTTCCGCGCCGATCAGCAACAGGCCTATTTTGGCGCGAAGGCCGGCTGGCCACGCTTCATCCGCAGTTTCGAACAGCTTCTCGCGCGGCTCGACTGAGGCGCCCTCTGCACGAAGGAGGCCAATTCATGTGGAACAAATGGATCAGGCAGACGCATCGCTGGCTGTCGATCGTCTTCACGGCAACCGCCATCGCCAATTTCGCCGCGATGGCGATCGGCACGCCGCCGCCATGGATCGTGTATTCGCCGCTGCTCCCACTTTTTCTGCTTCTGTTCAGCGGCCTCTACATGTTCATACTACCCTATACGGTCAGAGCACGGGGAAAGGCATGACAGTCGCCAAGGAAAGCGGAGACACGCCCACGCAATTGATCGATGCACGGATCAGGGAGCTCGGCGACTGGCGGGGCGAGATGCTGGCGCGGCTCCGTGCGCTCATCCGTCAGGCCGAACCCGAGGCGGTCGAGGAATGGAAATGGCGCGGCGTGCCGGTCTGGTACCGGAACGGCATGATCTGCACTGGCGAAACCTATAAGACCATTGTGAAGATGACCTTCGCCAAGGGCGCCGCACTGGAAGACCCGGCCGGCCTGTTCAATTCGAGTCTGGACGGCAATGTCAGGCGCGCCATCGATTTCCATGAAGGCGACGAGATCGACGATGACGCGCTGAAGGTGCTGATCCGTGCCGCCGTGGCGCTGAACGGGAAGGGCGGCAGCGACGTCAAAAAGGCCTGATCGTCCACGCAGGCGTGCCCGATGGCGCGTCAACCATGTCCCATTCGGCGGCGCTATCTTGCGAATCCCATCACTTATCCGACATTCCTGATATTGCGGCACGGTACGTGCCGCTTTATGGCCCGCGCCCTGATCCTTCGGTGCGCCGCCACCGGAACGATCCTGGGAAGTTCAGGGAGTCGGGATTGCTCGATAGGTTGAAGGCGACTGTGCTCAAACGCCTGAGGTGTGTGTCCGACCGGCATCGGCCGGAGCGGTACGGGGCACGCGAAGTCGATGGTGTGTGGCAGTCGCATTGCCTGGATTGCCAGCGGATGATCTACCGCAAGGACGATGTCTGGCGCAGCCTCCGCAAGGATAACCCCGCCAAGCACAGGCGACGCTAGCCGAGCCTCGCGATAGCCTACCGCCTGACCCCGAACCGGTAGATCGTCGTCGATCGAAAGGTTTCCCCCGGCCGAAGCACCGTCGATGGAAAAGCCGGCTGGTTCGGGCTGTCGGGATAATGCTGCGTCTCCAGCGCGAAACCCGCCCCCTGGCGCAGCATGCGGCCGTCTCGCGCGCGCTGTTTCCCGTTGAAATGATTGGCAGTATAGAATTGCACGCCCGGCTGGGTCGTGCGCATCTCCAGGGTGCGGCCGCTTGCCGGATCCCAGGCGCGCGCGCCGACCGGGATCGCGTCGCCCGCCGGCTTGGAAAGTACGAAATTATGGTCGAAGCCATTGCCCAGCACGATCTGCGGGTCGTTCGAGGCGGCGCGCTCACCGATCCGGGTCAACTTGCGCAGGTCGAGCGGCGTGCCGGCGACCGACCTGATCTCGCCGATCGCATTACGCTTCTCGTCGATTACGGTGAAGCTGTCGGCGACGATCTGGATCTGCTGGTCGTCGACGCTGCCCACCCGGTCTCCGCCCAGATTGAAATAGCTGTGATTGGTCAGGTTCACGACGGTCGGCTTCGTCGTTGTCGCTACATAGTCGATACGCACCGCATCATCCTCGCCGAGCGTATAGCTTACCGCCACATCCATAGCGCCGGGAAAGCCATTTTCACCATCGGCGCTGTGGTACCGCAAGGTGATGCTGCGGCACTCGGCCGTGCCGCACGGCTCCGCCTGCCACACCTTCGACGAGAAACCCTTGCGCCCCCCATGCGAGACGATCGCGGTCGGATCGGGCGACAAGGGATACCGCACACCATCAATCGAGAAGCCGCCATGCGAGATGCGGTTGGCATAGCGCCCGATCACCGCGCCGACCGTCGGCGTCGCTTCGTAAGCGCCGACATCGGGTAGTGAGATCACCACATTGGCGATATGCCCCGCCCGGTCGGGCACGCTGATCTCGTCGATCGCCGCACCCAGGGTCAGCACGCCGAGTCGCGAACCATGCCCGTTACGCAGAACGTATCGATCGACCGCCTGTCCCTCGCTGGTCGTGCCGAACACGCTCCGCTCGGGCGCGGCCGATGCGGGCGTCGCGACAAGCGGTGCGACAAGCACGATGAGCAGGTGCGTCGGTCGGATCATCTGGCCTCTCCGGTTTTCGCCCTTCTTACCGGCTGGGAGGCCGCTCACCAATCGACTTGGCGACCCCTTGCGCACCGGTCCTACCATGTGCGTTCGGGCTTGCAGCTGACGATGTTCCTGGACGTCGGCCAACTCTTCAATGCCAACGGGTTTGTGCACCGGCCGCTGGCCACACCGGCACCTCGGCCGCATCCAGCGCTTGCCAGCTCCGTTCCATTTTTTGCACTACCGCAAATGGCCGAAACGGTTTAAAAATAAGAGCATTCTTGGCGCCTTAAATTTCCACTTACCGTAAATATTCACATTCCCTCAACGAGGAACCACCGAGTGAGGCACTAAGCGGCGAGGCACAAAGTGCACTGGCCATCATTTCTTTCGAGGGATCGTTGAAATGGCTAAACTTCTATGGCCTAAACTTGCCTCACCTCGATATTGGCAAAGATCGACGAGAAGAATATTTCTAATATTCATACCCGTTTCTTTGCCGTTATGGCTGACAGCGTTACTATTGAAAGGTACAATCGTAGCACTCGGCCACTTCATTTATTTCCTCGGCAAGCTCTGGAACGATCCGCCCAAATATCGCGTACGCTATTATGCGGAAAGAACCGCGCGCGCGCCCACCAAAGACGCCAAGGTAACGATCAAGCGTGGCTCTGGAGAGCGGTATTTCGAGGCGTGACGGCCGAGGTTGGTCGGCGACGCCCGTCGGGACGTGCACTGCGAATCCCAGTGTTCGGTGGCCACCGGAATTCCAGAATTCGCAGGCATGCAACGATCATCGAGCTTGCTTAGGAAGTCGGCCCGAAAGATCGCCATCGCGGCCCTCGGTCCGACCTTACCACCGTAAAACGGGCGACCCCGAACTCGGTTGGTTGACCACCATAGAATCTCATTCGGGCAATTCGTAAACTAGGTGTTTACCCTTATCCTTGCCGAGTCGAGGCCTGCCAAAGCCCGTAGAATCACTGTACTTGCCTTTGCGATGACCAATGCGGGACGACGTTAACTATCTTCGAGTCGTTTCACTGAAATACATTCGCCAGGCCTCCCCCGGCTACCGTCCCACTGGCACCAGCCGCAGCTTCCGCCGCCCCTGCACCTCGACGACATACAGCACCGCCCTTGCTGTCGGTCGCGATCGGGTGCGGGCCGGTGAATTCGCCCATGCTCGCGCCGCGCCGGCCGATCTGGTAGATCAGCTTCCCGTCATTGGTGAATTCGAGCAGCATGTCGTCGCCCGCCCCCGGATCGGTCCGGGAATTGCCCGCGATCCAAACCCGCCCGCTTTTGTCGACCGCAATGCTGTGCTCGATCGCCGGCCACTCCCACGCGGTCGAAGGGCGGCCAAAGCCGCGCACATAGGTGCCCGTCCGGTCGAACAGCATCGCCGCCGGCGCCGCGTTCGGCTGGTCTTCCTCGGACGGGCTTCGCGGCCGGTGCAGCACCCATAGCTGGTTCTCCGAATCCACCGTGACCGCGGTGATCTCGCCCAGCGTCGTCGTGGGCACGATCCACCAACGCCGCATGTATCTCTCCCCCGCCGCTTTCAGGCTTTGGAAGGGCTATGGGCAGGCCAGCAGGCGTGACGAGGCCACACATAAGAAGCCGCCCGGCCATCGCTGGCCGGGCGGCAGGGAGTCAACGCGTGCAGCGTCGATACCGGGTCAGATCAGGTATTAGCGGTGGTACCCACCGCCATAGCCGCCGCGACCATGGCCGCCACCGCCGTAGCCGCCACGACCGTAACCGCCGCCATAGCCACCACGGTAGCCGCGGTAACCGCGATCATAACCGCGATAGACGCGGCGGTCGTAATAGACGCGCGGCGGGGCGCGATAATAGCCGTCATCATAATAGCTCGGACCATAATAGGCAGGAGCATAAGCCGGGCCGTAATAGCCGCCATCATAATAGCCATCATCGTAATAATAGCGGTCGCGATTGGCGCTCGACGCCAGGGCCGCACCAACTGCCAGGCCCGCTACACCGGCCACGATCGCGGTCCCGGTATTGTCATGGCCACGATATCCGCCGCGATAGCGCTGGGCTTCGGCAGGGGCGGCGACGGTCAGGGCGGTGGCGCTCAGTGCGAGCGCAAAACCCGCCTTGGCAAACAGGGATTTCATCGGTTCACTCCTCGGGGCGGCGCGATGAGAACGTCCGGAATGAACGTCGGCCCGTGCCGGCTCTTAACTTATATAGGTATGTCCAACTGAATGTGCACGGAACGCGGCTTGCAGCACGCGTTCATCTGTTCCGGATACAGGATCATTTGCACCACGCATCATGCGGGGGACGGTCAGCCGCTCCCATCGGTCCTTTGGCACACATGGGCATTTCTGTTTCTGATCTACAGCGACTCGGCAATTTGCATCCCACCTCTGGGGCGCTCATGCCCAACGGAATGATGCGCCGCCTGGATACGGACCGCGGATATATTATGCAAATTCGAAGAGATGCCGAAAATATTGCAAGTCTATATGTTTCCATAAGACTGGCCACACCACTAGGTTCATCATGAAACCAAATAGAAACAGGCCTCAGTAAAGGCTCGGAGTCCCAAAACGGGTAAGCGCGTCGTTGCAACCTCTTCCAAATGGCTCCATCATCGACGATGAAAGGTCATGTTTATGCGTATCCAGTTCTCGTACCGGCAGGGCCGGCACCATTCTCCGTCTAAGGCAGCCGTGTCATGAGCGGCACCGATCGCAAGGCCGCCTCCGGCCGCGCCGCCGACGAGCAGGATCTCGCCGCCCTGATCAGGGCAGCCCTCACCAAGGCTGACGAGATGGGGCTCATCGCCGTCGGGCTGAGACTCGACCAGGCACTGATCGATCTGACCGGCGAAGGCTCCGCGCCCGACATGGACGCCTCGGTGCTCGACGACCTAGCCCCACCGGCGGGATTCCACACCGCGATCGGCGACGACGGCGGCGAAACCGCCTATCTGGCCTGATCGGGCCAGGTAGGCGGATCCTACTCCGTCTCGTCGTCGGGGGCATCGGGATAATATCGGTCGTTAGCCACTCGGCCGCGTCAGGGCCCGCTCGGTTCGGCCGGCAAGACTGACGCCCAGCCCTAGCGGTTACCCCCGATCAGGTCGCCAAGCCCGCCAAGCACCGATCCCTCGCCCCGGTTCTGGCCGCCGCGGCTGCCCGCTGCCGCCAGCATGCGTCCGGCCAGGCGCGAGAAGGGTAGCGACTGGATCCACACATGGCCCGGCCCGGTCAGCCGCGCGAAGAACAGTCCCTCGCCGCCGAACAGCGCGCTGCGCACCCCGCCCGCTGCAACCAGGTCGAAATCGACGCCCTGGGTATAGGCGGCAAGGCAGCCGGTATCGACATGGAGTTGCTCGCCGGCCGCGAGCTGGCGCTCGACCACGGTGCCACCCATCTGGACGAACACCCAGCCGTCCCCCTCGAGCTTCTGCATAATGAAGCCCTCGCCGCCGAACAGGCCGGTCATCATCCGCCGCTGGAATTCGATGCCGATCGACACGCCCTTGGCCGCCGCGAGGAAACTGTCCTTCTGGCAGATCAGCCGCCCGCCATAATCGGCCAGCTTCAGCGGCAGGATCGCACCCGGCGTCGGCGACGCGAAGGCGACGCGCGCTTTGCCCGAGCCGTTGTGGGTAAAGACGGTGGTGAACAGGCTCTCGCCCGTGACGAGCCGCTTGCCCGCACCGAGCAGCTTGCCCATGAAGCCCCCGCCCGCATCGCCGCTGCCGTCGCCGAACACCGTGGTCATGCCCACCGACGCGTCCTTCCACACCAGCGCCCCCGCCTCGGCCACCGCGCTTTCGCCCGGATCCAGCTCGATCTCGAGAAACTGGAGCTCTTGCCCCTTGATCTCGAAATCTATGTCGTCGGCAATGCCGGCGCTGCGGTGATGCGCCCAGGGGCTGGGGTTGGTCATGATGGGGACTCCCGATTGTTCGGGCGGAACGTAGCCGGGAAGCCCGCTGATTCGCCACCGGAACCCAAAGCCTGAGCCTGAGCCTGCCCGTAGGCATCGAAGGAAACGATGGTCGCCTCCGACGCATGACAAATCCTAAAGCTGGCCCAGTTCTTCCCGCTCTCGGTCGATATCGGGGCCGACCTCTCGCACAGACAGCACGTCGAATGAAGGCACCCGACCGGGCTCGTCGCTTGCCTTGCGCACGACGGCGACCAGCCTCGGCTCACCGCTCAACAACAGAGTCGCCGTTCCTTCCTCCGCGCCACCGAAGATCATGTACCGTCCGGCCCGGATCGCCTCTTCGGCACCCGTCCGTAGTCCGGACGAGACGCCCGGGCGGAAGGCTACCATGGCGGCCGCCTTCCGCTTAAAAACCTGCATCACAGCAACCCCCGTGGAGCTTCTACTCCTGCTTTCTGATATAGGGCCCCGCCAGTACTCTACGCAAACCGGGAAACGCCCGAATGGGAATTAAATCGGTCATGGTCCGGATAAGGCGCGATGCAGCCCGCGAGGCCAGCCACTCTCCATCGATGATCAGCGCTGCCGCTTGTAACGATCTAAAATTCCGGCCTAGCGAGCCACGCGGCGAGATGGCGTCTCGTCGTCCCATCCCATCCGGCGGATCGCCATTGGCGGGCGGCTATACTCACGCTGGCCATGCAGGTCGTCGGCATCGGTGCCAATAGGTCCAGGTCGGACTCTATTCACGGCGATGCCGCGCTGTTTGAGGGTCGCGACCGACCTCGCCCCTATGCGGCAATACCGCCAGCGCCATGACGAACGCGGCACGGTCCGATGGCCCCCAGCGTCATGGTCAACCGATCAGAAGCAAGTCAACGATACCGAATCTACTGACTGCCCCTATGTGCTAACGATTGGGTCAACCGCTCGCTCGCCTACAATGCTGCCGCAATGATTCTTTTAGATTGATGCGCAAGCGCTCCATTTGCGGAAGATACCAGGCGATGTTACCAAAGCACTATCTGTCGACTCATAAAGGAAAGACCGATGTCCCGCACGACTATCTTGGCTGGCACCTTTGGCGTAATCCTGCTGTGTTCGCCGGTCGGGGTCATGGCACACAGCGCGCTGTCCAAGGCCGATCAACAGCGTGTGGTATGTCTCCCCGAACACGACGGAACCGGCCAGCCGACCGAAACGCCGCGATGCATGACCGGGCGGGGATGGGAGCTTACACTCGCGCAATATCGCCGCGCCCAATACGAAAAGGCCGAGCGCGCTCAGGCTGGTGGCAGCAGCTCGTCCTATCTCGCCTATCGCTCCTATTTCAGCCTCAAGCCGGGAATCTGAACCAAGACATCATGCGCGGCGATAGTGTCGGCATACGAGCCGATGACTCGCCCCTCCCGCGTCCGGCGCAATGTACCGGTCAGGCGCCTTTGTCCCACTCCGAATCCACCGCGCTCTCGATGCACCCGTACCAGCCGAGCCCCTGATAGGTCTCGTATCCCGGCGTCCTCGCATAGGCGAAGACGCTGTCGCCCCGCCGGTACCAACCGCGCTTATCCGCGGATTATGACAACAAGTTCATGTAGGCGTCATGTAGCTCGATTGACCGGCCCCGGCATTCACCCACATCGTGGGTGGATTGATCCGATATTGGGCCCGGATCGGTTGTATGTATCCTTGACCGCGGTATCCGTTCATCTGAGGTCAAGCTTCGCCACGTGCCCAGCGACGACACGCCCCTACAACCGGCCGATGCAGTCCCTTTTGGTCGTATCCTGAATATCGAACACCTTGCCAGCCGCCGACGGCGAATTGCGCCGGCTATTGCTTCTAATGCCTTTGTTCGACTGGCTGCATCGCCGCCCCGCGAAACAGGCGACCGTTCACCGAGTGCGGTCAAAAGGCCATGAAGTCCGGCGTGAGGTCATCGCGAGTCCGGGACGGCAGCGCCGACACCCCTTTAGTATATCGCATCTTTCTCTCCGCCATCGATGTTGGCGGACCGGCAGCACAGGACGCCGGAACTTGGCGCGCAAGGGGCTGTTCCAGGCCATTTCGTCGCGCCACCCTTCGGACCGGGAGGCGCCCATAATAGGCCCGCACCGGACTATCTGACGGATTTCGTGTCTTTTTCGGCACGTCATCATCCCAAAATCGCGACCCTTGTTACGGCTTCTTTACAGCCCCCGGCGGCGGGTTTCATGCGCCCTCCATCATGTCTCGGGGGGCCGGGATGCATGGTCCCAAGAGGCTTGAAAACAATAGTCCGCGAAGCGGGGCGATTGCGCGTCGCCGCGGATCAGTGAGGAGCATCTCTGTGTCCAATTCCCCCCTATCCCTGCGTAAGGCGCGGCTGCTCGCGGGGGCCGCGTCGGCCGCTGCGTTCCTGTCGCTCGTCGGCGCACCAGCCTTTGCGCAGGACAATCCTGCCGCCGGTCAAGCCGACCAGGCCGCCGACAGCGCCTCAGGCAGCGACATCGTCGTTACCGGTTCGCTGTTCCGCCGCACCGACACGGAGACGCCCTCGCCGGTCACCGTCCTGACCAACGACGACATCGAGAAGCGCGGCATCACCACCGTGCAGGGCGCGATCCAGACGCTCTCGGCCAATAACGGCCCGGCGCTGACCAACAGCTTCACCGCCAATGGCGCGTTCGCGGGCGGCGCATCGTCGATCTCGCTGCGCGGCCTGACCACCTCGTCGACGCTGGTGCTGTTCGACGGCCTGCGCGCGGCCTATTACCCGCTGGCCGATGACGGCACGCGCAATTTCGTCGACCTCAACACGATCCCCGACGCGATCGTCGACCGGGTCGAAGTGCTGAAGGATGGCGCATCGTCGACCTATGGCGCGGACGCCGTCGCCGGCGTGGTGAACATCATCACCAAGAAGGAGATAAAGGGTTTCCATGCGACCGCCGAGGCCGGCGTCAGCCAGCGCGGCGATGCTGCGAACCACCGGCTGAGCGCGACCTTCGGTTATGGCGATCTGGGCGAACAGGGCTTCAACGCCTATGTCAGCGCCCATTATCTGAACAGCGCCCCGCTCTACAACCGCGACCGCGGCTATCCGTACAACACCGACAACCAGTCCGGCATCTGCTTCAACGGCGTGTGCGGCCCGAACAATATCGAGAACGGCGTCACCAACGGGGCCTATAACGGCCTGTCGACCCGTACCACTGCATTCATGGTCCGCCCGTATGACGCGACCAACACCAACGCCCTTGGCGCTTATCAACTGCTCAACGGCTGCCAGGGCCTGACGCCCTATACGCTGACCGCTGCGCAATATGCCGATGCCAACCCCGCGCTGGATGATGACAAGAACCCGATTCCCGCGCTGACCCCGCACACGGTCTGCCAGCAGGACATCACGCATGATTACGGCCAGATCGAGCCGAAGATGCAGCGCTGGGGCGTATCCGCCCATCTCACCGCGAATGTCGGCAGTGCCGAGCTGACCGGCGAGTTCAACTATGAGCGCAGCGAGTCCTCCTATGGCGGCCTCGCCAGCACCATTCGTGCAGCGGCACCGGCCGGTATCGACTTCCCGGCTTATACCACTGCCGCCGGCGACACCGTCCTGACCCTGCCGGTCTATATCTGCGCACGCGGTACGACCGCGGCCTGCACCGCCACAAACGGCACCCTCAACCCGAACAACCCGTTCGCGGCACAGGGCCAAGTGGCACGCATCGCCGGCCGCCTGCCTACCAGCACCGAGTTCAACTCCTCGCAGAGCGACGTCTTCCGTGGGGCACTCGGCCTGCATGGCAGTTTCGGCGAAGACTGGAACTATGCGATCGACGGCACCGCGATGATCAGCAAGCTGCAGACCACCGCAAAGGGTTACGTCAATATCCAGCATCTGCTCGATGAGGTCGCTGACGGTTCATACAATTTCGTCAATCCGCAGCAGACCAGCCAGGCGGCGCTCGACTATCTGACGCCGACCCAGATCAACCACCAGAACTCGCACCTGTACCAGATCCAGGGCAGCCTCTCGAAGGAGCTGTTCCAGCTCCCCGGCGGTCCGCTCCAGGTCGCGGTCGGTGCTGCGTTCCGGCATGAATCGCTGTACGATCCCAGCGGCAACCCGGACTATAACGGCCCGACCGATCGGTATTTCCGCCTGAACGCCTTCGGTGCGACCGGCAAGCGTGAAGTCGAATCCGGCTATTTCGAAATCAACGCGCCGGTGTTCGACAAGCTCGAGATCAACGGTTCGGGCCGTTACGATCACTATTCGACCGGCCAGAGCAACTTCTCGCCGAAGATCGGTGCGAAGTTCACGCCGATCAAGCAACTCGCGATCCGCGGCACCTTCTCCACCGGCTTCCGTATCCCGAGCTTCGCGGAATCCGGCGCATTGCCGACCACCGGCTATGTGACGGCACCGCTGTCTTCGCTGAGCCCGGAGTTCATCGCCCAGCACCAGACCCCGAGCGGTGCGAACAACCTCTACATCACCCAGTGCCTGACCAATGTCTGCGTTGGCGAGACGACCGTCGGCAATCCCAACCTGAAGCCGGAAAAGTCGCGCAACTTCACCGCGGGCGCGGTGTTCGAGCCGATCCACAATGTCAGCTTCACGGTGGATTATTATAATATCCAGAAGACCAACGCGATCACCAGCGTGGACTTCGGTTCGGCCATCTCCAACTACTACGCGACCGGCCAGACCAGCTTCGACGGCGTGACCATCACGCCAGACGAGCCGGACCCCGATCACCCCAACGCCATGCGCCGTGTCGCCTTCGCCCAGGGCAGCTTCATCAATGCCAACAAGATCAACACCTCGGGCCTCGATTTCGGCGCACGCGGCATGTTCAACATCGGCAGCAAGGTGAAGTTCACCTCGGACATAGAGGCGACCTACATCATCAACCTCAACACGACTTTCCCGAACGGGACGGTGCAGCATTATGCGGGGACGCTCGGCAACTTCAACCTGACGGCCGGTTCCGGCACGCAGCGCTGGCGCGGCAACTGGCAGAACACGCTGGACATGGGTCCGTGGTCGCTGACCGCGACGGCCTACTACACCAGCGGCTACAACTATTCGGCTGAAGACCAGCCGGGCGGTGTCGCCGGCGATTGCGGCCTGGTCCCGACCAACGGCGACAACGCGTACCAGCCGTGCAACGTCAAGTCGTTCATCTCGGTCGATCTGCACGGCCAGGTGAAGGTCGACGATCGCTTCACGCTCTATGCCGATGTGATGAACGTGGCCGATCGCAAGCCGCCGATCGACGCCACCACCTATGGTGCCTATCTCTACAACCCGGTCGTGGGCGAGGCAGGTATCATCGGCCGTGCATTCCGCTTCGGCGCGAAGGTGGACTTTTAAGGGCTTCCGGCAAGGGGGCGGTGCCATTGGCGGCGCCCCTTTCCCGGTCAGGATCACGATCGCTCCGGCCACTCCTTTGGACTGGTAACGCCGGAGCGGCCGCGATGCGCAGGAGGGCAACCTCACCTTGCGTTGACGTCCAGCCGATTCCCTCGATGGATGTCAGCGCAGGATTGCGTAAAACTCGATGCCCGGATCGTCCGCGATCCGGGCATTTTTTATGGAGCGGACACGCTCCCGTCGTCCGGCTCGCCCTCACATCTCCGGCGGTGGCGGCGACACGACTCCCCCGCGCGGGACCTCGCCCCCGGCGGCCCAGACGATGCCGTTCAGCAGGAAGCGGCGGTAATCGGCGAGCTTGTGCATATTGTCGTGGAAGTCGGAGCCGCCCCACACGAACGCCCGCCCGCCATCCGGCCGCTGATAGACCCAGGAGATCGGGTCCGGCCCGCCATTCTTCGGATCCTTGGGCATGCCCTGCAGCAGTTCGGTCCGCCGTGGGTTGGTGAAGAGGAAATAGCGCGAATACATCTCCTCGCGGAACGTCCAGGGCTTCACGCCGCTCAGCACCGGATGCTTCACCTTGAAGGGCGTCACCGCCCAAGTATCGACCGGATTGTACGACGAATAGGGAATCCACAGGCCGCCCAGCCAGTCGAGCAGGTATTTCTGCCCGGCCCAATTGTTGTTCCACATCGTATAATGGAACATCGCGACGCCGATATGCTTGCGCTTGATCAGGTCGTCGAAGCTCTTCAGCCAGGCGGTGGTTTCCGCATCATAGGTCCGCCCGTCGGTGTCCTGCGCCTGGGGGAAGAGCATTCCGGTCTCGCGCTTCAGCCAGTCGCCATTGCCGTCCACCACGATAAGGGCCGCGTCTTCATAGACGCTCAGGTCGCGCGGTGGCTTGCCGACGATCACCTCGGTCCTGAGCCCCTTGAGGTTGCTCGCATGCTCGAGCGACCAGGCAAGTTCGCGCAGGTCCTTCTCATATTCATGCCGGCCGGGCGCGCCATGTTCCTTCGGCCCGGCGAGGAACAGAATCTTCTTGGGCGCCGCCGTGTCTGCCTGAGGCGGCGCGGCATTCCCGCCCGACGCGAGCAATATGAGCGCCACCACACCGACCGCGCCGCCGATCGAACGGCCGAAACGGATGATCACCGACCTGAGCATTGACTCTCCCCACATTCTGCCCGCCCCGATTTCGGGATCCGGCAATCAAATATACTATATGATTCGCAAATGGAGCGTAACCCGGGCGGGAATGCAAGGGAATGCCGCGGACGTTCAGTCCGACGGTATCAGGCGGCGGGGATCGCCTGCCCGAGCCCGAGCGTCTCGCCGCGTGAGACGATCACGCGGTCGCCCAGTTTCACCGCCCCGAACAGCAGCTTCGCGAATTTCTGCGGCGTGCCGACACAGCCATGGGTGATATAGCCGTTGCCGACCTCGCTGCCATGGATCGAGATGCCGTCATTGGTCAGCCGCAGCATGTACGGCATCGGCGCATCGTAGATGTTCGAGACGTGGTCGGCGTCCTTCTGGGTGATGTTGAACACACCGAGCGGCGTCGGCTTGTCCTCGCCCCCGAAGATGACGACCGCGGTGCCGATCTCGTGCCCGTCGCGGAACACCGACAGCACCTGCGCCGCGAGATCGACGGTGACCACGATCTGCCCGGTCTTCGGCGCGGCGGATTCGTCCCAATAATATTCGCCCTGCTTCATGGCATGGTCGATCGGCAGGATGCTCTTCACGACATAGCCGACGGGTTCGGGCGCCGGCCGCGCCTTCAGCGCCGCGACGGCGCGTGCGGGGGCCGGGGTAAGTTTCGGGATGCTCCGCGCAACGACCGGCCGCGGCGCATCCTGCGCGCCGACCGCATAGCCGCCGGCAATCGCCGCAGGCGCCAGGAACATCGCCCCGATCCACAGCGCCGTCGGCCGGCTGATCCCCCTGATACGCATCGTCATGAAGCGGCTGATCGCGCGAATCCGCACGGATTTCCAGACGTTGAATCCGGGCGTACCGGAGCGGGACGAATGGGCCCGGCGTTCAGGATTTGCGGGAGGCCAGGCGGGCGCGGGGTTGCCGCGCGGCAGCGACATCATGCCAAGCGTCGTTCCACAGATAGAAAGAGCGGGCCCCAGGGGACGAGGCTGGATTAGCGATGCCCGCGTATCGGTTGAATCGATCGGGGCCGTGTTGGGAATGCCATGAGGGTTGCTGACATTCCGGCCGGACATTGTACCATATCCTGTACAATGCCGTGGCAATCATTGGCCCCATCCCACTGACGAACAGGCGGCTGCCGATCGGGGATCGCGGCCGAACAGGTGAAGATGCCGCGTTGGAGATGGCGGCACCGAGGGGCCGGCCGCCAAGTAACGCGCGATTTTTGCGAGGCACCCTGGAGAGGGCCGAATCGCGGCTATTCAGTTGGAGTGTACGAGCGGGACTTGCGCACCGCCCTTCTCTGCTTTCTCTTTTCTTCCGCAGACGTAGAGCAGCATATTCAGGGTGCTTGGGCGATAGTGTCACGCTATTTGCATATTTATGCGAGGGGTATCATATTTTCTCGGCGCATTACTTGATGTCGATCGTGTGGGCATGGCGGCGGTCCTCCGGTGCTGCCCTGGGCGGGCGTTCGCGGATTTCAGCAGGGATTTGGGGACGGGTGAATCGGCCGGGCGTAGTTGGCGTGGAGCATTTTCGATTACGCACGATGTACGGACCTGTGCCTTGACCAGCAGGGCTTACGGCAGTCGCAGAGCAGGCCGCGACGGTCTCAACCCAGAGTCACACCACGTCACCGTAACGTCGGACGCACCGCCAATGAAATATAAATGCCGCCTATACAGTCCCGAACTCGACAATATGGCAATAGTTGTCGCCTCCCCTGGAGATGGTCACATTCATCGCTGACTGCTGAGCATATGCAACGAGAAGTGCTGACACTTTTGTCTGATAATTATCGTCCGTCGAATTGACATAGGCAAAATGATAAGAGCAGCCCGTTAATTGATCCTCGCCGCCCGCGGAATAAATGGTAATGCGGAATCCGTAGTTTTCGCCACCAGAAACAAATATCGACTTGATTTTCCCTGCCCTCTGCAGCGTGTCGGCATAGGCCGGCGAACCGACGAGCAACGCGAATGACACGCACATGGCAGAAAATACTCGACCCAATTTCATTATGATGCATCTCCAGTCAAATTGTCATTATTCTCACCGACGGGTACCGGGCATCAGCGTGGTCACGCGCCACGTAAGTATCCTGCGCGCGGGGTCAACCAGAACCGAAACTGCCACTGAAATGGTGCCAAAAATCCCGCCGGTTGCGTTGACGCGACGCATCGGGCACCGCAGGGCGGTCCTCGAGCATTCGTAACGCCATCACCGGCGTCTCGAGGTTTTTGCTTACGGGGGGACTGCCATGCGCATGCGGTATCTATTGCTGACCGGCGTCGCCACGGGAGTGCTCGCCAGCGGCGCCGCGTCGGCGGCCGACGAGACCACCAAATACAGCTATGATGCGCTCGGGCGGCTGATATCGAGCACGCGGACGGGCGGGCCGAGCGATGGGGTCACCATGACCACCTGCTTCGATCCGGCAGGCAACCGCGTGCAATATCATATCGCGGCAGGGGGGCCGCCGACCTGCCCACCCGCGACGTCGACCCCGACGCCCACCCCGACACCAACGCCGACGCCCACCCCGACACCAACACCGACGCCCACCCCAACGCCGGGCTCGATGACGTTCATCGTCGTGCCGCTGGCGGGCTTCCAGCTCATCCCCATCCCCGCCTCGGTCCCCCTCTCCGTCCCGCTGCGCGTCGCCGCGCCTGCCATCACGACCGATGGTGGCAAGTGATGATGCCGGCGCTGTAACGCGGCATTCAGGCGATATTTTCGGAATTTCAGTTCTCGAAGGGGACCATCGTGAAGAAGATGGCAACGGCACTGGCATCGGTGCTTATCGGCCTGTTTCCCGGATCGGCGTTCGCCGACACCTATACCGGCAAGATCTCCATCATTCAGATAAACGATACGGGGTCCATGGACTTCCGCGTATTCCTGAACGTACCCATGGCGAATTGCAGCCTGAACTTCGGGTTCGTCGACCGGACATCGGGACTTTTCAATGCCTATATTGCTGGTCTTAGTACAGCTTACAGTCTCAACAAGACAGTGATCCTGCAGGTCACTCGCGAGGCAAGCGGCTTTTGCCGGATCTATTTCGCCCAGTACTGATGCTGATGGTGGGCTACGCATCGTGCAATCAACCGATCGGACAACGAGGACTTGACATGAGAAACATCTGGATCGCCGCGCTATCCGTCGCCTTCGCGGCTTGTGGACCGGGCCTTTCCGGCAGCGCCCGGGCAGAAACGCTTCAGGTCAGCAATGCGTCCCTGATCCAATATGCGGCCACATCAGACAATCGTGTCTATCTGCGGAATCTTGGCACGCTCAACGCAGGCTGGCTCGGCTGCTGCGGCGCTTATTATATCGACCTGACCAGGCCCGCGGGGCAGGCCCAATTCTCGGCACTGCTGTCCGCTGCGGCGCTGAAGGGGCCGATAAGCATCTATGTCGCGTCGGCCAGCGCGGGCGGCGAGGTCCTGCAGGTCGGGCAATTCTAGAACAGCGTCCAATCATCCTGCGACAATGACACCGAATATCGAGGCACGCCTGGCATGAGGTATTCTTACAAATTCATCTTGACATTGGCCCTGATGGTCCCCGGCCAGCTTAGTGCCGCGTCCGTCGTGACATCGGGCAAGATAACGAAAGTCTGGAACGAATGGGGCGCGAATTCGATGGCAGTGACCACGACCGCTCCAGTCGTCGGGAACGGGTGCGTGCATACCAGCAACTATGTCACCGACCCGACCAATGCCAATAACCAAATGATCCAGCCAATGCTTCTTTCCGCTTATATGGCAGGAAAGAACATATCGCTGGTGATCGACGGATGCCGCGGAAATGATTCGATCATCATATCCGTCATGATCGAATGATCCGCATAGTGCGGCATTCGAGCTACGCGTAGATCGCGGCGCTGACAGCTTACGACTCCTCCTCCCAAAATAAAATTCTATCTCATCGGCTGCGATTCACCCGGCAGCTCGATCGTTTCGACTGTTTCGCTCCACAACTCTAGATCCAGTAACTAACGTGATCGGATGACACACCTGGACCACGCCGTTGCTTTGACGATTTAATATGTGAATCAGAAATAAGCTCAATAATTCCATATGAGTTTCGAGGAAAATCGATGCGAAAGACAGAAAACAAGCGGCCACTAAGAGCGATCAGCATTCTTCTAGCGGGCCTGTGCTTGCCGACGACCGCGTCAGCGGACGCGAGCGGCGCCAGTATGGGCTATATTATAGGTGTGCAACCCGCCGCCCCCGGCGGTTTGTTTTTCAGACAAACGGGATCTCGATCGACGAGGCCATCCTGTGCGACGATAGATCGGTGGGTGATCAATGTGAGCACGCCAGAAGGCCAGACAATGGCAGCGACCTTGCTGACGGCATATAGCTTGCATAAGCGCATCTCGGTCACGGGAACTGGCGGTTGCGCGACTTGGGGCGACACCGAGACGGTCCTCTATTTCGCCGTCGAGGACTAGACCAGGAAACACCCGGCAGCGATCATTCGTTGATCAATATGATCCCGACAGTCTCCGTATCGCCCCAGATGGAGCAGGTGCCGGCTCCGTGGATGGTGATCGACTTGTGGAGCGCATAGGCAGTCAGCAGCACCGATAGCTGGGCCTGCCCCTGGAGGGTGCTGGCATCGACCGCCCAACGCGTGGCGTACCCTGCGCCGCAGGCCGGCGCTGCCGTGCGCGTTCCCGAATGCACAAAGATCACGGCGCCGTTCTGCGTCGCCTGCGGCTGGGTGATGGTGCCGCTCGACGCGTCGGATGCCTGGGCCGGCAGCGCCATGACGCAGCATGCCGAGGCGGCCAGTATCAGGCTCATTTTCACGATGTCATTCCCCGGCAAATTTGCGGCGAGGTTGCGTCATCGAGGCAATGCAGCGTCGTTTCCACGCTGGCGTACTGCCGTCAGCTGGGCGACACCGCCACGGCTATGATGCGGGGCCGCCCTCCGCCTGCGCATCCATCAATCGTGAAACTCACTTTGCGGTGCGCCATGTAGGCGCTCAGGAGCATCGAGGAGAAGAGCGCGCTCCCGGCATCAGCAGGGTCGACGATATAGCCATCGGTCAGAGAACAGGCCTGGGGATTGGTGAAGGCGAAATCTGTCTGCACGCGCAAATACGCAATCGTCCAACCGCCATACATGAAGGTGATGTATCCGTATGCGGTATCGGCCGGAGTAGCCTGAGCTGCAGCTGGAAACAGTGCCGCACATGCAATCAAAGCGCAGAGGCGGCGCTTAACTCGCGAAAATGTCATAGCCCTCACATGCTCCATATCAGGCGCTCATAGCGACCCTACTCCACAACGATATAAAGGACCTGCTCCCTCATTGGCTGCAACACGCTGCAATTGCCGGTCCCGACGACGGTTATCCTCTTTCCGGTAGCGAATGCCGTCAGGACAGCGGAAAACATCTCTTTCGAGCTATCGTCGCTGGTGGGTGCGATCACCCAGGAGCCATCCGTCGCACAAGCCGGCATCGCGGTTCTGGTGCCGTCCACACCGAAACCGCTAGGCGGCGTGGCGCCGACGGCAACCCTGGTTACTTTTCCACCCTGCTCGCTCGCCCGGATTGCCTGGGGCGAAGAGGAGAGCAAGGCGCCGAGCACCAGCAGTGGGAATGCGCGCATGCTCCCTTATTCTCCTATCTCATCGCTAAACATTCTCAGAAATAAACATTCTCAGAAATCGTCCATCGCAATGACCATGTTCGACGAATAGTACTCGCCCATCGCGCACGCCACCACTGCAATTTCGGATAGCTAAAATCTATTCTTTGAGGACGTTGGCATACTCAGAAACAAGACTGCTAATTTCATCAAGAACATCTCGCAACTCGTCCCAATCATTCATCGACAGCCTACGTTTTGCATCCGCAACCAAATCCAAAATATTGGACAAACTGTCATATTGCATGACTACTCCTGGGTATTTCCTTTCCGGCAATTGAACCACGACAGCATTCGTGGTTCCCCCAATTCTCTTAATGTCATTCATTATGGTGCCTTTGGACTGAATGCGATGTAAGGTAATGTTGTATCGAGAATACGCGTAAAGACATCCATCCCCGTTTCACCTTTAGTGGGATGAACCTCGCCGCCAGCCTTGCCCCGAGGAAGCTCCCGGCGCGCTTTTTGGCGCAATCTGCTGGTGCCCCCCGTATTGCCAAGAATATAGTCGAAGTCCGACAATGGTCCTGCCGTTCCCTTCGCGCGACTGCCTACGACGTTTACGGTAGTTTCATACTTATTCGCAAAGGCTTGGATGCGGGCAACTTCCCCAGCTGTCAATGAACCAAAATTTACCTCTTCAGCAGCGGCACCTCTAGCCGCAGCAGTCACGGCTCTAGCACCCGACCGCGATGTCGATCGAGCCAGCCCTCTCGTGAACACGGCGCCCTCCCCCCCGACGGGAATGGTAAGAAAGGCGCCAATTCGAAGCATTTCACTTGGTGTTGGCCGGCCGCCTCTTGCGACATTTTCTTGCACAGCGCCTACCGCACTTAGATAAACATCCGCAAYGTTGCCCAAGAGCATTGCGGCTGAGTGGTATATATTGTTGTCTAGCTCTTCATTCCCCGTCGGATCCGTAGCATTGACCGGATCATTCCCGACATAGGCATACAGCCCCATCTGGTCCTTATACCCGATCGGATCAGTCTGCAGGAACCGCCCCAATCGCGACGCGTAGATCCGGGCCTTGTAATAATACATACCGAGATCCGGCAGGTAGATCTGACCGGTATATTGGAAGCGGCCGAGATTGTCCGTGTTCGGCACGCCATATTCGTCATAGCTATTGATCCGGATCGGTGTCGCATTGCTGTCGGTGACCGCGACGATCGACCCTTGCTGATCCGGGAAGAGATAGCGCTGCGCCGCCACTGCGGTGCTGGCGCCGTTGAACCACACAAGCGGTTCGTCCACCCCGGAGCCGTGCACGTAGCGCGCGGTCTGGGTGCCGCCCGCGTCATATTCCCCGACCAGCGCGTCGCCATCGTACAGGAAGCGTGTAGTGCCGGAAACGCCGCCCGACGTCTCATACAGCCTGCCCAGCGGATCATAGCTGAGCCTGACGACAACGCCGCCGCCATCGACCGCGCCGATCAGCCGGTTCTCCCGGTCATAGGTGAAGAGCCTGCTGCCGTTCGACGTCAGGTTGCCGTTCAGATCGTAACTGAGCGCGATGCCGCTTACCGACGCATATTGATTGAGGCCGTTCGGTGCATAGTTTTGCGAAATAGCCGTGTAGGGATAGGCATAGGCAGGGTTCGACCGCGTGCGCTCCACGACCTGGCTCGCCGGGTTGAAGGTGAAACCGAGAGCAACGTTCGCCGCGCCGCCCGGGAAAGAGTTGGTGAGCGCACTCAGGCGCGAGATCGCGTCGTACCCATAGCCGGTGCCACCGCCGGAACGGACGGTCGATTCCCGCTGGCCCTTGTTGTTATAATTTATGGTCGTCAGCAGATCGGTGCCGTTGGTATAACCGTGGGTCATCCGGCCCAGCAGGTCGTAGGTGAAGGAAAAAGACTTCGCGTCCGGATGCTCGATCGACAGTCTATTGCCCGCCAGATCATATCCATAGGTCAGCGTGCGGGTCACGCCGCCCATGCTGGTCGTGCTCGTCAGAGGGTGGCCGAGCGCGTCCCAGCTGTTGAGCACCGCGTCAGCACCGCCGCTGATGTCGAAATAGGCGCCCGTCTGATGGCCTTGCAGGTCATATTTATAATAGACGTCCCGCGTCGCCGAAGCGGGCAGGCTGGCGCATTCGGACGGCTGGCAATCCGGCACGGTCTTCGTGATCAGCTGGTTCAGATCGTTATAGGTGTAGCCGATGGTCTGCCCATCACGCTTCTTCAGGCTCGTGCGGTTGCCGTTATCGTCATAGATATAGAATTCGTAGTCGGCCGAGTTCAGGCTGCCGGGCGCCGTAGTGCTCGGGAAGGTCCACTGGTTCTGCCTGAAATAATCGTCGTAGCCATAGGCTGAGACATTGCCGTTCGCGTCGGTAACGGACATCTGGTTTCCGTTATAATCATAAGTGTAGCTCGCATAACGCTGGGCCAGCGGCGTGCCATAGGCCTTGTCGAGCCAGCTGACCTGACCGGCGATATCATATTGGGTGTGCGTAACCCGGTCGAGACCGGCCGCACTGACGCTCGGGCTTGGCGTACAGGCTGAAGGGAAGCCACCGCCTGACAGCACCCCGGCGTAACCGATGGAAGGAAACGCGGTAACGTCCATTCTCGTGGTGACGCAGAGCGGCCGTCCGACCGCGTCATAGCTTGTCTGCGTAACCGACAAGGGTGCCCCCGTCCCTCCGGCCACCGCCTCCAGGATGGGCCGGCCGACACCGTCATAGCCCGTCGCCTTGCGGCCGGTAACGGCGAAACCCGCCCAATCGGTATCCGATGCGCTGGCGACATTGCCGGTTTCGACCAGCGTGACCTGGCCGTTGCCATCATAGGTTGTGCGGGTGGCAATCGGGAGGAGCGGATGGGACGGATCGTCCGGGTCGGGCGTCACGGTGCCGACGAGCTGGCGCATGGCGTCGTAGCGGTTGGTCGTCGTATCGCCTAAGAGCGGCCCGTCCTCGATGATCAGATTGCCGCGGTCGTCATAGGTGCGGGTGATAGTGGCGGTCAGGCCGCCCGGCTTACCTTCCCCGGTGGTGATCGTTTTCGGAACAAGATAATTGGCGTGCGTCGAATCAAACGGGCCGTAATCGATTGTCGTCCTAATTTCGTCCGCCGTGTTTGCGCAACTCGCCAGAGTCCGGCATTCTGACATACTGGTCGGCATCAGGACGGGATTGGCATTGACGCCGATGGTCTCCGTCCCGCCGAACGGCACATAAGAGACGCGCGGGTAAAGCCATTCATAGGTGATCCGCGTTTGTGGCCGAACCCCGTCGACCGCCGGCTTGGTGATGCTGATCACCTTGCCCCAGGCGTTATAGGCGATATCCGTCTGTTTCAGCTTTGGGTCGATTATCGCAACGGGCAGATTGCATGTGGCCTGGGTGGAATTAGGGTCGCAGCTTCCGGGGTAGATGGCCCTGGTAACGAGGGCCGGCTTTGCAGGGTAAGTCTTCGGATAGACTTTTTGGTATTCGATGTTGCCGCGGCCGTCATATTCGTAGCCGATCGCATTTCCTTCAGGATAGGTGATTCGGGTTACGCGGCTATTAGCATCATATTCATAGGTGGTCGTGCGACCCAGCGGATCGCGCACCGTGCGCGCATAGCCCTTCTTCTTGACGTAGGTGACGACGGTCTGGCCCGAATCCGGCGCGGTGACGGTCGTGGTGCCGTTCGATCCCGATGAGTCATAATGGTAGAGCCAGGTCGAGGCGCCATCGTTGAAACTGATGACCCGGTGATCCCCGTCATATTGCAGCGTGAGGTTACTGCCCGTCGGACGCTGCACCACCGTCATGTCGCCGTCGGAATTGAACGTGTAACGCCATATGCGATTCAACGGATCGGTGATGGTCTGCGTCGTATTCTTGGGCGATAGCGCGTTCCTGTCGTTGCGGGTAGCGGAACTGACATTCGGCGTATTGATGCTGATGCGCGCTACCTCTGCAACGAAGGTGGGGTAATACAGAGTGGTCCCGTTCCCTCCATCCACAGGATAATGATCATGGTCCTTCCAAAGGATCAGCGCCGTGCTCGTGTTGAGCGTCGAGGTCAGGCTGAGGCCATAGCCCTTGCTCGTATGAATGCTGAACTCGCCATTATAGCCGCCATTGACCTTGAAAGTATTTTCGCCTGGATAAGAGACGTCCGCCTGGTCAGCATTGACGTTGCCGAGCGCGGGCGAATAGTTCGCCGGCGTTGCACCGCCAGGATTATGAGCATTGAAACGAATTCTGATGCCTTCTTGCGACAGATAATCGCAGGAGCCCATGACCTTGCGGTCGGAATCCCAAAAGGTGCATTTCAGGGTCGACGTATCGCCACGCACGGGCGTCCATCCTGTAGAGCCGAAGTCGAACTCGTCGACCCTGCGCCCATTGTTGACGAAGAGGTTGCGATCGCCATCGGTCCAGATCGAGGGGCCGTTGATCTCCCACATGCGCCCGTTCCAGCGCATCTCCGCCGAGAAGACATTCCCCTCGTTACCCGCGGTCAGCGCCGGTGCCGCGATGTGGAAGGTCCCGTTGATCAGGTCGACGCCGTTCTTGTCGATCTGCTCGAACGTGTTGCTGGAGAGGAGTGGCCCCGTCGTATTGATGGCTTGCCCGTAACAGACACCGCCAATGCCGAAATACAACAGGAGACAGACCAGAAAGCGCATGAAAATCCTCGTCAGCAATAAGCCGGGCGGCGGCAGTTCGCCTCACGAAGAGGCAGGGCGGCGTGATGTGTCCTGGAAGGCGAGAAACGATGTTTCGTATTCTCAATACATTCTGATGTAGGAGATATTCTCTCTTGTCGGGATCATCGAGTTGCAGGTACCCGTTCCGTGTATTTCGATGTCCCGGCCGGTCGAATATGCCGTCAGCAACGCAGCCAGCAGCGCCTTGCCGCTGTCGCTGCTCGGATTTTCCAGCGACCAGAGATTTTCGGTCGCGCAGGCCGGCTTGGCGGTGCGAGTCCCCGACGCCTGGAAAGCGGATCCGTCAGTACCCGACGACACATAGACGTCGGTCACCTTGCCGGCCTGCACGCTCGCGGCGGCCGGCAAGGAGATCATCGAAATGAGAACCGCGCAAAGCGCCATGGAAATTTTCAAGATGCCCCCTTCACGTAATCCCCCAGACCGGACAGGGGCCCCGCGATCTGCATCCGGGCGGCCCCATTCCGACACTGATGTGCGCGGCTATGGCCGGACATCGAGACCGGCACCATCCTTCCGCACCGATCCGGTTCTATTTTCGATCGCGGCGCGTCGTCACATGGCTCGACCTGCCGCACTCTGCGCATTTTGTCGATTCCCGACGGAACAGATCACGCTCCCATACGTCTCAACGCCGCGAAAGAACCCTATCGGAAAGTGGTTGAAAATGCGCGAGAAGGCGCCGGCGGTGCCGGCTGAAGAACGGGACGAACCCTGGTATATCCAACGGGCAGAACAGGCGCTGGAACTGGCGCAACGGGCCGAGCACCCTGCGGTGGTGCGCGCGCATTATCTGATGGCTGAATCCTATCTCGAACGGGCAAACGATCCTGAGGATGGGCCTTCTTCGGCCGCGGCCTGACGGCCCTTTATCGTCCCAGCCCGGCCCGGCCGCGTCGCAGGCGCGGCTATGGCAGCCGATGTCCTCGCGTCTCGAGTGACAGCTGGAGTGCGCCAATCCTTAGGAGGGTAGCGGGGCGGCTTCGTTCCGATCGGACGATAAACCCTTACCCGGCTCAGCCCGTCCCGCCTGTCCAACGGCACGCCCGACCCGCAGGAACGCGCCTATCGGCCGACCGTTTCCCAACCCTAACCGGGAGACTCGGCTGTGCATCCACCTCGCAAGCTACCGACGATCGCGCACGATACTCGCTGCCCGATCCCGGCATTCCGATAAGCGATGTGGCGCCGCCTTCCCCCCTGGCGTGACCGCGAGCCCGCCCGCCCCGTCGTCGCTCCTCCGCCCGATCGCGAACGGCTCTTCTGCATGGGAGAGGCGCTTCGTTCCAGCTATGGCGGGGAAGAGGATGACAGCCTGGACGACCGGCTCGTCGCGCTGATGCTCGCGCTTTCGGTCGAGCCCGAGGAGGAGATGCAGGTGCCGGTCGAGGCCCGGCGGCGCTGACCGAAATTTTCGATCCAGGTTTTTTGCCCAGGTTTTTTGCAGCGACCCGGAACCACTCTGCCGATCATGGGTTATTATTATCGAAGCGGCACCGTGTCCCCCCTCGCGCCGCTTCAGATCTAGAACGCCCCGCCAGCTTCCCCCCCCTGCTGGCGGGGTTGTTCATGTCTGGGCCGTTTGCCTCAGGGAACGGCAGGCACCGCCGCCGTCGTCGTGGCCGCGACGCTGCCATGGAGCAGCGACCAGCCCGGCGGCAGATAATCGGTCGACATGTAGAAATAGAAGATGCAGCTGCCGTCCGCGCGGTAGCTCGCACCCTTGACGATACCGAAGGCGATGGTGCCGCTGAATACCGGCGCGCCGCTGTCCCCGCCGCGACAGGTGGGGCCGCTTGCCGTCACCCAGGTCGGCGTGCAGGCGCCGCCGCACAGATCCCCCGCCGGGGCGAAATCGACCAGCTCCACCTGCGAGCAGCTATAGCCCGTGGTCTCGCCGCGGTGGCAGACCATGTCGCCCGCTCGCGTGCTGGTGCGGTTGCGCCAGGTCGTCACCGGCCGCGCCTGCGTCTTGGCGGTATCGGCATAGAAGAGCGGGCGCAGCGCCTCGGGACTGACATTGACCTGCACGTCCTGAAAACCCCAGCCCCATTGGCCGATGAAGTCGAGCGGCGTCTCCTGCCGTGCCGGATCGACATAGGACAGCGTGTCCGGGCAATGCGCCGCGGTGGCCACGCCGGTGCGCGTGCCATCCGTCACGACGAAGCCGGTGGTGCAGGCATAGCGCCGCCCGTCGACCGGATTGACGCCGACCACGCGCGATCCGCCGCCCACGTCCATCGCGCCCGCACTGTTGGCGTCGCGGCCCATCAGCCTGACGCTCACCGGAACCCCGGCAAGGTCGGTCAGCTTCTGCCGCATCGCCGCCGTATCGACCGTATCGGCATCGGCATTGTTGACCAGCACCACCAGCTCGCCGGTGCGCGGATCAGCGCCCATGGCCGGCGGGTGCGGCAGGGCGGCGCGGATATCGGCCTGGTGCTTCTCGATCGCGGCGACGATCCGGTCGCGTGTCGCCGGCGCGCCCGTGTGGAAGGTGATCGGCACGGTGCGCCCGCCCGCGAACACCGCCTCGTCGGCGACCGGCTGATCCCCGGTCAGTAGCACGACGATGCGATATTCGGGATGATGCTCGATCGAGATGCCGGCGAGTCGATCCTTGTACAGCGCCGCCAGCCGGTCGGTCGCCGGGACCGATTCCTGCTGCGCGCGCAGGCGGAAGATCGCCTCGTCGAGCGATACGCCGTTCAGCCTGGCATATTCGCCTGCATCCTGTGCCAGCGCCTGGGCCGGGCTCTGCACCGGCACGGCGGCGGGCACGACCTGCGCCGGCGGGGCTGCGGTCGGCGTGGATGCCGGTATTTGGGCCGGCACCTGGGCAGGAGCCCGAGCGGCGGCGGGAGAAACGGAGAGGGTTGCCAGGACGGCGGCGATGGCGGCGCGAAGGGCGGCGCGAAGGGCGACGGGGCGCATGCTCATGATGATAAGGATGCCCCAATGCACCGGCGATGAATAGCGCGCCCGACTAGCGCCAGACCTTGCCCGGCACAACGCCGCCGCTATCGTACCCCGATCGACGCCCTTTGCCGCGGAGTTCCCCTGATGACCGACCTGCCACGCGAGACGGAAACATGGCGGGCGCCGGGGCGCACCCGCTATGCGCGCGGCGCCATCCTGCTGCACTGGGCGATCGCCGCCTGTTTTGCGATCCAGATCGGGCTCGGCTGGCGCATGGACGGGCCGCGCGGGCCGGAAACCTTCGCGGTGTTCCAGCTCCACAAGTCGGTCGGCATCACCATCCTGCTGTTGACGCTGGTCCGGCTCGGCTGGCGCATCGCCAATCCGCCGCCGCCCTTCCCGCCGACGATGAAGGTCTGGGAGAAGCGGCTCGCCCATATCGTCCATGTCACCTTCTATGTGCTGCTGCTCGGCCTGCCGCTGACCGGCTGGCTGATCGTCTCGGCTAGCAAGACGGCGATTCCGACGATGCTGTTCGGCACCATCCCCTGGCCGCATGTGCCCGGCGTGCCCGGCCTTGCCCCCGGCGCAAAAGCCGGTGTCGAGGAAGCCGCCGAATTCGGCCATCAGGCGCTGATCTACCTGTCCTATGCGGTGATCGCGCTGCATGTCGCAGGCGCGCTGAAGCACCAGTTTCTCGAGCGTGGCGGCGACATGGCGCGGATGATCCCAGTGCCGCACCGCGCGCTAGGCGCGACGGCGCTGGCCGCCATCGCCGCGATCATCGGGCTGACTGCCATTGCCAATACCGTGCGTCTTACCCCACTAGCGGCGCCGGCTCCTGTCGCCACGGCAGCGCCGGTCGCCGCGACATCTCCCACGGCCCTGCCCTCCCCCACGGCATCGCCCAGCGCCACACCGACACCCGAGGTGAGCCCGACGCCCGAGGCAAGCGCGACGCCGGTCGCGCCCTCGCGCTGGGCCGTGCGCCGCGCCGCCTCCTCGCTCGGGTTCGGCGCGAGCTGGTCGGAGGGGCCGGTCGAGGGCCGGTTCGGAACATGGGACGCGACGATCCTGTTCGATCCGGCTGCGCTCGACGCCTCGTCGGTCAAGGTGACGATCGACATGACGTCGGCCAAGACCAACAATGCCGATACGCAGGGCGCGCTGCCCGATGCGGACTGGTTCGCCGCCGCGACCCACCCGACCGCGACCTTCACCGCCACCCGTTTCCGCCACCGATCGGGCGACCGCTACGAAGCGATCGGTACGCTGGCGATCCGCGGCGTATCCCGGCCGCTGACCCTGCCCTTCACCCTCAAGATCGACGGCGATGTCGCGACGATGAGCGGATCGGCGACGATCGACCGGACGACCTTCGGCGTCGGCCAGGGTGAATGGGCGGCCACCACCGATGTAAAGGCCGGGGTGACGATCACCGTCGCGATCAAGGCCGACCGGAAATAGCGCAGCCGAGCGGCTTGCTCATATGCACGGCGATGGCGCCGGGGAACGCCTCCTCGCCGTCGATGCCGTAGCCGAGGCGGGCATAGAGGCGCTGGTTCGCCTCCATCAGCTTGTTGGTGAACAGCCTGATGCGTCCGCAGCCGGCCGCCACCGCCAGCGCCTCGGCATGGGCGAGCAGGTGGCGGCCAAGCCCCCGCCCCTGAAAGGCGGGGGCGACCGCGACATTCTCGACCAGCAGGCAATCGGGTTCCTCGATCGTCTCGATCAGCGCGGCCAGGGTGTCGCCGAGATACAGCAGGTCGATGCGGTGATCGCGCACCGCCTTGTCATAATCGGCAGTCATCGGCCGCGGCTCCCGGCCGATGAGCGGCACCCATTTCGCATAGGCAGCGCGTACAAAGGCGCGGATCGTGGCGGCGTCGGCCGCTTCGGCGCGGCGGAGGGTCGGTTCTTCGCTCATCGGGATATCATGTCGCGGGTGGCGGGCTGGCGCTACCGGCCATGCGGCATTCCGATCTTTTTCCGAGGACGCGGCTCTCCGAAAAAACCACGGGGATGGCGTCGATCGCTTGGATTTTCGAGGGCGACAAGCCCTGGGCCAGGGAGCGCCTGCCGAGACATGATGGTGCAATCCACACCATCGTGGCGGAGGCTTTGCCCCGATTGACGGCGACCCGGCCCCTTACCCGGACACCGCCGGCGGTTTCTCCATGGCGGTCCCGGTGTTTGCCGTCAGGTTGATATCGACGGTCGATAGTGTTCCGCTCGGGTGTGGCCCGATCTGGAACGACCCGCCGAGCAGTGCGGCGCGACGGGCGGTGTTGAGCAAGCCGTTGCCCCACTCGCGTGCCGGGTCGAAACCGATCCCGTCATCGGTAATGCGAAACGCAAGGCGCTCCCCCTGGCCGGTCGCTTCCAGCGTGACGCAGCGGGCGCTTGAATGCCGCACGATGTTGCTGGTGATCTCGCGCAGGATCGACATCAGATGCCGCGCCGAAGCCTGATCGATGGTACGGGTGGTGCAGGCCAGGGTCGTGATTGGCCAGACCAGCGCGATACCGTGCGCCTCCAGCCGGTTGCTCATCTCGAAGCGCATGTCTGCGATCACGTCCTCAAGCAGGCAATTCATTCCCGTACCGCCGAAAACGATCGCACGAATCTCCGCCATCGCCTCGCGGATGTCGGTGCGCATCATGGCCGGGTCTTCGCGATGCAGGCTGGTGAGCAGCCGCGCGCTGACATCGTCATGCAGGTCGCGGACGATGCGCGCGCGTTCGTTGGCGGTGCCGCGCACATATGCATCGCGCGCATCCATCAGGGCGTCGGTCACGGCGATCATTTCGTGCAGCTGGTCAAGGTCGATTCCATCGAAGTCGCGTTGTCCGCGCTGGGCATAGCGCAAGACCATCCCGGGTACGTCGCCGACCGGTGGCACGCGCAGCGCGGCGCGATTCTCGTGCAGGGCCGGTTTCGCGACCGGGTCCGGGTCCGGCCCGGCCTCGAGCGGATCGAACAAGGCGGTCAGCGCGGCGAGCCAGCGTTGCGCGCGGACCTCCGGCGTGACGGCGAAGACCATCTCGCTCGCGCGCCGCAGGCTGCGTTGCTCGGCGCGGTGGCGCCTGCGGTCGGCCCGCCGTGTGATCGACTGCCGCAACGGCAGATAGACGATGCCTACCGTCACGATCGCGATCGGCAGAGCGATGCCGTCGGATCGCGCCGCCAGCCCGAGGATCGCAAGGTCGACGCCCGTTATCGCGATCGCCGCACACACCGACAGGAGCAATCCCGGCACCCAGCCATCGACCGTGAAGAGGCGCGTTCGCGCGATGGCGGCGCCCAGCCCCGCGTAAATGACGAGCAACAGGGGCAGGCCGATCGCCTCGCTGATCAGCGGCGCGCCGCTCACCAGCATGGGCAGGATGATCATCCCCACGAACAAGGCGGAGGACAGCAGCGCCGAGGACCCGATCAGCCGCATCGCCGCCGATCCGACCGGGTCGCTGCGCACCGCCCAGATCTGTCCGAGCACCAGCAGCACAAACACGATGAACTCTACGACAATCGATGCGAACAGGGTGGCGATCGGATCCGGGGTCAGGTCGGCCACGTCCGCCACCGTCAGTGCGACGGCCGCTGCGCCGATCGCCCACATCCAGCGCTGGCGCACGCGCGGTGTCGGGAAACGGCAGAACAGCATCAGGATCGCGGCGGCGAAGATCTGGACGCAGGCATGGTTGATCAGCATCAGATCGTGATAGGTCCGGCCGAGCAGCAGGGGGTCGTTGCCGGCGGCCAGCGTGCAACCGATCCCGAACAGGCCCAGGCTCATCACCGCGAAGGTCCGTGCCGCGTTGTTGCGTGGTCGCAGGACGAGAATCCACAGGCCGCACACCAACCCTGCGAACCCGGTGAAGATCGCCGCCCAGAAACCGACGGTCAGATCGGCGAGCGTGCGGGCGCGGGTGACGCCGGTGATGGCCCTGCCGTCGGCGAAGCGCAGCGTTACCGGCCCATCGAGAAAGGCACGCGCGATCGCCTCGCGCTTCGCCCACCAGGCACGCTTTTCCGCGCGACCACCCGAGGAGACGATACCGTCGAGCAGCGTATCCGCGTGCAGCGCTATCGGCGGCCCTCGTGCCGGGATCAGGACCAGCGGCAGATCGTGCGGCAGCCTGATCGCGACGTCATTGTACCGTAGCGTCAGGCGCGACGTGTCGAAGCGCTCGACCTTGATATTCGCGATCGGCAGCGCAAGCGCGGTGAGCAACACGATCGCGATCACGACCAGCGACAGCAACGCCAGTTCGAGCAGCCGCTGGCGCGGCCGGCCGATCGGTCGATCCGTCGGTGCGATGGTATCCCCCCCCATGGCGCAAGTCTGGCGCGGCATGCACAGCTTGTCCATCAACCAGTCACGCCACCGGCACGTCGGTCATGGCGCATCCGACCATGATGACGCCGGCCGGAAGGGCACCGCTATCGTATCGCGGCCAGTGACTCGATCAGGCGGGTGTTGGAGAGCGTCGCTGCCTTTATCGCGCCCTCCTCATAGCGGCCGGGTGTCGCGGTGAAGGTATAGGTGCGGCTCTTGCCGAACTTGAGCCCACCCAGGCCGCCGACCGCGGCGAGGCCGCCGAGCACGTTGCCGGCTGTCTGGAGCGTCTTGTCCTTGGTGGTGTCGGCCATCGTGGCAAGGTCTCCCTCGACCGCGACCGGGGTGTTGAGGGTGAAGCTGGCAACCTTGCCGCCGGTCGTGACGATGCTCATGCGCGAGCGGTCGTCGACCACCGACACGCCGGTGCTGACCTTTATGCTGCCAAGGCTGAACGCACCCGGGCGCTTCACGTTGGAGAAGTCGATCAGATAGACCACGTCGATCACCGCCTGGCCGCTCGCCTTGGCATGCTCGGCCATGCCGTACTGGGTGTTGCCGCTACGCATCGTCATGCCCATGCCGCTGAAGCCGGTCGATTCGAAGTCGCCGGGCAGCATCACGATGCCGGGCAGCGCGGAGGGCTTGTAATAGCTGGCCTTGCCCGAACTCTTCTTCTCGAGCACGACGCTGGCCTGGAACGGCGCTGCCTCAGTCTTCACGCGGGCGAAGGCCGGGCTGGCATAGAGCGCCGCGCTGTCGGCTACCGTGAACCCGTTGGCTTCCAGCTGCGCCCTGAAGTCGGCATAGGCGGCATCGGTGATCTCCTGCATCATCTGGGGCGTCACCCCGACAAGCACGCTCTTGGCGCGACTGACGCCCCCAAACGCGCCGATCATCCCACCCTGTGCCTTGCCGCTGTCGACCGATTCGAAGATGAAGCCGACGTTGAAGGCGCCGATCACCACGCTCTGCGTGCCGCGCACCGCTTGCGCAGAGGCGATCTTGACCGGCTGGTCCTCGTCGCGCGCATGCGCCGGAACGGCCAGCAACATGACAGTGAAGGGGATGGCCGACAGGGCCGTTAGGCTTCTGCACATTGTCGTTCTCCAGGTTGGGTGGATGAGGTCAGCGGGCGAACACTGCGGCACCGGTGATGTCCCCCGCGCTGGTGGCGCCGGTCGGCAGCAGATAGGTCATGCCGGCATGGCTCGCGCCGTCGCCTGCCAGGAAGCCATAGGCACGGCCCTGAAGGCCGTTGGCGACCGCCGAGGAGCCGATCCAGCGGCCATCGGTACCGAGCGTGACCGATGGCGCGGCGAGGCCACCGGCCGAGTTGAAGACGTAGTTGGTCCCACCGAGCGCGATGGTCGATTCCCAGCCGACCTTCATCGCCGCGAACGAGACGGCGACCGACCCGGTGAAGCTCCCCGGCGCGACCGATCCGTCGCCGATCGTCGGTTTCGTCGCACCGACCAGGGCATAGGTCGCCGATCCGCTGGTCGGCAGGTTGGTGACGGGTACACCCCATGCACTGTGCAGGCCCTGATTGGCGGTCAGCTTCAGCGGCACATTGTTGGCGATCGCGGTGCCGCCGCTCCATCGGCTCCAACCGACCACACCGGCCGCACCGCCGAACTCGGCGATGATGGTGTCGTTCTTGCTGTAGATCTGCGCGCTGGTGGTCGAGGCGCTGGCGAGTTGGCCGTCGGGCGCGGTGGCGACCGCCGCGGTGATCGCCGAGCGGTTGTTGGCCGGCCCCTGCGCCGAATAGACCAGTGCCGTCCCCGATGGCGCGGTGCCGGTGCCGATCGGTGTGACGACGACCGGAGCTGCGTCGCGCTTGAATGCAGCGGCGCCGCTGAGCGATGTCCTCAGGCCGGCCGAGCCGGATTCGGAAATCAGATAGTCGAAGCCGAGGTGTGATGCGCCCGCGCCTGCGAGCACGCCAATCACGCCGGCGTGGCATGTACCGGTCGGGCACGCCGCGCCGGTGCCGGTGGTCGGAATGCCGGCGCCGAAATAGGAGAAGGCGCCGTTCCCGATCGTGACGTCGCTGCTCGACGGCGTGGCGACGCCGCCGCTGGTCGTGCTACGATAGGCGACCCCGCCGATCGTGACGGTGAAGTCGAGTCCGAGCCTTGCCTGCGTACCGAATGCAACCGCTGCGCTGCCGGTGAGCGTGCCGGGGGCGAGCGAGCCGTCGACGATCGTCGGTTTGGTGGCGCCGGCAAGCACATAGGTGGCGGTGCCACTGGTCGGGATCGCGGTGGCGGGCGTGCCATAGACGAAGTGCCAGCCCTGGTTCGCCGCGAGCGTGGACGGCGACGACCCGTTGAAATCGCCCGCCGGGGTACCACCCGCCCAGCGCGACCAGAAGATCACATCGTCCGCGCTGCCGCTTTCACCGCCGGTCGCGGTGCCGCGCTGAGGGCTCTCTGACGTGGTCGAGTTGGTGCGATAGGCGGCGAGGCCCGTCGCGTCGGTGACAGTCGTCGAAAGGCCAGCGCTGGTGATGACGTTCTTCGGATCGACCCGGATGACGAACTGGCCGGTGCGGCGTGTGCCGGTCACCTGGTCGAAGGTCAGCACTGGCGGCGGTGGCGTGACGGCGATCGTGCCGCTGCGTCCGAGCACCGCTGCGCCGTTGAGCAAGGCACTGCCCGCCGCCACCACGCTATAGCCCATGCCGAAGGTCTCGGCGGCATTGCCTCCAGCGATGAAATTGGCGTTGAACGAACAGGTCGCGGTGCACAGCGTGCCGCTGCTCGCAGTCACCGGGGCGACGCCGTACAAGCCGAAGCGCGGATTGGAATTGTCGACGTTCGCCAGCCCGGGCGCAGCACTGCCGCCGCTGGTGGTGAAACTGACCGAGGACGCCACGCCGCCCGCGACGATGTCGAGCTTGCCGTCATAACCGAATTTCGGTGTCGCTCCGAACGACACGCCCAGGTTGAGCGCGAGCGTACTGCTGGTAACGGCCGATGGGTTGGCGCCGGTCAGCGTGGGGGTGGTCGCGGCGAGAACGGTGTAGAGCACACCACCACTGGTCGGCAGATTGGTCAGCGGCGCCTGCAGCGCGAAATGGACACCGCCATTCGCGCCGAAGGTCTGCGTCGTCGTGCCAGAGACGAAGGTACCGCCGGCAAAGCGGCCGAGTGCCCAGCCGGTCCCGCTGCTATAGTCGGTCAGCGTCGCGGTGCCGGGCCCGCCATAGAAGCCGAGATTGACCGGGCGCCCCTGCGCATCGATGCCAATCGCCAGGACATTGGTGTCGGACGGACCACCCGAATAGAGCCCCGATGGAGCGACGCCGAACGAGCTTGTCGGCGTGGGTGTTGGCGTTGGAGTGGGCGTGGGCGTGGGCGTGGGAGTTGGTGTCGGTGTCGGTGTCGGTGTGGGAGTCGGTGTGGGAGTCGGTGTCGGTGTCGGTGTCGGTGTGGGAGTTGGTGTCGGTGTGGGAGTTGGGGTGGGCGTTGGGGTGGGCGTTGGGGTGGGCATGTCCTTCGGTACGAACGCACCCGAAACCTTGACCGGGATCGCCGGGTTCTGCGTCAGCGCCAGTCCGTTGCTGCCGAACAGGTTGGCGATCAGCGCTGCATTGCTCAGGACTTGTGCGACCGTGGTCGGCTGGTCGATCAGCGTACCCGAATCCAAGCTCACCGGCTGTGCCCCGGCGGTCACCACCGACCGCGGTGCGGCGCCGGCCAGCGCTGCGAAAGCGCGACCATTGGGAAAGCTCTGCGTCTGGCCGCCGGAGGTGGCCAGCACCCGGCCCGCCAGTGCGAAGCCTCTGATGTCGCCCGACGGGGCGATGCGAAGCCCGGCCACCGACCCCTGGCTCGGCAGCGTCACGCTGCTGCCGCGAGGCGTCAGGATCGTCAGCGGCGCGTTGCCGAAGCCGGCGGTCATCGTGCCCGCCGCGACGATCAGCCGCCCCTGGCCGTCGATGCTGAACGTCGCATCGCCGACAAAGGAGACGATCGCGCCATTGTCCATGCGCAACTCGGTCAGGCCTCCCGAGACTGTCATCGGCCCGGTGACATCGCTGGCCTTGAGCCGCACGCCATCGACCGAAGCGGTCGAAAAGATGATCCGCGGTGCCGCCAGAAGCGGCGTGGCGAGCGCCAGCGACGATACGGTCGCGAGAATCCGCAAGGCAGTGGAGGTCATCGGTCTTCCCTTCAGAATTCGAAGCGGATGCCGGCCGAGCCGGTTACGCGGGTATAGTCATACAGCTCTATGTTACTGAAATTGCGCGTTAATGTGACACGCGGTCGCAGGCTGACGCCGCTGCCAAGGGCAACCCGCAAGCCCAGCGTCGCGTCGAGCTGGGTGTCGACGCGCCCCTTCAGAAACAGCGGCTCGGTGCCGAGATAATCGCGATGCTCGACGCTGCCGCCCGCCAGCAGCGCAACGTTGGCGGCAATGGGGTGCTCGGTCCCCGCCTGCAGCGCGGCAAACCAGTAGCCAAGGTTGCGCGCACCGCTGCGCACGGTCCGCTCCGTGCCGCCACCGAGCGCCGCGAAGCTCGTTCGGTCGGCATAGGTCAGCGTCGCGGCGTAGCGATTGGCATCGCGCAACGGGTTGTTGTCATAGTTGAAGCGGTAATATTGCACCTGGGCGGATACGGCGCGGCCCCCGGCAAGGCGCGTCGTGTATTGCGCTATGCCGCCGATGCTGGTCCGGTAGCCGGAGCGGCCGAGCCAGAAGCGCTGCGCCTGACCCGACAGCGAGAACACGTCGGTATTGGCCAGGGCGTGGCTGATCCCCGCAGTACCGGTCACACCGGCCTGGTCGAACAGATCGCTTTGGAAATTGTCGCGCCACGAGCCGAGCACCGAAGCATAGATCCGGTCCTGCCGTGACACCCCGGTCGAGCCGCTGAGCCCGGCCTGAAGCTGGTAATACCCATCGTGCATCCGCGTCGCGGGCCCGGTCAGCGCCGCCGGCCCCAGAAAGGCGAAGATCGGCAGCGTGATCGACGAGAGCCCGGTGGCGGTGTTGACGTTGCCGTCATAGCCCGCTTCGCCATCGACGAACCCGGTGACGTCGTCGTCGCCGCCATGGATGCGCTTGTCATAGTCGCGTACCAGCCGGCCGAGCCGTTGGCGGACCGGGTCGGGCACGGTCGGGTCGCTGTTGACGGTATCGAACTCGGCCCGCGCGGTATCGATGTCGCCGGCGAGCGCATAGACGCGGGCGATCTCGGCCCGGGCCTGGGCGTTATCGGGTTGCACCGCCAGCACGCGCTGCAGCGCGGTGATCGCGTCGGCGTAGCGCCCGGTGTCGGCGGCGGTGAGGCCGAGCAGATAGTCGAAATCGGGCCGGCCGGCATGGGCATCGGCCTCCGGCGCGAGCAGGCGATACGCTGCTTCGGACTTCCCCTCCGCTTGCAGGGCCATGGCCTGCTGGATGCGCGGATCGGCCTGCGCAGCGGCTGGACTGGCGCTCGCGGTAACAAGCACGAGCACGACGCAAGACACCATGGACGTTGAGAAAAACCGCAAGATATCACTCCCCCGCAAACCTGGCGCTTCCCTCGCAACTGCGGGGCGAAGCGGAAATCCCCCGTTCAGGGTATCGGGCCTTGATCGACACGCGTGGTGGGTGCGTTATGTAGGGCGTGGGAGGGGCAACCGGATGATCGGCAACATGCAGCGCGCAGGAGGTCTTGGCGGTCTGCGCTGGCCGGCAGAGGCGCCGTTCGAGCGGCCCGGAATGCTTCTCCCCAGAAATGGGGATGGGGCTCAGGTCGGCGACGCGCTAGCCGTGTCGCGGTGAGCAGCGCCGCCCCCCGCAACTACCTCGTGGTTGAAGACATCGCGCAGACCCGCGCCTGGCTGGTGTCGACCATCGCCGAAACCTTTGGCGCCGTGGCGTACGGCGCCGGGACGCTCAAGGAAGCCCGTGCCTGGTTGCAGCAGCGCCGGTTGGGCGTACCGTTCCTCGCATTGGTCGATCTGGGGTTGCCCGACGGCAATGGTATCGAGCTTATCGAAGAGATCATGGCCGACGATCCTGACGCGATCGTCGTCGTCACGACCATCTACGAAGATGACGAATGGCTGATGCGGGCGCTGGGCGCGGGCGCGCAGGGCTATCTGCTAAAGGATCAGGATGGTTCCGCGATCGCGCGGCGTCTCGCTTCGATCGAGCATGGCGAAGTGCCTATCTCACCAGCCATTGCCCGGCGTCTGCTGCATCGCTTTCGGACCGACGAGCCAAGCCAGGCAAGCATCTCGACACGCGAAACCGAAGTCTTGCGGCTGATCGGCCGCGGCTTGAAGTCGGGAGAAGTCGCGGGTGTGCTCGGGATCAGCCAGCAAACGGTGACGACCCACGTCAAAGCGATTTACCGCAAGTTGGAAATAACGTCGCGCGCTGAAGCTGCTCTCGAAGCGCGGAAACGAGGACTGACGTAAGCCGTCGGGCTGGCCCTGTCGGCGCGTCCGCAGGATCTTCAAAGGCCGCCGGCCGGGAACGGCGCGAACGCGACACCAGGAACTGGATCATGTGTCACCTGTCGCCGGGAACGGAGGCCTGGGAACGCGACGCACAAACGACGGGTCCGTAACGATTATTTTGTGCCGCGTTCGACCTTGGCGCGAGTGACGCGCGTAGCGCGTTGAGAAACTCCAATGCTCCACTCGCCCGACCAGATGCACGGCCGGCCAGAATTATAACCACATCGGTGGAACCCGATCATTCGGCCCGTGTTTGCGTCGGGCCATCAACCAATTGGAAGAATGCGATGTCGCCATTTGTTACGAAACTTGCCCCCGCCGCCGTGATCATGGTTGGTGCGCTTGGCCTGGGTGGCTGCGCCACCAAGGGATATGTGCGCGACCAGATCGCCCCGGTGAGCCAGCGCGTCGATGCACTTGAGTCACGCCTGACGGAAACCGACGGCACCGCGAAGTCGGCCCTGTCGCAGGCACAGGCAGCATCCGGCCAGGCACAGGCCAACGGCCAGCGCCTGGATCAGCTCAACGCCCGCGTGGACGGTATCGAGCAGCGCATGCAGGAAAATCAGCGGAAGCGGCCGCGCAATTGACGCGGCGGTCCGGCAGCATATGCTGATCGGACCGTGATTCTCCTTGCCGGCCCTGTCCCGGGGCCGACCCGTTTTCTGTCGAGCGCCTCTAGCGATGATCAACATGCTTCTGGCGCTTGCCGGGCTGACACTGACCGTTCCCGCACCTGCACAGGCTGCGGGGGCAGGCCAGTCTGCTGGAGTTCGGCCGGCTGCAGCCCAGTCGGCTGAACCCGCGCTGGCGCCGGCGGGGAAAACGGACAGCGACGATGAACTGGTCCAGTCGGCGGCCGCGATGCGCGTCGCCGACTGGATCGCCTCATCTGGTGACAATGCGTCCCTGCCCTATGTCATCGTTGACAAGAATGGCGCCGCGCTCTTCGTCTATGATGCGAAAGGGAAACCGCTCGCCAAGGGGCCGGTCCTGATCGGCGTTGCGGTCGGAGACGAGGCGACGCCCGGCATCGGCAGCAAGAATCTTGCCGAGATCGGCCCGGCCGAGAAGACCACCCCGGCCGGTCGTTTCCTCGCGAAGTTCGGCCTGGCGGCCGGTAAGCAGAAGGTGCTTTGGGTCGATTACGCCACGTCGGTGGCGCTCCACCCGATCCCGCCGGGCGCAAACAAGAAAGAGCATCGCCGCGATCGCATGCTGTCGCCGACCCCGGACGACAATCGCATCACCTTCGGGTGCATCAACGTTCCGATTGCCATTTATAACAAGACCGTGCGGCCGCTGTTCCTGAAGAAGGGCGGATATGTCTATGTCCTGCCCGACACCAAGCCGATCGAGGAGGTTTTCCCCCGGCTGCTGATCACCGGTGCCGCGGGTGGCGGAGCGCAGTGATCCTGGGCCTATAGTCGACGCCGCCGCAGCGGGCGCGTTGCTGCCAGTCGGACCATCCCCCCTGCTGCGCGAGGGAAACCAGCCCACATTACCCGATCGGCGTGGTGCAGGCGATGCGCGCGATCATCGAGGATCTGCGCGCCGGGTTACTGCCCGGCGGTCTTCTCGTAAGCGTCGAGCGCCTGGCGGTCGGTATTCGAGACGAACTCGCAAGCGAGCAGCGTCTTGCCCGGCAGGGCGGCGCTTTCGCGCGCGACGACCGATATCGTACCTGCCTCCAGCCCGACCTCGGACGCGCCGGATAGGGTGCGCGAATATCCCCTGGTCGAGGTGCCGAGGATCGTGGAGCGCTCCGGTTTCAGCTGGTAGCGCTCCGCGAGCTGATCGGCCACCTGGCCCTGGATGAGCACACCGATGCTGGTCGATGCGAACACGACCTCGTTGCTGCTGAACCCGTCTTGCCCGATCGCGTCGGGTAGCTTGTAGATGGCAGCGCCGAGCACGGAGGTGTCCGGCTTGGCGCGCTTCTCCGCCGCTTCGTACAATGCCGTCGCCGTGTCGGTGGTGTAGGGCGGCTTGCACAATGCGGCCTCATAAAAGGCAGGCGCCCCCACCTTGTCGGCAGCCTGGGCCGGCAGGCTGGAGATCGATGCTGCGGCCAGCAGGACGAACCGCAAAGCGGAGGGGCGAAGCTTGAAACCGGGGTTCATCTGCGGGCGGCTGCCATGTGCCGCGACGCTTTACAACCCTCGGTGACGGCATTGTTCCTGCAATGATCGCCGGCCGACCAGCTCGCGCGGAATACGACGGCCTTCGAACAAAAATGGCCGCCCCTGCCTCCCTTGATGACATGATCGCGCGGCCGACATAGACTATCGCGGGTCGTATTCGGGGGGAATGACCATGCGCGCATACTTACCGGCCAAGGCGGCTGCTGCCGGCCTCTTGATTTTTCCGTCGCTTGCAGGGGCCCAGCCCGTAAAATTTCAGCTGAATCCTGAAACAGGGACCGCTTATTACGCCGTGGCGCATATGTCTCTGAAATGTAAAGCTTCCACCACAAATCCCAGTTTTTGTGGGTTGCGATGGATCGCCGTTCGGCACGGCGATGTCCGCGAATTGCGCGGAGAATATTGCCTTCAGGTGAAGTGGGAGGACGGACGAAGCTATAGAGGCGGTTTCGTCGCCGTGTCAGGCTCGACACAATTGCAGCTCGACATCGTGCCCAGCACCGTTGCACCTTCGGGCGCGTGCAGATGAGCCTCGAGCCGGCACCCGTTCGGACCACGGAGGATCGGTTCTTTCGCGAGATCGCGAAGGTGATCGGATATGCCTCGGTCTTTGCCGCCATCCCCCTGTTCGCTTCATTGCAGAATTTGCAGCCGCCCTGGCCGGGCGGGATCGCTTATGTCTCGTCCGCGATCATTTTCCTTGCGACGATCCTGGTATGGGAGCTGGGGCGCGGCATGCGGAGGGCCCGCAGGCGCTCGTTGCTCCTGCTGGCGGCCGGCCTGACGATGACGGGGCTGTTCGTCTATCTGTACCTCTACTCGACCTATGTCGTTCCGATCGACGGAGCGGAGAGAGTCATCATCGGATATGAATGCAATCCGCAGACGCGCGCCGTCTACAAGGACATGTGTCCGAACCTCGGAGAGATCGAGCTCAGCCGGGCAGGCTATGACCCGCGATTGCTCTTCACCCGTCAATCCCTCAGCGTCGTGAGGCTTGGGCTGGTAGCGAGCTGGCTCGTTTTCGTCGCTGGGCTCATAGCCGCCGTCGGCTGGGCCGTCTCCGGACGTCGCACGCCGGTCGCAAAAGCAGAGACCGCCTGACCGGTCCGTCAGCCGTTCGTCAACCTCACCGTCGCTTCCGCAACCCGGGCTCATAGGTGATCGTCGCGGTGCCGTTGGCCTGCACCGGCAGGAACAGGCCCTGCCCCGTCACCTTGATCTCGCCATGCGTCACCTCGCCCAGGTTGGCCGAAAGCGTGAAATCGCCCTCCTTCCGGTTCGCGACCGCCTTGCGGGCTGCGGTGACGACGCGGGTATAGTCCTTCACGAAATCATGGCTGAGCGCATCGCGGATATCGGCGACGACCTGCGGATCGAGGAAGAGGTTGAGCAGCAGGTTGACCGCCTGCTGGTCGGTCCGGCCGGCAATGGCGAGATCGCGCACACGGACGAGCTGCGAGCCCGGCGCATTGTATGGAACGCCGGTCAGCCAGACCACGCCATGCGTCTTCGACAGGGCGCTGCGCCGTGCCGACACCTCCGCCTGGATGCCGACCGCGATGTGCCCGCCGGCGGTGGCATAGACGGTGACCTTGTCGAAGGTCGCATCGACCGGGCCGATCGCCTTCAGCGTGATGCCCTTGGCGGCCCGTTTGCGGAGCGCGCGCAGGACGACGGGTTCGAGCTGGGCGTAATCGGCCAGCACCGGCACGAAGAAGCGCAGGCCGTCGCGCCCGAGCTTGCCCGCCGGCGGCGGCAGCGCGGTGGGGACCGGATCGCTCGGGCGGGCGCCGATGAAGGTCTCGGTCAGCGCCTCGGCCGCCAGCGACATCTCGAGCCGGCCGCCGCGCACATGGAAGCCGCCAAAGCCGAGACGTTGCGGCGTGATGCGCATCCAGGCGGGCGGCTTGTCATGGTTGAGCTCGATCGCGGTGAAGGCCTTGCGCCAGATCACCTCGAGCCGGTCGCGGGCGCGGAGCCCGGCGAGCTCCCTCGGCAGATCGCGTTCGAGGTCGGCGATGACGCCCTGAAGCTTGCGGTCGGCCTTTTCGACGATTTTGATGCGCTGGCCGAGGAAATCGATGCCGGGCGGCTCGGTCCAGTCATAGGCGATCCTGACCTTCGCGGTCGGTTGCCAGGCGCGGTCGATCGACAGGGCGACGGTCGCGCGCACCTCGGCCGCGCCGGTCGCCGTCTCGCGCTTGATGATACCGCCGATGTCCTGCGCGCTGATCGTCGCAGTGACGGGCAGGCGCACGATCAGCCTGTCGCCGCTGCCCGACAGGCGGATCCGGCCGCGCACCGCCTGGCCGACGATGTGGCAGCCGATCCGCGGCGTCACCTTGGCGCGGATGCCGAGCAGCTTGACCCGCTTGGGTGGTACGCAGGTCACTCCGGGGCGGTCGATCTGCCACAGGGCGCGCGGTACGCGGGCGTTCAGCCCCGCTTCGAGTTCGGCCAGCGAAACGCCGATCGGCACCACGATGGTCGACAACTGGGTGGGCAGTTCGGCCTTTGACTCGTCCCGCGGCGGGGCGGGATTGCCGGCATCCGGCCGCGCGCAGGCGGCAAGGGCGAGGGAAGCACAGACGATTCCTGTTCGCGCGACGCCCATCATCATCCCCCCACCGGACGTTCCGACGATTGCCCAATCAAAGATCGATTCGGCAAGATCACCGCACCCAGGTCGGGTCGATAATGCCGCAAGATCTTTGACAAGATCTTGCGGAGTAGCCGGCGCGGGTTTCCACAACAAGCTCGGCGCTGGCCGCCAAAGGCAAGTTTAATAGAGCCATATATGGTGGCAACGATCCGCGCCGCGATATTGCACCATATAATCTCGGCACGAACATGGAGAAATGGCTGGATGAGTCGTTGGATTTCCCGGGGACTGACGGGTGCGATCACCGCAGCGGCGGCGCTTTGTCCCGCCGCCCCTGCATCGGCCGATGCTTCCAATATCACCTATTCGTACGATGCATTGGGCCGGTTGACGGCAGCATGCGATGCGACGCCCGCTTTGGGCAATCTGTCGACCTATCACTATGATGCGGCGGGTAATAGGTCACTCTATGCGCACAGCAGGACGGACCAGGCCCTGCCGGTGGACGGCCCCATCTACTCACCTAACGGGCAATATATGTTCATCATGCAGGGCGACGGAAATCTGGTTCTCTATTTCCATTCGGGATCCGGCTGGGTACCGATGAATTGGGCGACCAACACGGTCGGGACGGGCGCTAACTTTGCCACTTTCCAGAGCGACGGCAATCTGGTCGTCTACGCACCTTCGGGTCCCGTCTGGTCCTCCAACACCTGGCAAAATCACTGCGCCACCTTGTCGGTGCAGAATGACGGCAATGTTGTGATCAGGAATGTGCAGGGCGATATGGTCTGGTCGACCAATACCGGTGGGCACTAGGCCCCGCAGCGTCATCACACGTATAAGATCAACTTGTCCCAGTCTCGGCCGGGCGCTCCAGCGGCCAGTAGACCGAATATCGCTGATGGGCGATCCGGTGATAGGGGATGAGCGGCACTGCCTTCCCCGCCTTGTCGGCGATGGTGAAGCTGAGCGGTGAGCCGGCCGGCTTCACCGCATGCGCGATGGTTTCCGGGTCTCCCGCAATCGTCGGCGCCGTGAAGGGCGTGTCGAGATAGCTGCCATATTTGCGCTCGTTGACGACGATGTCGGCGCCGGGCGCGATCCCTTCCCCGCCAAGCGCGCCGGCCAGCACCACCGGGCCATAGGTGAAGGCGACGATCTCCGGCGCCGAGGGCAGCGGCACGGCGGTGACCTGCATAGGCAGGTCGAGATCGACCACATCGCCGTCACGCCACAGGCGATCGATCTCGATATAGGAGCCCGGCTTGTCCGAGCGTGCGACGACCGCGCCGTTGACGCGCACCGTCGCCGCCTTGCACCAGCCGGGATGGCGCAGCTTCAGCGCGATCTGGGCCGGCCGCTCCAGCCGCCAGCGTAGATGGGTCGCGGCCTCTTCCGGGAAGGTACCGGTCTGGGTCAGCACCGCCCCCTTGTCCTTCCATGTCACCGCCGAGGGGATGAACAGGTTCACGAACAGTGCGCGATCATCATGGAAATAGATGGAGTCGCCATATTTCGCATGGTTCTCCATGCCCGTGCCGGTGCAGCACCAGAAGGAATCGACCGGCGTGCAATAGAGCTTCATGTAGCCGGGCCGCGCGCCCTGGAAGTACGTCACCATCCCGCTCTGCGGATCCTGCGAGGCGAGGATGCCGTTGTAGAGCGAGCGTTCATAGAAATCGGCGAACTCGGCGCGCGGATCCTGCTCGAACAGCATCCGGGTGAGCTTCAGCATGTTGTGCTGGCAGCAGGTCTCCGATCCCTTGGCCGAGAAGACGTGCTGCGCGAAATCGGCGACCGGGAAGAAATGCTCCTGATCGCCGTGGCCGCCGGTCACATAGGAGCGCGTCGTGGTGACGGTGCGCCAGAAGAACAGCGCGGCATCGCGATATTTCGGGTCGCCCGCCGTCTGATAGACGCGCTGGAAACCGACGATCTTCGGGATCTGCGTGTTGGCATGAAGACCATCGAGATGGTCGCGCGAGCGCGACAGCGGCACGAGGATCGCCTTGTGCGAAAAACGCTGCGCCAGCGTGGCGTAGTCCGCATTGCCGGTCATCGCGTGCAGATCGGCGAAGATCTCGTTCATGCCGCCATGTTCGACGTCGAGCATCGCCTCGAACTGTGCATCGCTCAGCGGACGGGTGGCGACGACCGCCCAGTCGGCGAAGCGCAGCAGCACCTCGCGCGCCTTGGGATTGTCGGTCAGCAGCGCGGCGTCGCGCAGGCCGGCATAGACCTTGTGCAGCGTGTACCAGGGCACGCCGGTATATTTGCCGCCGCTGATCGCCGTGACGAGCAGCCCCGATCCTTCGGGGAAGGCCGAGACAAGGCCGGTGCCACCTGCCGTCTGACAGGCGGCGAGTTCGGCGACGATATAGTCCGCGCGCTGCTTGAAGCGGCGGTCGCCGGTCGCGCGGTACATCAGCGCGACGCCGGAGAGATAGTGGCCGAGCGAATGGCCCTGGCAATGGATATCGGCCCAGGTCGCCTCGGATTCCCAGCCGCCATAGATCGGTGCCTTGGGTTTCAGCCCGGCATTGACGCGAAAACTGTGGAGCAGCCGATCCGAATCGAGCGACAGGAGATAGTCGGCCGAGCGGTTGCGCGCGGTGAGGAACGGGCTGTCGAGCAGCCTGACATCGGCAAGGTCGAATGGCCGGACCTTGGGCGGCACGGCGCCGGCCGGCGCGATCGGCGCGGCGTCGGCCGCGGCCAATGGGGCCGGGAGCAGCGCGATGCCGGCCGTCAGGAGCCCGGCGCCACCGATCGGCGCGAGGAGCTCGCGGCGCGACAGGGATAGGCCCTTACGGCCGCAGCATGATGCGTGATCCACAATCTCTCCTGATTCGTCCGCCATAGGCCGCGGGATATTGCCTAATACTCAGACAAATTGGCGCCAAGCTCAAGAGCCAGATGACTCGCACTGCCAAAAGGCCATGCTTTTTTCCGCGTATCGGCCATGTCTGACGGATGGATGGCGCCGCGTGCCTTGTGTCCGCATCCTGCATGGCCAATATCTTCATATTGGCGGATACGACCGCCGTTTTGACCGAAAATGCGGAGACGCCGTCATGCCGCCCTTTCGTCTGAGTGCCGGGATCCTGCTCTATCGCAGGCGGCTCGGCGCCTTGCAGGTTTTCCTGGTGCATCCCGGCGGCCCCTTCTGGGCGGCGCGGGACCTGGGGGCGTGGCAGATTCCCAAGGGCGCCGTCGAACCCGGCGAGAAGCCGCCCGAGACGGCGCGCCGCGAATTCCGCGAGGAGATTGGCAGCGAAGCCGAGGGACCGCTCGAACCGCTCGGCCGGATCAGGCAATCGGGCGGCAAGTGGGTGGAGGCGTTCGCATTGGCGGGCGACCTTGATCCGGCTGGCATCGTCAGCAACGAATTCGAGATGGAATGGCCGCCACGCAGCGGCAGGACGATCTCGGTGCCCGAGGTCGACCGCGCCGAATGGTTCACCATCGACGCGGCACAGGAGAAAATGCTGGCGAGCCAGCGCCCCCTGCTCGACCGGCTGCAGAAGCTGGCCGGCGCCTGACGATCAGGCGGCCAGGCCGCGCTGCCGTATCTCGCGCCACAGCAGGTCGGCGTCCGCGCCGGTGCCGCCCGTCGCCTCATAAGCCTCGACCAGCGCCTCGTCGGTGATGGCGAAGGCGGCGCGGTCGAGAAATTCCTGCGCCTCGATGATGCGGCGGCGCAGGTCGGTCCCGAAATCGCTGCTCGCGTCACGGCCGAACAGCGAGCCCTTCTTCATCCTGATGGTAAGATCGCCGCCGTCGACCATCGCAGCGATACCGATATCGTCGCGCATCCGCTGACGGATCTGGGCCATGGAAAGAGCGAGCATGCGGTACGCATAGTTATCGGACATCCGCTGGGCCTTAGACCTCTGGCCGCGCGCGGATCAAGGCGGTTCGGCGCATGCACGCACCGGATGACGGAAGGCCGCCGGTCTGCCTAGCGCCGGCTGCATACCCCGAGCACGCTGAACCCGCCGCACAAGGTCAGCCCGAGATCGCGCCCAGGATGATCCGGGTCGACCGGGCGGCGGCGATCGCGCGGTCCGGCCGCAAATGCAGGAACGGAAGGGAAAGGCATCGGCGGTAGTGCGACCTCGCTCCCACCGGCGGCGATCGGCACCTGGCGGGTTTTAGCGGCCGAACCATAAGGCCGGTTTCATCGCGCCCAAATCGTCACCCCCGGACTTGTCCGGCATGACGGAGGTGATTGGGCGCCTAGTTGCCGGAGCGGATTACGGCTTCATGGTCGCCGCCGCCACGGTCGCGGTCGAGACCATGGAGCGGTCGGTGGCGTCCCGGCCGAGCGCGACGCGGTAGGTGCCGCCGGCGATCCGCCAGCCCGGCAGCTTCACGTCATAATCGGCAAGGATGCGCGGCTCGGCCGTGAGCGTGACGCGGCGTACCTCGCCCGGTTTCAGCGTGATGCGCCTGAACGCGGCGAGGCGCATCGGCACCGCCGCTCCGTCGCGCGCGACATACATTTGCGGCACATCCGCGCCCGTCCGCTGGCCGGTATTGACGACATCGAACGAGATGCTGAGTGTCTTGCCGCCGGTTACGACCGGGCGCCGATAGGTGAAGCTGGTATAGCTGAGCCCATGGCCGAAGGCGAAGAGCGGCTGCTGGCCCTTCTTCTCGTACCAGCGATAGCCGACATCGGCGCCTTCGACATAGTCGACCGGGAAGCTGGCGAGCTTGAACTTGCCCGCGCTGGCCGGATCGGCCGCGGCCTGCGCCTCGAGCGAATTCAGCGTATCGAGCCCGACCGGCGCCGGACGCGGCGCCTGCGACGCGGCGGCCATGAAGGTGATCGGCAGGCGGCCCGAAGGATTGACCTTGCCGGTCAGGATATTGGCGATCGCCTCTCCCCCGCGCTGGCCGGGATACCAGGCCTGCACCACCGCCGGCACCGTGCTGAGCCACGGCATCAGCACAGGCCCGCCGGTTTCGAGCACCGCGACCGTCTTCGGCTGGGCGGCGGCGACCGCGGCGATCAGGGCGTCCTGGCCGTCGGGCAGGGAAAGGTTCGGCACGTCCTGCGCCTCGGTCGTCCACTGCGTACCGAAGATGATGGCGATATCGGCACCGCGCGCCGCGGCGGCAGCGGCGGCGACATCCTTGCCGTCGACATAGCTGACCTGCGCCTGCGGCAGCGCCGCCTGGAGCGCCTTGAGCGGCGAGGAAGCGTGATAGGTCAACCGGGCGAAGGACATCGCCGCGCCCGAGGTCAGCGGGATCTCGATCGGCGCGCCGCCGACCGAGCGGACCTGGCTCGATCCGCCGCCCGACAGCACGCCGACATCGGCATGGCCGCCGATCAGGACGATGCGCTTCGCCGTCGCGGCGAAGGGCAACAGGCCGCCGTCATTCTTCAGCAGCACGATGCCCGCCTCGGCCGCGCGCTGCGCCACATTGGCATGCTGTGCATAGGGAATCGGCTGAACCGTGTCCGCCACCGGCAAATCGTACAGGCCGGTTTCGATCAGGCCGGTGAGATACCGGGTCACCATGTCGTCGAGCCGCGCCATCGGCACCTTGCCCGCCTCGATATCGGCCTTGAGCTTTTCGAAGAAGATCTCGCTGTCCAGTTCCTGGCCGGATTCCTGGTCGAGACCGGCATTGGCCGCCTTGGCGGTCGAATGGACGCCGCCCCAGTCGCTCATCACCCAGCCGAGATAACCCCAGTCGCGCTTCAGTACCTTGTTCAACAGGAAGTCGTTCTCGCACGACCAGTCGCCATTGACCTTGTTGTACGCGCACATGACCGAGCCGGGCCTGCCCTGCTCTATCGCGATCTGGAAGGCGAGCAGGTCGCTCTCGCGCAGGCTCGCCTCGTCGATGCGCGCATCGACCACCATGCGCCCGGTCTCCTGCGCGTTGAGCGCGAAATGCTTGACCGTGGAGACGATCCGGTTCGACTGGACCCCGGCGATATGCGCGCCGGCCAATGTACCGGCGAGCAGCGGGTCTTCACCGAGATATTCGAAATTGCGGCCGTTCCACGGATCGCGCGTCAGATTGACGCCGCCCGCAAGCAGGACGCTGAAGCGCTTGGCCCGCGCCTCGGCGCCGATCATCACACCGCCAGCATTGGCGATGTCGGGATCGAAGCTCGCCGCAGTCGCGAGGCTCGACGGCAAGGCAGTCGCCACGTCGCCCTTGCGCTGCTCGACCTGATTGGCGACGCCGAGCGAGGCGTCGCTTTCACGGATCAGCGGCACGCCCAGCCGGGGCACGCCGTCGATATGGCCGGCCGAAGGGATCAGCTCATTGGGCGTCTTTCCCTTGGCGAAGGGTGGGAAAAGCCCGTGGACGAGCGCGATCTTCTCATCGATCGTCATCTTCACGAGGATACCGGTGGCGCGTGCCCGGGCATCCGTCTTGACCGCCGTTCGCAGCGACTCCTGCAGCGACTGGCCCGCTGCACCCGTCGCAGGGCCGATCAATGCGAGAGCCGACACCGCGGCCAACATGGCCTGCAACCTTTTAGACATCCCATTCCCCTTCACGGATCCGCTTGCCGATCGAACCGGTGCGGTGATGATGTTGCGCGGTGGCGAGCCCCGCATTCGCCGTACAAGACCACGAATTGCTAACGTTCACAATTAGTCAGGCCGATTCGGTGGCTTTTACGACCAGCGCCGCGAACATCACCAACCGGCCCGATCCGACCGACGTCCATCAGGTCGCGCAAAATGCATCGTACGAGTTCAACGACGTCAATCGCGAGCGCATCAACGGTATCGCAACTGCATCGCGATCGGCCTGTCGGGCGGCTTCATGGAGCGGCCCGAATCCGCCAGCATCCATCTGATCCCGCGCGCCGTGCTGCGGCTCATCCGGATGATGCCGCTGGGCGAGATCAGCGCGCGACGTGGCCGAGTTCAACGACCGGCAGGACGAGGATGCACGGCAGATCCGCGCCTTCCTGATCCTTCACTACAAGGCGACCGAGCGCCGCGACAGCCCGTTCTGGTGGCACCGCGCGGCAATACCGATCCCCGATACGCTCGCGCAGAAGATCGAGCTGTTCCGCGAGGCAGGCCGCGTGTTCCGCAAGAATGTGGAATTGTTCGCCGAGAATAGCCGGGTCCAGGTGATGATGAGCCAGGGCATCATGCCGCGCAGTTCCACGGCGCCGCCACGTCAGCGTGGCGACGCCTGACACGCGTCACTTCAGCTTCAGCGGCAACCCGGCGGCGATAAAGACGACCTCGTCGGCAGCAGCCGCGACCTGCTGGTTGACCGTGCCGGCGGCATCCCGAAAACGCCGCGCCAGGACATTGTCCGGCACGATCCCCAGCCCGACCTCGTTCGCCACCAGGATCACCGGCCCGGGTGCCTGGCGCAGCGCGGCGATCAACGCCTCGGTCGCGGCGGCGATATCATGGTCGGCGAGCAGCAGGTTCGACGTCCAGAGCGTGAGGCAATCCACCAGCAGGACGGCGCCGGGCCGCGAATGCCCGGAGACGGCGTCCGCCAAATCGGTCGGGGCGTCGACGGTGACCCAGCCCTGCGCCCGGTCGGCGCGGTGCCGGGCGATCCGGTCGCGCATCTCGTCGTCATAGGCCTCGGCCGTCGCGACGAAGATACGCGCCTGTCCAAGCGCCTCCGCCCTGGCCTGGGCGTAGCGGCTCTTCCCCGAGCGGGCGCCGCCGAGCACAAACACGATGCTCATGACCTGCGGATCGCCAGCGCCACCAGCGCATCCATGTCGAGATGCTCTTCGAGCACCGCCGCGATCTCGTCGAGTGCCGAATCGACCGTCCGATCATGGTCATGGCCGGACGAGGCGATGCCGATCCGGCCGAGCAGGGCGCGGCGCAGCGGCGTGCTCGACAACAGGCCGTGGACATAGGTGCCCATCACCCGGCCATCGGCGCTGATCGCGCCATCGCGCCGGCCGCCTTCGAGCGCGGCGAAAGGCCGCGCGCCATCCGGTCCGCCGGTATCGCCCATATGCATCTCGTAGCCGGAGAATTCGGCGTCCAATGCCAAACCCTCGACCCGACGCAACGTCTTGGCATCGGCAAGGACGGTGTCGACATCGAGCAGGCCGAGACCGGCTACCTCGCCGGCCGGTCCCTCGATCCCGTGCGGGTCGGCGACGCGGTTGCCGAGCATCTGAAACCCGCCGCACAGGCCGAGCACATGCCCTCCGCGCCGGCGATGCGCGGCGATGTCGATGTCCCAGCCTTCGCGGCGCATCGCCGCGATATCGGCGATGGTCGCCTTCGACCCCGGCAGGATGACGAGGGCCGCGCCGGCCGGGATCGGCTGGCCAGGCGGGACCATGACGACATCGACGCCCTCCTCCAGCTTCAGCGGATCGAGGTCGTCGAAATTGGAGATGCGCGGCAGGATCGGGCAGGCGATCAGCGCGCGGTCGCCGCCGCCCGTGCGGGGGCGTTCCAACACGACCGCATCCTCGCTCGGCAGCCGCGCCGTCGCCGCCAGCCAGGGCACGACACCGAAGCCGCGCCAGCCGGACAGCGTCTCGATCTGGCGATAGCCGTCGGTGAACAGCGTCGGATCGCCGCGGAACTTGTTGATGATGAAACCCTCGATCATCGCGGCGTCGGCCAGGCCGAGCACTGCCCTCGTCCCGACGACCGCGGCGATCACGCCGCCCCGATCGATGTCGCCGACCAGCACCACCGGCACCCGCGCTTCCCGCGCGAACCCCATATTGGCGATGTCGCCGGCCCGCAGGTTTATCTCGGCCGGGGAGCCGGCGCCTTCGACGACCACGATGTCGCATTGCGCCTCGAGCCGCCGATAGCTTTCCATCACCTCACCGAGCAGCTTCCCCCGCCCCTCGCGGAAATTTCCGGCGCCGAGCGTGCCGCGGACCTGACCATGGACGATCAACTGCGACGTACGATCCGCCTGCGGCTTGAGCAGCACCGGGTTCATATCGCTATGCGGATCGACCCGCGCGGCGATCGCCTGGAGCGCCTGGGCTCGTCCGATCTCGCCGCCATCAATGGTCACGGCGGCGTTGTTCGACATGTTCTGCGGCTTGAACGGACGCACCCGATAGCCGCGATTGGCGAAGGCGCGGCACAGCCCGGCGACCAGCACCGACTTGCCGACATCCGAGCCGGTTCCCTGCAGCATCAGCGCGCCCATAAAACACCTCCTGCGAGTAGCCAGAGGCAGAGGCAAGCACGGACATAGATAGCCAGCGCCCGTCGTACCTGGCGGGCATCCGCAGGCGCGCTCCCCTGCCCGATCCAGGGCTTGTCGTGCATCACCCCGTCATAGGCGACCGGCCCCGCCAGCCGGATACCGAGCGTGCCCGCCATCGCCGCTTCCGGCCAGCCGGCATTGGGCGAGGCGTGACGGCGCGCATCGCGCCACAGGATTCGCCATCCGCCACCGCCGCAAAGACAGATCAGCACACCGGCGAGACGCGCGGGGATGAGGTTCAGCGCGTCGTCGGTTCGTGCGGCGGCCCAGCCAAAGGCACGCCAGCGTTCCTCTCGATGCCCGATCATGCTGTCGGCCGTGTTGATCGCCTTATAGACCCAGATGCCCGGCAGGCCCAGCAACAGCAGCCAGAAGAGTGGCGCGGCGATGCCGTCACAAAAGCTCTCCGAGAGGCTCTCGATCGCAGCACGCGCCACGCCGGCCTCGTCCAGCATGCCGGTATCGCGCCCGACGATCATGCCGACGGCAGCGCGTGCCGCAGGCAGGTCATCCACCTCCAGTGCCGAGGCCACCGGGCGGACATGATCGAACAGGCTGCGCTGTGCGAGGCCGGGCGCGGCGAGGATCGCGATGACGGGCCATGCCCAGACGCCGAGCAGATGACGCAACGCATAGTCGATCAGCACGCCCCCGCCCCCCGCACCCGCGATCAGGATGGCAACCGTGCCGATACCGGTCAGTCGGCGCGTCGCGTCGGGCCATGAAGGGCGATTCCACCGCGCTTCGCACGCATCGATGATGCGCGCGAAGGCGCCCACCGGGTGGCCGACATGGCGGTACACCACCGCCGGCCACCCGAACACAGCATCGAGTATCAAGGCGGCCAGCGCGACCGGTTCAGCCATTGGCGAGTGCCCGATCGAGACGGTCAAGGCCTTCCGGGCTGCCGGGCAGGCCGAGGCGCAGCCAGCACGGATCATAGTCGAATGGCCGGGTCAGGACGGCATGACGGGCAAGCCGGTCGAACAGGGCCTGCGCATCCCCGGTCTCGATCAGGCGGAACAGCGGGCTTTCTCCACGGGGACTGAACCCGTGGCGTTGCAGCACCGCATCGAGCGCGGCCTTGTCCGCCATCAGCCTCTCCCGCGTCGCGGCGATCCACGCCAGATCCCGATACGCGGCAGTCCCGATCGCCAGGGCGGCCGACGAGACCGGCCAGGCGCCCAACCGGATGCGGAAGGCGTCGACGAGGCTGGCCGGGCCGAGCACGAACCCGAGCCTGACACCGGCCAGGCCGAAGAACTTGCCGAACGAGCGGAACAGGATGAGTGGCACATCGTCCCCGATATCGGCGGCGAGGCTGAAACCGGGACTGGCATCGACGAACGCCTCGTCAACCACCAGCCAGCCGGCCGCCGCGCGCAGGCGATCGAGATGCGATCGCAGCACGTCCGGGGCGAGCAGCCTGCCATCGGGATTGTTCGGATTGGCGAGCACCACCCGGCCGCTTGCGCAACCGGCAAGGTCAGCGAGCGCCATCGGTGCGGTATCGGAGAACATCTCGCCATGCGTGCGGTAGGTCGGGGCGACGTGCCGCGCGGGCCCGGCCATTATCGCCCCCAGCAGGCGAAGGCCGATCTCCGTGCCGGGTAGCGCGCAGACATGAGCCGGATCGACGCCGAAATAGGCTGCCGCGCTTTCTTCCAGCTCGGTCAGCGCGCTTTCGTCAGGCAGGCGCCGCCAGTCGATCGCCATCCCGTCGGCATGCGGCCAGGCAATCGGATTGATGCCGGTCGAGAGATCCAGCCATGTCTCCGCCGCGCCGCCATAGACCGCCTGAGCATCCGACAGCCTGCCGCCATGGTGAGTCCAGCTCTGCCTCATCGGAAGTGCCCCGCCACCAGGATCGCGACCAGCAGCCCGGTCTCGACCAGTTCGATACCGGCGCCGTGCCCGTCACCGGAAATGCCGCCGAGCAGGCGCCGTACCCGCCATCCCCAGGCGAGGATCAGCAGCGGCGCGGCGATCAACGATGGCGACAGCCAGACGGCGGCCGCCAGCGGGACCATCCAGAGCGCGACATGCCCCCATCGCACCGCCGACCGGAAGCGTGCGGCCAGTCCGGCGTGCAGCGGCGGCAGCCAGATCGTCCAGACCAGGGTGCCGAGGCGCGCTGCGACCGGCACCAGCGCGAGTGCGATCCAGGCACCCGCCTCGATGACGGCGTGGAGCAGGACAAGCTTGGCGATCAGTTGCAGCACGATCGCCACCGCGCCGAAGCTGCCGATATGCGGATCGGCCAAAACGGCGAGCAGCCGTTCCCGGTCCTTATGCGCCGCGCCGCTCGCATCGGCGAGATCGGACAGGCCATCGAGATGAAGTGCGCCCGTCACGCCGACCCATGCGGCGAGCGCTGCGAGCGAACCGACCCATGGGTCGATAAATGCGCCCGCCCAGCCCGATCCGGCGACGATCGCGCCGACGACCAGCCCCGCCGCCGGAAACCAGCGCATCGATGCGGCGAACTCGGCCTCGGTCGCGACGATGCGTGGCGTGGGCAGCCGGGTAAGGAATTGCAGGGCGAGGATGAACCCTTTCACGCCCATAACCCGATGATCTGCGCCGAGGGCCGATCGCCCGGCCATATCCTGAGCGACAGGAGCGCTGCATAGGGCAGGTCGAGCGCCCAGAGCTGGCGCTGCTCGAAACTGCATAGCGACGCAACGGCAGCACGCATCGACCCGCCATGGGCGACGACCAGCGTTGTGCGCGGCGCGATATCGCCAAGCGCCAAGCCGACCCGACCGAGCAGCGCCGACCAGCGCTCGCCCCCGGGCGGTGGCGCGGCATCCGGATCGTTCCAGAACCGGCCGAGCGCTGCCGCATCGATTTCGGATGCGGGAAGGCCATCCCAATCGCCGAAGTCGAGTTCACGCCAGCGTTGGTCGATCGTGACGGCCAAACCGAGCCGTTCCCCGATCGCGGTAGCCGCGTCGGCAGCACGGCGCAGATCGGAGCTGACGATCGCCTCGATACCGAGCTCCGCCACCTGACCGAGACAGGTCTGTATCCCCTGTTCGGTCGGTTCGGCATCCGTCCGCCCGAGCATGCGGCCGGCGATCTCGGGCGCGCCATGCCGCAGCAAATGGAGGACGAAGGGCGCCATTCAGGCGTCCGTCACGCCCGCTTCGGCAAAGGTCGCCATCTCCCCATGCGCGGCCAGCGCCGACCGAATCACGGCGACCGCCACCGCGGCTCCGCTCGCCTCGCCGAGCCGCATGCCGAGCCGCAGCAGCGGATCGAGGCCGAGATGGTCGAGCAGCCGGCTATGCCCCGGCTCGGCCGAGCAATGGCCCGCCAGGCAATGCGCCGTGATCCCGGGCGCCTGCGCCCACAAGGCAGCGATGGCAGAGCAACTGATGAAACCGTCAAGCACGACCGGCACGCGCAGCTGGCGCGCCCGGACGATGGCCCCGGCAATCGCTGCGATCTCTCGCCCGCCGACCCGGCGCAGCGTCTCGAAGGCGGTGAGCGGACCGTCGGCATGGAAAGCGATCGCCGCGTCCACCACCGCGATCTTGCGATCGATGCCCGCGCGGTCGACACCTGTACCCGGGCCGACCCACATCGCGGCATCGCCACCGAGGCTGCGTGCGCAGAGCGCCGCGGCGGCCGTCGAATTACCGATGCCCATTTCGCCGACCACGAGCAGGTCGAGTTCCGGGTTCACCGCGGCCGCGCCGGCGGACAATGCCGCCAGGCATTCCTCGACGCTCATCGCCGGTGCGGCGGTGAAATCGGCGGTCGGCCGGTCGAGCTCGATCGCGACCACCTTGAGGTCGAGACCGGCAGCCCCGGCCAGCGCGTTGATCGCGGCGCCACCGGCCTCGAAATTGGCGACCATCTGCACGGTCACTTCGGGCGGAAACGCGCTGACACCGCGCGCTGCAACGCCGTGATTGCCGGCAAAGACCACGACGCGGCCGCGATCGATCGCAGGGCGGGTGCGCCCCTGCCAGCCAGCGAGGAAAAGCGCGATCTCCTCCAGCCGGCCGAGCGAGCCGGCCGGCTTGGTCAATTGCGCCTGCCGCGCGGCGGCGGCATCGACGGCAGCCTGGTCGGGCATCGTCTGCGCGGCGAGTGCCGCTTCGAAATCCTCAAGAGTTGCGAAGGTCATTCCGCGACGAATCCCGGCGGCGGCGTGCGGGTGATGAAGTGGCCGCGCACGCCCTGCGGCCAGTCGGCAAAGGGCACGCGGCCATGGTCGCTGGCGGCATAGTGCACGGCATAATCGAGAATCGCCCGGGCGGCGTCTTCGTCGGGCGTGAAGCGGCCGAGGACATAACCTACCTTGCCTGGCGCCCGCAGATGAACGGTGCAGAATTCCGAACAGGCGAACAGGCACGGCATTTCCTGCACCGCGACCCCGTCATAACGGCTGTCCGACGCACGGACGGCGTGGAGCGCCTCGACCAGGCGGGCGCCGCCACGGACACCCTCCCCATCGTCACGCGCCTCGCGAGAGAAGCGGCAGGTGTTGCAGGCGACCACAGCCGGGCCGTCCTCGACCGGCTTCAGCATTGCAGGGCCGTTTCGCTCATCGGACGACCACTGCCTGCCGGGGCGCTATCGCCAATGGCAGGCCGAGGCCGGTCAGCACCCGGTACAGCATCAGCAGCCCGGCCAGGATAGCGGCATTGCGGACGAACTGCTCCCCGATCACGCCTGGCGACAGAGCGCTCATGCCGCCACCAAGGCCGAACGACGCGACGAAGATCGCCGCCTTGAACGCAACGAAGCCGGCGACATAGGCGGCGGCCAGCCTTGCCGCAAAACCGCTGGTGGACAGCGACCGTGCCACCTGGCTCGCAGCGAGCACCGACAGGACCGCACCGACGCCGATCGCCGCAGCCCAGCCGAAGGTGCCGGCGGTGTGCGGATAATGGAGGAAGCCGAAACCGACGACCTGACTCACCAGCCATGACACCACGACCAGCGCCACGCCGTCCGTGCGGCGCATATGCATTGCGGCCAGCGCGGCGAGCGCCGGGAAGGGCGTCGCGCAGGCGAGCACCAGCGTGGTGACCGTGCTCGCCACCGTCAGCAGCAGGATCCAGAGCGTCGAKGCGCCGCGCGTCGCAAGGTCGTCCGTCTTCACCATCGTCATTCCTCCAGTTGATCCGTATCGGTCGTCAGAAGCGGCCCCGCAGGCCGAGATAGACGCTGCGCCCGAGCGTGCCGTAGCGGGCGATCGTCTGATATTGTTCGTCGAACAGATTCTCGATGCGGCCGAACAGCTTCACCGTGTCGGTCAGCGCGACTTCGCCGCGCAGATCGACCAGCGTGTAGGGCGCAAGCCGGGTCGTGTTGGTGGCATTGTCGAAGGATTCCCCCGACCAGCGCACCGCCGCACCCACCGAGCTGCCGGAAGGCAGGCGATAGTCGATCGATCCATTGGCCGAATGACGCGGACGCCGGGGCAGCCAGCGGCCGAAATTCGCACCGGGCGAGCGGTCCTCGGATTCGATCCAGCTGTAATTGCCGTCGATCGACAGGCGCGAGCCGATCCGCGCCTGGGCCGTCGCCTCGATGCCCTGGGCAAAAGCGACGGCGACATTCTGGTAATAGCCCGAGCGCCGGATCGTCGTGCCAGGCTGGAAACAGAGCGGGTTGGCCGAGGTGGCCGTGCAACTCGAAAAGATGATCTGGTTGGTCGTGTCGCGCCGGAAATAGGTGCCGCCAAAGGACAATGCGCCATCGAGCAGCCGCTGTTCGGCGCCCGCTTCCCAGCCATGAGCCGTTTCCGGGCTCAGCGCCCGATTCCCATATTCGGAGAAGAGCTGATACAGGGTCGGCGCCTTGAAGCCCTCGCCATAGCTGGCGCGGAGCACCGTGCCGGTGGGTAGCACCCAGACGCCGCCGGCGCTGAACAGGGTCTTGCTGCCATAGCGGCTATGATCGTCGTTACGGATGCCGCCGGTCAGCGTGAGGCCCGACAGGATCTCGCCGCTCACCTGCCCATAGACGCCGGTGATCTCGGCATTGCCGCGCGCCGCGGCGGGCACCGGCGTGGCCAGCGCGGCGGGTGGGGAGACGCTGCGGAAACGCGACTTCTCGTTCTCGACGCCGAAGACCGCGTTCCAGCCTTTGAACAGGGCAAGGCTGCCCTGATATTCGATCCGCTCGTTGCGGCCGGCTGAATCGAACGACTGAGGGCGCTGGCGGGTCGGATTGTAGTTATCGCGCTTGGTGTTGGTATAGCCATAGGCCACGCGGTTGCGCAGGCGGCCGCCGAACAGATCGACGTTCAGGCCGGCATAACCGACAAATTCCTTGTTGAGCGAATAGTCGGCCGAATCCCCGCTGGTCGAATCCAGATCGGTACGGCCGTTCGAATAATAGCCGCGGACATCGGCGCTGACGCCATCGGCCAGTTGAAGCACGGCGCGGCCGGTGACGCTGCTATTGGTATAGCCGTCCTTTTCGACCCCGCCGAAAGCGGGCGCGATGGCGGAGATGCCGTCAGTGGTGAAGGTCTGGCCGCCGATACGCCACGACAGGGGGCCGGTCTTTCCGCCCAGGCCGGCGCGTGCGCTGACCGTGTCGCGCGAGCCCGCCTCGACATCGAAACTGCCTTCGAGTTTCCGCTCGGGCAGCGGGGTCACCACGTTGACGACGCCACCGATCGCCTGGCTGCCCCACAGGATCGACTGCGGGCCGCGCAACACCTCGATGCGCGCGGCGTCGCCGACCAGAAGGTTTGCGAAATTATAGCCGCCCCCGGCCGAGGAAGGGTCGTTGAGCTTGACCCCGTCGATGACGACGACGGTCTGGTCGGTCTCGGCACCGCGGATCCGCAACTGGGTCGCGGTGCCGTAACCGCCGTTGCGCGACAGGCTGACGCCTGGCGTGCGCAGGATCAGATCGCCGACGGTCAGGTCCTGGCTGCGGTCGATCGCCGCCTTGTCGAGCACGGTGATCGACGAGGCGACCTTGTCGATATCGGTCGGCGTGCGTGTGGCGGTAACGATGACGGTGCCGCTCTCATTGGAATCGGCATCGGAATCGGCGGCGGCATCGGGCCTTGGCGCTTCCTGCGCGAAGGCCGGCGTGGAAAAAAGGACGGCGAGAAACAGTGACTGCTTGAGCATTTAACCCCTAACGACATTCGAGGCGCCCGGCAGGCAGGGAGATCCCCACCCGCAAGACGCGGTTCGGCTATGTCGCTACGCGGGTTGACCCGTTCGCTCGGCGCACCCTGGCCGGACGAAGAACGACCGCGACGGGCAGGTCTCCTGGCTTGCGGGTCAATGCCGGGTCGGGCCGCCTTCTCAGGATCGAAATCCCAATGGCATGTGGTCCGTTGGCTCGCCGCTCACAGTTGCAGGGGCAGCCGGGGTCTTGAACCCCGTTCCCATTTTCATCCCCGTTTCCGGGGAACCTGTCGCAAGCCGGCGCCTAGGCGGCGGCGGGGACGGCGTCAATCACGGTCAGGCGATCGCATGGAAATAGGTGCCGGTGACATGACCGACCGCATGGCCGGCCGGCGGGAGCGGGTTACCCTCGCCATCCACCACGTCAGCCAATGACGCTTCTTCGCCGCCCGCGAGGGTCGAATGATGATATTCGTGCCCCCAGCTCGTCTCGCCCCGATCGGCAAAACCCATGTCGCGGCGCCATCTCGCGCGGCGGTAGCCCAGCTGGAGTTTGCGCCGCGCGAAGCTGGTCTCGACAGGCAGCAACCCGGCCATGGGATGGGTGACCCCATCGGCATCTTCGAGCGATCGGCCGAGCACCATATAGCCGCCGCACTCGCCATGGACGCGACGCGTCGCGGCAAAGGCGGCGAGACCATCAAGGAACAGCCGGTTGGCCGCGATCCTGGCGGCATGAAGCTCGGGATAGCCGCCGGGCAGCCAGCAGGCGTCGCAGTCGGGCGGCGGAGGCTCGTCGGCCAGTGGCGAGAACCAGACCAGCTCGGCACCGGCCCGGCGCCAGCCATCGGCGACATGCGGATAGAAAAAGGCGAAGGCATCGTCGCGGGCAACAGCGATCCGCTGTCCCGGCGGGCGCAAGGTAATGGCCGGCAGGGGTGCATCCTGCGTGGCGCCGGCCACCGCGGCAATGGCGGCGAGGTCGCAATGCGCGGCGACCACATCGGCCATGGCGTCTATACGGCTGCCGATCGCGGGATGCTCGCCGGCCATGACGAGGCCGAGATGCCGTGACGGCATCGCGAGCCGATCGTCGACCGGCACCATGCCGAGCAGCGGGATGGCGGTGCGGGCAAAGCCGGCTTCGATCATCCGGCGATGCCTGGGGCTCGCGACCCGGTTGATGATCGCGCCGGCAATGCGCGGCGCGCCCGGAAAGGTGGCGAGCCCGTGCGCTACTGCCGCGACCGACTGAGCGCTGCCGCTTGCCTCGAGCACCAGTACTACCGGCCAGCCGAGCAGCGACGCGACCGCCGCACTGCTTCCGCTGCGATCCCCGATGGCCAGTCCGTCATAAAGCCCCATCGCCCCTTCCGCGACGACCAGGTCGACGCCCCGCGCCGCCTGTGCGCCGGCGCCAGACAAAGCCGACGGATCGAACGCGAAACCGTCGAGATTGGCCGAGGGCCGCCCGGTTGCGATCAGGTGGAAGCCGGGGTCGATATAGTCGGGACCCGCTTTCGCGCCACCGACCCGAAGGCCGGTGCGCGCCAGCGCACGTTGCAGGGCAATGGTCAGCACGGTCTTGCCCGCGCCAGAGCGCGGGGCGGCGACCATCAGCCCCCGGCCGAGTGCCGTCATCGGAATTTGACGTCCGGCCGCATCGCCACCCTGCCGCCGAACGGGCGCTTCGACCAGATCAGGGCGTGCGACAGACTTCGGCGACCTGCGCCGCCGATTCGAGATCGCCCGCCTCGAGGACGAGCTTGCGCGCTTCGCCGCATTTACCCTCCAGGATGAGCTGCGCCGCTCTCCGGGCGAAGAAGCGGCGTTCCGCATCCTTGACCGACAATGTCGGCGTCATGCTGTCCGTTGCCGTCCCCGCCCCCATGCCAAGGCCGGTGGGGATCTTGTCTGCCGTCTTGCCCGAAGGGTCGACGAACTGGATCAACCGCACGCCCCGGTCCGCAAGCTTGAAGGCGATCTTGGACAGGCATTTGAGATCGGTGCTGTTCCGCGCGATGACGCGCACCGGTTTCCCCGCCGCCCATTCCTTGGCACGCGCATCGAATTCCCGGTCGGTCAGTTCCCGGTCGGCAAAGCGGACCCGGCAATCCTGCCGCTGGGCCGTGACCACGATATCGTCGGGCATGGCGGCGTCAGCCTGGCCGGTGGCGGAGAGCATCGACGCGAGGAGCAAGATCAACATCGCACCCTATCTCCCCGCGACGAGCGGCAAACGCAAGGGCCTCCCGCCCGATCACAGTTTACGACCTGTAAACCATAAGGGCGTACCCAGCGTCGCGTTGGGGGAATACACATGACTTTGAAGACATCGGTGATCGGGCACATGATATGTGCCCTTGGAATACTCACGCCTGCAGCCGCCAGTTCGACCGAATCGGTCAATCCGTGCCGCGCCGTCACCACGCAGCCGAGGCTTATCTGCGATGCAGCGGCCTGCGTCCGGGTTTCCCAGCGGGAACTTTGCGAAGCTAGTGGCGCAAGAGCGGTCGAGCCGCATGTCGAGCAGAGGCCGTCTGCAAGGCCGATCGCCGCACGCGGCGACCAGCTGGAACGGTTGTTGGACAGCCTGCGCTGACCGCAATGGGCGGGGCCGCGGGCCCCGCCCCAAAGCCGGTCCACCCTAAAACTCTGCTGAACGATCATGGCGTAAGGGCCTGGGCTGCGCCATGCGCGCTCAGTCGGGATCGACCTTTTCCCGATTGCCGTTCGCCGGACGCACGACAGCCGCAAGTTCGATGGCCCAGCCCGAAGGTGTCTTGACCATCGGCCTGCCGCATCCCGAACACACGCTCCGGAATTGTTCACCGTCGAAGTGCGCGCGCTTTCGGTCGCGAGCATGCGACCCCACCATGCATTGCACTCGCTGCAATAGATTCATGTTCGCCCCCCGGCGCTCGACAGCTTTCCCGCGCCTGGGCGATGCGATAGCATTTTCGACAGAAGCCCGCACGAAATTCCAGCGACAACTCGAAAATCAGGCAGCCCATTGTCACAAATTCTTCAATTTTCGTCTTTTATGACAGAATTTTCATCGATAACGGCGGCAGGCCTGTTCTTAGTTATCCTTTAACAAATGAAACATTTCTCGGATTCTCTTATATTTACCTCACCATCCTCGCTGTCGGATATGGCTACATCGCCGCGCGACAGCTTCCCTTTGGATGACCAGACGCGGAGAACGACAGCGAGAATTGGACGCACGTCTCGAATCGAACCAGAGTCGATATGGTCGCCCTTCAATTCCGCCGCCGCGCCCGCCGCAAGATATGGACAGCCAATGTAAATTCATTCTAGCATCCCCCCGGGAGGACTTGGGGGTGAAGGCAATACGCACCTTGTCGCTAGTGCAGCCGAAACGATGCGCCCGCGGGGAGCATCGGCCGGAGACACCAGGCGCACGGCTGAGGCTTCGGTACCTTCACGCCCGTTGCTGCGATTGCGGCCTTCATATCGTTCAGGTCAACGGCGAGTGGTTCATCGACTGAACGCGATAAAACCCCGCACTCCATCAGGCTTTCGACACGCCGAATAAACCAGCGTCAGATTTTCAGGCCCAGTGTCCCGCTGCGGCGGCGGAGCGACGATACCGCCCTTTGCGAAGCGCGTCAGGACCTTCCGACGCAGTAGCGACGCCCGCGTCGCCCTCTTCTGCCGGGTCTCCAAGCAGGAGTAGGGAGTCTCCCGGGTTGATACGGCTGCCGAGACCGAGCGTTTCGAGCTACTGCTCGTATCTTGCGGACGCATTGCGGATCCCATGGTTTACCGACCTTACAACAGGCCAAGCCCCCTAGCCCTGTGGCCCCAAGACATACTCGGATGATCTGCGCGGTTCATCGTCCTTGCAACGCAACACGCCGCAAATCCTATTTTGCTGCACTTGCGAACATTCCGTCGACTGGTACAAGCCGACCGTCACGGTAGTTGGACGGGAGACACAGCGTGCAAGCGATTCTGATAGGTATTGCGCTGGTGTGGGGCGTACCGACCGGTTGCGTGCTGGCGGCCGGTGCGGCTGCCCTGGTGTCCAAGCGAGCCCGCGCATCCCTGTTGCGAACGCTCGCAGGATAGCGGCGACGAATCGGTCGGGCAGACTTTCCAGCGCCCGCTCATTTCAACGACGATTCGACAGCACCTCCTCGACAACGGATTGCGGATTGCCGAACCGCCTCATCGAAGGTGGGGCAGATATTTCCCGGCCATGAATTCAGGCCGAGACGCCTGTCCGTTGCCCTTCACTTCCGCCATATGCGCAATTTCCGCCGTCACGATCTCGATGCGCTCCTCCGGTGACCCATGTGTGGGGAATCGTGTCGATGGATCGCGCCCTCCGGCAATCATCCGACGCCAGAAGGATATGATCGCGTCGGGCGGATACCCCGCCCTGTCCATCAGATAGACCGAGAGCCTGTCGGCCTCTTCTTCGGTTTGCCGGGTCAGCCGGGCATTTCGTGCGCCGCGCGCGTTGCGAACTCCCGCTTTCGACAGGCGCTGCTGATGGCGCAGGATATTATGCGCCAGTTCATGGGCAACGATCGCGGCGATTTCCGAATCATTGTCGGCGAAGCGCATGGCGCCCGTATCGACTTCCACCATATCGCCATCGGCCGCCGCACCGACCGTATCGTTGGCCACCGTCTGGAAGCGCGTACCGCATCCCTGTTCGGGCACCACCCGAATTTCGCGCTCCTCCCCGTGCCGCTTCAGCGTCAGGATGATGACGCCGTCGCGCGCCGCCTCGTCCAATTGCCGATTTACCGCGAGGACCCGGGCCGAACTCGAATGAAAATCGCGCGGCATTGCCGGCACCTTCACGCCGTCGATGGCGAGGATAGAGTCGTCGATTAGGATGCCGGCCGTCTCGAAGGGGCTCCCCTCGGCGACAGCGAGCACTTCGGGATACCCGTCGAACCCGAATTCCCGCGCAGCCGCCGCCTGATATTGCCTGCTGTATTGCCCCAGATCCTGGACCGCGATCCCGATAAGGGGCTGATGGCGCGGGCACAGGCCCCTGCCTGCCGCCTGCAGGCGATAGCCGATCGTCGCCAGCTTCTGATCATAGCCCTGCAGATCGCGCATCCAATGGCTGTCCTGCGCGCCAGCCGCAGCTGGCATCGCCAGAAATGCGAAGCACGCCAGAAGGACGGGCACGATTCGCCGCCGCCAAGCGACAGGCTCATTCTGAAACGAGCGCGCACTGATCGATACTTGACACATGGCCCCCGAGTAATCTCACAGGCGCCATGTTCCGCAAGCGTACAATACCGAAAAAACAGATCTTTCTCGCACCGGAAGGTACCCGCGTCTATGCGATCGGCGACGTTCACGGGCGCATCGACCTGCTCGAAGAACTGCTAGAGACGATCGTCCGGGACGATGCCGGCAGGGAAGCGATGGACAGCAGCATCATCTTCCTGGGAGACCTTGCCGACCGCGGGCCCGACTCGGCGGCGGTGGTGGCGCGCGTGCGCAGCCTTTGTGCCGAAGCCGGCGTGGCGCGTCTCATCAAGGGCAATCATGACGATGTACTGGTCAGGGCAGCGCGCGGCGACGGCCGGGCTGCCAAGATGCTGCTGGCCATGGGCGGACTGCCGACCCTGCTGAGCTACGGCATAAGCGAGGAAGAAGCCGGCCGGGGTACGCATCAGGACCTGGCAGATCTGATCGAACGGCGAATGCCGCCCTCCGACATCGACTTTCTCGAGCGGGGCGAGGACATGATCCTGCTTGGCGATTATCTGTTCGTCCATGCCGGCATCCGCCCGGGGGTATCGCTGGCCGATCAGAGGACGAGCGACCTGTACTGGATCCGCGAGCCCTTCCTCGGCAGCGATGCCGACCACGGCGTCCTGGTCGTTCACGGCCATTCGGTCGCTGAATCGATCGAAGAGCGTCCGAACCGAATCGGCATCGATACGGGCGCCTATGCGTCCGGCAGGCTGTCGGCGATCGGCATCCAGGGCGACCAAAGATGGTTTCTGGAAGCCTCATCCATCGCCATCAGCGAAAATGCCGCACCGCGACATTGATCCCGACTCGGCCCTACAGCGCCGCCAGAATGGGCGCGATTTTCAACTAAGTTATTGTTATTTCGTTATCTTGCAATGGCAGCCAAGCCCGATTCGGTCCTATTGACCCTTCACACGCCTGTCCCGGCCACAAGAAAAGGGGGGATAACGGCAGCGGCGAAATGAACCCGAACTGCGCTGAAACGACGGAAATGCGCGCTTTTCCGGTTTCTTTTTTCGCCCCCGCAAGTTATACCGCTATGCAACATCGGACTAACAGGGAGGTCAAGATGACCATGAAGCGTTTGATTCTGGGCACCGTGGTTGTGGCCGGCCTTGCTGTAGCGTCCGCCGCTTCGGCAGGTGAAGTAACCCGTTCGGCCTCGGCTCTGCCGACCCTGCAGGGTTCGAAGGCACGCACTGCCATCGCGCTCAAGAAGAAGAAGAGCCAGCTTCAGGGCGAAACAGTGGCTGGTGCAGCAGCTGGCGGCGGCGTATCGTCGACCGCGCTGATCATCGGCGGCATCGGTGGCCTCGCGGCGGTTGGTGGCATCGTCGCCGCGACCGAGAGCAATGACAGCGGCAGCTGATCTCACCGATCTGCCGGTTCTTCGCCTGACCATTCGAGGTTCGGCCTGAAAGGGAATGGGGAGCGTTGCTCCCCATTTCTTTGTGCCGTGAGGGCCACGGGCGATGGTGCACGAATGCACGATCCAGGCGGCATCCTGATCGATCAGGCACCCTGAAGAGGAATGGAGTGCGTTTGGTCTCTCGCTTTTCCCTCGCAGCCGCTCTTCTGACCATCGCGATTCTTTTTGGCGGCGGAGGGTCGCCCGCGCCGATTTCGGAACTTGTCGTCCAGCTCGCCGCGCTCCTGGCGTTAGGTGGGTGGTTCTATTTGCCTGAATCTCAGCCGGCCGGGAAACAATCAGACTATCCGCTTTGGATCGGCGCCGGTATCTTCGCTGCGATCCCTCTCGTTCAGCTCATCCCGCTGCCGCCCGGCCTCTGGCACGCGCTGCCCGGCCGGGAAGCGGAGCTGGCGGCCCTGGATGCGATCGGCGCTGGATCCAGCTGGAGGCCTGTTTCGCTTGCACCCTATCAGACGCTCGCGTCGGCACTGTCGTTGATCCCGCCCGGCGTGATGCTCTATTTCGCCTATCGACTTTCGCCGGCCGATCGCACGCGCCTGGTCACGGTTGCGGCGGGCCTCGCCTTGCTCTCGGCGGTGATCGGCGTGATCCAGGTCGCCAGCGGCAGCGCCGACTGGCCGCGCTTCTACCAATATTCGAACGTCGGCCGCGCAACGGGTTTCCAGGACAATCGGAACGGCACAGCAGATATTTTCCTGATTGGCTTGCTCGCGATTTTCACCGTTGCCGCCGCGCATAAGACGCTTCTGGAGTCGGCGGTGGCAAAGGCAATGGCGGTGGCGACCGCCGCATTCCTCTGCTTCTCGGTCGTCTTGACCGGCTCCCGAACCGGCACTGCGCTCGTGCTGATCTGCCTTGTCTTTGCCGTGCTGATCGTTCGCCCCCGGCTCAAGCTGACGCGGAACATGCTGATCGCAGGCGCCGGATGCATCGCGATCCTGGGCGTCGCTAGCTATTCGCTACGAGACAATAGCGCGCTCAATCGCACATGGTCGCGTTTCGAGAACGTCACCGATACCCGGCCGCGCATCTGGGAAGATACGCGATTCGCCGTCGGGCAATATTGGCCGCTGGGCGCCGGCATCGGCACCTTCACGACCGTATTCCCGACGTCGGAGCGTCTCGAAGGGGTTCACTCGTCCATCACCAATCGCGCGCACCAGGACTATCTCGAATTTGCGCTGGAAACCGGCATCGTCGGCATGATCCTGCTTGCCGGCGCTTTCCTTACCCTCGGGTACCGCATCTTCGCGATCGCCCGCCATCGACGCGAGCATCTCGTTGCAATTCATGCCCTCTTCGGGGCAGGCGMCGTCACGATATTGGCGTTGCACTCCCTTGTCGACTACCCGATGCGGTCGATGTCGCTGTCGGTGATGGCAGCGTTCTCTTTGGCACTCCTTTCTAATTCGCAGCAGAGTAGCGTCGATAAGATGCGCCTTGTATCAAACAAAAGAACCCGGAAAGTCGTTGAATGATGAAACATTTTCAGTCAGGTGCTGCAGCGGTTGCGCTCCTTTGCGCCTCCGGCTGCACGTCGATTCAATCGACCCTGCCCAGCGGGAACGCTGCCTATACCGTCATTCCCCCCAAGGCAGCGGATTCCGCCGAACGGGCCGACTACAAGATCGGGCCTCTCGACGTCCTTGGCGTCACTGTCTTCCAGGAGCCCGATCTCAGCTTCAAGGAGATCCAGGTCGATGCCTCGGGCAGACTGTTGTTCCCACTGGTCGGTGAGGTTCATGCCGCCGGGAAGACCGCGAACGAGCTCTCCCGGGAACTCGCAACCCGCCTGGAAACGTCGCTGGTCAACCCTCAGGTGACTGTCGTCATCGCGTCGTCGGTCTCGCAACAGATCACGGTTGAAGGGAATGTCACGCAACCGGGCGTGTATGACATTGGCGGCTCGACCAGCCTGCTTCAGGCGCTGGCCCAGGCGAAAAGCCCGACACGCGTCGCGCGCCTCGATCAGGTGGTCGTTTTCCGGACAGCGAACGGACAGAGGACCGGTGCTGTCTTCGACGTGCGCAAGATAAGGGTAGGCGCCGCGCCGGACCCGCAATTGATGGGTGGCGACGTCGTCGTCGTCGGCTTCTCTGCGGTAAAGGGGGCGTTCCGCGACTTCTTGACCACGGCACCGTTCCTCAATCTATTCCGTCCATTCTAATTCCGACCGTGACGAGGGCCTGACATTGGGTATCAATCCTATAGAATCCGATCGGAACCTGCTGCTGCGTGTGCCGCAACGGCAACAGGTTGGGGATTTCACCGATCGTGTGCAGATGCTCGGCTACGAACAGGTCGAGAATGAGGGATTCAACCTGGATTTCCGGGCAATCTACTCCCTCCTTCGGCGAAACGCGCTGCTTATCGCCGCCGTTGTCACGACTGCTCTGCTCGCCGGACTGACGATCACGCTGCTGATGACGCCAAATTACGTCGCAACTGCGAGCGTGCAGATCGACCAGGAAACTGCCCGGGTCATGAACTCGGAGGACGTGCAGCCTGGAGTGGCATATCAGGACGCCGACCGATTCCTGCAGACCCAGGCCGACGTGTTGCAGAGCCGGGCAATGGCTGTTCGGGTCGCGAGTGCCCTGAATCTCATGGGGTCCCAGCGCCTGTTCGACGCAATGCATGTGAAACCGCCGGCGCGCGACAACGGTCCCGTCGATCCCCAGCAAATCAAGGATGTCACGCTCGGGTTATTGTCACAGAATCTCTACGTCGTACTGCCCCGGGGTTCCAGGGTGGTTTCGATATCGTTCAAAAGCCCGGATCCCAAATTCGCGGCGCTATTGGCGAATACATTCGCGTCCGAATATATCTCGAACAACCTGCAGCGGAAATATGACAGCTCTGCCTATGCGCGGGACTTCCTCTCCAAGCAGTTGGCCGAGGCAAAAACGCGCCTTGAGACCTCGGAGCGGGACCTGAACAGCTATGCCCGTTCGGCGGGACTGATCAAAACCAGCGACACGGGCACGAACGGTGTGTCCGTAGGCCCCCGCTCGATCACTACCGCCAGCCTCATTCAGCTGAATGAAGCCACCAACATCGCCCGGTCGGCGCGTGTGGCCGCGGAACAAAAATGGCGCAATGCGTCAAGCACGCCTCTCATGAACATCACCGACGTGCTTGCCAATCCGGCGATACAGACACTTCTGCAGCGACAGGCCGAAGCCCAGGCAGGGCTCAGCCAGGAGCTCGCCAGGCACCGCGATTCCTACCCGACCGTCCAGCAGCTTCAGGCGCAGATTCGGGAACTGACGCAGCAGATCAACACGCTGGCGGCGAACATTCGCGCGTCCATCCGCGATCAATACGTCGTGGCGCTGCGTCAGGAGCAGTCGCTCGTCGCGCAGGTTCAGTCACTGAAGGGCGATACGCTCGCCGAACAGGATCGCAGCGTCCGGTATAATATTCTCGCGCGAGAAGCCGATACGAACCGGACTCTCTATGATGGCCTGCTTCAGCGCTACAAGGAGGTCAGCGCGGCCGCAGGTATTGCGACGAACAACATTTCCATCGTCGATCGCGCAGACCCTCCGTCACGGCCTTCTTCGCCCAAGCTCTTCGTGAACCTGATCCTGGCATTTCTCGTAGGATCGGCGCTCGCTGCGGCCCTCGTCTTTGTCCGCGAACATATGGACGACGCGATCAGAGTCCCGGAGGATATCGACCGGAAGCTGGGCTTGGTTCCGCTCGGTGCGATTCCGCTCGTGAAGTCCGGGGAATCCGTCCTCGAGTTGCTGCAATCGCCACGCAGCGCGATTTCCGAAGCGTATCACGCGCTGCGAACCTCGTTGCTCTATTCGACCACGGAACAGCTTCCCGGCACGCTGCTCATCACGAGCAGCCAGTCGGGCGAGGGCAAGTCCACCACGAGTTTCGCAATCGCCGCCGACCTTGCCAAGCTCGACAAACGGGTGATTCTGATCGACACCGACCTGAGGCGGCCGTCGCTTCATCAGGTGATCGGCACCAAGAACGAGGTGGGCTTGTCGAGCCTGTTGTCTCGCCAGAGCGAAGTCCAGCAAACGATCCGTTCGACGCCAATCGAGAATCTGAGCTTCATCTCCTCAGGCCCCATCCCTCCCAGCCCCACCGAGATGCTCGGCAGCGTACGGATGCGCGAATTGCTGGACGAGCTTCAGCGGGAGTTCGACGTCGTCGTCCTTGATGGTCCTCCGGTGCTCGGCCTGGCCGATGCGCCGATCCTCTCGGGGATCGTCGACGCAACTATATTCGTCGTGGAATCGAGCCGCGGGCATCGCGGCGCCACGAAGAGCGCTGTTCGTCGCCTGCAGAGCGCCCATAGTCGCGTGATCGGTGCCGTGCTGACCAAGTTCGATGCACGCAAATCGGGCAGCGGCCAATATTACGGCTATGATTATTATTATTATGGAGTGTCTGACAATAGCGAAAAAGTTACCAAGATAGGCGGCTGACCGCTCATGCAGAGACCATTGCTTCGAATATTCTTCCCGGGCATGGCGGTTTTCGGCGCTCTGCTCTGCGGGTCCGGTGCGCTGACCCGGTTGAGCGACCGTGGGTATGTCGTGCCGGAATCGCTTCGCACGTTTGACCTTGGGGGAGCGAGCGAGCGCCAGAATGCGACCCTTGCTCTGCAAGCTGGGAATCCCGGACGTGCCGAGATGTTCGCAAAGCAGGCAATCGCGCGCGATCCGATGCGCCAGACTGGCGTCGCGCTCTTGGGACTCGCCCAATTGCACCGGGGCGCGGAAGAGGAGGCGAACGCAACCTTCAGGGTCGCAGCGGCGCTCGGCTGGCGTGATCCGATCACGCAGCTGTACTGGGCCAATGCCGCCATCGCTAGCGGCGATGAGGATCTCGGTGCCCAGCGAATCGACGCGGTGCTTCGGACGGGCAAGGCCCAAGGCGCGGCAACGCCCATCCTCCAACAATTGGAAGCCTCCCCCACTGGCCGGCTGGCGGTCGCGAAGCGCTTGGCGCTAATACCGACGTGGACCGGATCGTATGTGGCAGCCATCTCATCCCTGCCTGATCCCGAAGCGATCCGGGCCCGGATCGCCACTCTCTCGCTGGCGCGATCGACGGGACTGGTACCTGATTGTCCCGGCATCGCCGGTGCGGCGCGATCGCTGGCGAGCGGGAAACGATACAGGGAAGCTGCTGACCTGTGGTTTTCGGTCTGCAGCCCGAAAGGCGACGTCGAGGGCAGTTTGATCGACGGGGAATTCGAGCGGGCCCGGTATAGCGCTTCCCCCTCGCCGTTCGAATGGAAGCTGGAGGCGAGCGGCGCCATCGAAGTGCTGGTAGAAGCCCCGCCGACGCCAATGTCGGGGAAAGCCCTGGGATTCCGCACTACGGGTTCGTCGCGTGAGGCGGTCGCGCGCCAGCTGATATTGCTGAAACCCGGTAGCTATCGCGTTTCGTGGCGGTCATTGCCTGCAGGGACGGCCCGTACCTCCCCTGCCCTTTTCGGGGTGACCTGCGCCGGGTCCGGCAAGGCCATCAGCTCTCCTTCCATCGTCGGCGAAGGTGCCGCGCGCCATGCGGTCGATTTCGATGTCCCCGTCGAGGGATGCCCGGCCCAATCCGTGTCCATCCTCGCCGAGCCCCCCCAGGGAGCAGATGGCGGAATGGTCTATGTCGATGGGGTGACCATCGAGCCGCGCTCTTAAACGCACGGCTCCCGGGCAGGGATGCCCATAGGCCCGCCGGGCGTCAGTTCATGTCGACGATCTCGACGCCGGCACGGCGAAAGATCGACTCGACCTCGCGCAGATCGCGTTTTTCCTGGGCCGGCTTGAAGACGGACGGGCCGTACGCGATGGCGCGCACCCCTTCCCCGAACAGGGAGCGCGTCGTGAGCAACGCCGAGCTGTTGATCGAAGCGATCGTCCTGAACCCCGAATCTGCGATCATTTCCTCGACCGGGATAGGCGGATCGACCAGCTCGAACCCCATCGAGAGATAATAGTCGATTTCCTGGCCTGACTGGAAATGATGGGGCTTGAAGCCGATGCGCTTGAAGCCGCGACCGGACAAGTCGGCACCGATCCGCTCGATGAAAGGGCGCAGCTTCCGCGCGTCATAATCCCGCAAATAGGGCTGGCCGATGAACAGGCAGGCGTCGGAAGTATATGTCAGGGCCCCGTCGGACGGCGTAAGGGAGAAATACCGCCTTCGCCCACGCTGGGGCGGCAAATCGCTCAGGCCGACAATGATCGAGTGAAGTTCGGGGATGTCGTGACCGAGCGGGTGACCGGGATAAGACGCCCGAGCTGGAAGCCCGCGCCATTTCAGCAGCATCTCGCGGGCAAAATTGCGGCCCAGCTCATGCATGGAGCGCTTGATTTCGAGATAGGTGGAGAGGCCGTCATCCACCAGCAGGAAGCGGCATCGGGGGTTCCTGCGCTGCTTCGAGTATAAGCCGATATTCAGCGGCCATTGATAGGAAGAGGCGGTGAACACGAACCGGCGATCCGCCACGAACGCCTCCGCGGCAGCGATGCCTTGCTGGATGAGCGCGACCTGACTGGGATCGGTGGCGGCACCGGTAAGCGATAGCGATATCACCTGGGCGCCTGCGATCGCCGGCGGCCTGCCCTCGCGAAAGCGATCGCCCCTGCTGTCCAGGATTAATAAAGGGCGCGGCTCGATCTGCGTCCAGAGCCGCTCGAGGAAAAGAAGCTGATAGGGGGTGAAGACGGATGCCACCAGTGGCAGGAGCGCTCCGTCATACGAGAAGGCGTCCACCAAACCATCGACCATCGAACCTCCGATCCCAGTGCAAGCAAATCCGAGATCGGGCGCAGATTCGCTGCCGGCGCCACTGCTCCCCTCGCCCTGTGCCGATCCGGCAATCGATGCCGGGCCTGACCGAGCCGTCCTCACCCGCGACACGACCTAGACATATCGCCGGGTGTTGGCAACGAATGCCCGGTGCTGGCTCGCCTCCGACAGGGAGCGAAAAGATGTTGAAAATGCCTATGAAGACTACTTATAGCCGTTTCGGCTCTACCGCTTGGTCGGGTTTGAGGGTAGAGCAGCACCACGCGTGGCGTACGCTTCAGCGTTCAATGGTGGGGGCCCTTGGTGCAGACGAAATTGGAAGCTCGGCGCGATGCCGAGCCGTGTCGACGCGTGTTTCTCCAACAGCTGTCATCCGCCAGCTTGCTCGCGATTCTGGGCGGCTGTGGCGGTGGTTCGTCCGGGTCCTCGAACGGTCCGACCCCGACTCCTGCACCATCTCCGGCCCCATCGCCCAGTTCCTCACCGGTCCCGCCGCCCTATACGAGAATATCGGCGGGCGAATTGTTTCTCCAGCAAAGCTCGGTTCCGGCGTTCCAGGATCAGATTCCGGTCTTTGTCAGCTTTAACGAACCAAGCACGAAATCCGGGACCTCGCCTTTCTACCGGATTCCCGGAATCACCCGGGGCCGCACGAAATTGCATGCTTTTGCCGAAGCCCGCTACGTCACCCAGGACGATCATGACGAGGTTTCGATCGCGTGGCGCACCCTGCCCTTCGCCGGGGGGACGGTTTCCGCGGAAACCATCCTCGTCCAGGATAAGGGGCCTTGGGCTGATGGCATTTCACGGCGGAACACGAACCATAACCCCTGCCCGGTCTACGATCCGGTCGAAGGACATCTCCACCTGCTGTTCGGCCACCGGCGTGGAGACATCAGCGAGAACACCGCAACGCTGCCCAGTGTGGACAGTGCGAGTGCCGATGTCATGAGTGCCATTGTCAGCCCCGACGGGGACGGCACGCAGTGGCTGGACCGAATCGGGGGGACCCCGCTCACCCTTCCGGTCGATTACAGCCGCGGCGCGCAGGTAGAAGGCAGGCGCGCTGATTGGCGCCTGTTCGTGAGTGGCGGCGGCCATGGCATCTGCATGCCTGACGGCACGCTTCTGGCCCCCGGCTGGGTCAGGCGCACCGATTCTTCCTACCGAGCGATCATCTTGCGCTACGATCGGGCGACAGCCACTTGGGGAGTCAGCGGAATGCTCCCGCTTTCCTGCAGCGAAGCAAGCCTCACCTGGTCCGACACCGGAAAATTAATCGTCAACGCGCGCCACGCCGGTGGGCGCGTGGTCGCGACATCGAGCGATTACGGCGCCACCTGGGACACCGCATCGTTCGACACCGGGCTCGTCGATCCGGGCTGCTTCGGATCGATCCTGCGCCTTGGTCGCACGGGTGGGCCAAGCATGATCGCGTTCACCAACCCGGCCAACCCGTCCGAGCGTCGCGACCTGGAAGTGAAATTGTCGCTCAGCGAGCATAGCCAGTTCGAGATCAGCAGGCGGCTATATCCCCAGTTCACGGAGACCGTGACGAAAAGCTGGGAAGGCAAGACGATCGCGCCGACGATCCTGGATCACTACACGGCCTATAGCGACCTGGTCGAGCTCGATGACGGCAAATTCGGTTTCCTGCTCGAGCAACGCGTGGCCTCCAACGGCGTCGGCGTGCGCGACAATCAGGTGATCAGCCTAGTCCGCATCAACCTGGCATGGCTTCTGCGCGGACCTTCATGACAAGGGCCTCGGGGTTCTCTCGCTGTTCAAAGGGCTTGGGCGATTTCCCGGACCACCGATTCAGGCATCGCCTCCCCGAAGATCAGTTCCGCCATCTGGAAGTCGCGCAGACCATCGATATCCACCGCGCTTGCCGTATCGACGATCAGCGGCGCGATCACCGGCCCGGTCATTGATCCGGCCAAGATCGTCTCGCGGCGGATGACATCGAGCTGGCCCGTGTGGCGATACGTCACCGGCAGCTTCTGCCGGGGCATATTATACGCCTCGGGAATTTCGGGCAGGTCGATAACCGGTTCGAGCGTTGCGCCGCCGGGCGCAAGGCGCCACATCTTGTAGGGCGTGTGCTCGGCAACCGCGACCGACCGCACGCAGGTGATGGCCGGATCGTCCTTCATCAGCCCGATGGCCTGATCGATCCAGGCCGGATCCCGGAACGGCGTCGTCGGCCGCATCTGCACGAGCAAATCCGGCTGTTCGCCATGTTCGGCGAGCCATGAAACGGCATGGCAGAAGACGTCCAGGTCGGTCGAGAAGTCGGCGGCCAGCTCGGCCGGCCTCATGAATGGAGTCTGCGCGCCATAGATCCTGGCGATGTTGGCGATCTCTTCCGAATCAGTCGAGCAAATGACCCGATCGACTGCGCGACTGGCACGTGCCGCCGCGATCGACCACGCGATCAGCGGATGCCCCGCAAGCAGCCGGACATTTTTGCTGGCAAGGCCCTTCGATCCCCCTCGTGCGAGCACGATCGCATAGCTGGTCATGCGATTGCCCAAGCCTAGCTCTTCGCGGCAAGACGGATCGGGCTCACCACCGCCGGCCGGCCCGTGCTGCGGCTGCCCATCCACTTCTCGAGCTTGTCGAGCGCGAACCAGAAGCCGGCGCCTCCATCCTTGTGGCCCTGCCAAATCTCCGGGATGAAGCTTGCGTCCGGGCAGGTCCGGTCGAGTTCCTCGGCCAGCATCGCGAAATCGATGGTGCCCTCGCCGATCTGGAGCCCCTCGCCATCGACATCCTTTGCATCGACGATATGGAGATGGGCGCTGAACGGACCGACCTTCTCGCAGAACTCCTTCATCGACCAGCCGAACTCATTGCAGGCGAGCTGCGAATGGGAAACGTCGAAGCAGATCCGCATCTGATTGCGGGTGCAGAACGCCACGATCTCGTCCGGATCGATGAACAGGTTGTGATAGCTCTGGCCGCCGAAATGCCAGGGAAAGGGCGGCATGGTCTGCGGTATGATCTCGACGCCCTCGCGGTCGAGCGCCCCGATGCTGTCCTCCGTCCGCGCATAAAGGGCCGATCGTTCGAATACCGGAAGCGCGCGGGCCTGCGTGAAGCCGCCCATGTTCACGATGATGAGAGGCTTGGTGGCCCGGCCATGCCAGGGCCGCAGGGCACGGGTGATATCGATGACCCGCTGCAGTTCGACGATCGAACGCCGTCGATAGGCTTCGTCGGGGGATGCGAGGTCAAGCACATGGTCGCCACTGAACAGTTCCGGCGCGTGCACCACATAATCAACGTCGAGCACCTCGTCGAACCAGTCTTCGAGCGAGACCTCCAGATCCTTGTAGGACAGGTGATATTCAAGCAGCGTCAAATTGGTCTTGGCCAGCATCGCGCGATAGTCGTGCCAGCGAACCGGCAAGCCCCATGGCCGGGGGAAACGGAACGATCGGGCCTGTATGGTGGCCGTCGTGAGATCGGAGGGGAAGAACGGGGTGCGGGCGGCGATGTCGCGCGTCGCCGTCCTGCCGAGCAAGGCGGCGCGCTGATTTGGCTGAAGGCCTTGCCCGGGGCTCTGCACGGCGACCATGTCGGGCGTGATGACCGTTCCGGACGCGATATCGCGGCTTGCGACGAGACTCTTCGCGAGGACCTCTCGGTTCATCATCTCGCCCTGGGTCACCACGCGCTGGCCCCCGCTGCCCATCGACTGCTCGACCGCGCGGATGCCCGCGACCATGGCCATGAACTCGTCTGGCAACAGGGAAACTTTGTGGTCATTGCCCTCCATGCCCTGGTCGACCGTCAGATGCTTCTCGATCACGACGGCGCCGCGCGACACCGCTGCGACCGGAACCGACCAACCGCGCTCATGGCCCGAATATCCGACCGGGCAGCCCGCGACTTCCGCTAGCCGGTCCATATATTTCAGGTTCACGTCCTTGAACGGCGTCGGATAGGTCGAGTTGCAATGCAGCATGCAGAAGGGCGCGCCGCGCGACGCGAGCAGCGCGGCCGTTTCCCTGATCTCGTTTTCGCTCGACATGCCGGTCGAGCATATCAACGGCTTTCCGGTCGCAGCCAGCTCGGCCAGGAAGTCGTGATTGGTAAGATCGGCCGATGCGACCTTATATGCTGCGAGGCCGTAGCGCTCGAGCGCCTCCAGGCTGGCATGATCCCATGGCGTGCAGAGCGGCTCGATCCCCCGCTTGTGCGCATAGTCTAACACGCGGAAAAGATCGTCGGGCGCGAGATTGAAGCGCGCGAGAAGGTCGAGCGTATATTGGGATCCGAGATCCTGACCGGCGTCCGAGCTGCTGCCACCGCCATATAGCGACGCCAGATCGCGAAGCTGGAACTTGGCGCAATCGGCGCCCGCCGCCAGCGCGTGATCGACGAGCTGCTTGGCCAGCTCCACATCGCCGTTATGATTGTTGCCGATTTCCGCGATGATATAGGCGGGATGACCCTTGCCAATCGTCTTCCCGTTGATGACCAGTTCGCTGCTGCGCGGAAGCGCGATCGCCACAAGCCGGTTATAGCTGTCGACCATCGGCACCGCGCGCACGCGATCCGAGAACATCGCGGCGACGTCGGCGGCCGGCGCGTCGATCGAAACCGTCGCACAATGGCTGTTGGCCACGTCGCTTACGGAAACGGACAGGTCGACAGTGACGCTATTGGTCAGCCAGCGGCGAATATCGCCATCGGTCAACATGCCGCCGACCTGGCCGTGGCTGTTTACGGCGATGACAAAGCCGGATTTGTTGGTGCTGATTTTGTTCAGTGCAGTAAGAACCGAGTCTTCCGCAAAAACGAGGAAGCGCGCGATATTACGGTCGATCAGCATGGGAACTCCGGCACTGTCGTGGTGATTACGGCGATATCATGCCGCAGTGCAGCGCGCCAGAGGAGTTGACGGGTCACCGCGCAAGCGGTGACCGATCTGGCGCGCGTTGCGCTCAGCCCGTCTGGTCGGGGTGCGCCATCGACGGGCGTCCGCGTCGCGGCATCCATTTGCCGACGAGCCGAATCAACCGCCGCTCGACAAGGAGGTGGACGGCGACGCCCCCGATCACCGCGCTGACTACGCAGATGGAATAGACGGCCCACAGGCCGATTCGCGAGGTCATGCCGCTCACAGCGGCAAGTAGGACCAGCAGCACCGCATTGTGGACGAGATAGATTGAATAGGAGGCGTCGCCGAGCAGGAGGGCGAGGCCCGTCATCCGCGCATTGGGGCTTGGCCTGATCGCGATGCAGAACGTCACAAGGACTAGCGATAGGAGGCTTACGCCGATCTGCGCGATCGTTCCGCTGCGCCATCCCAGCGCGGCGACGGCGAGCAGCATCGCCGCCGCGGCAGCGAACGCCGCCATCGCGCCGCCAGGCAACTCGGCCATGAGGAAGCCGGGATGCCGCAACCGCCAGAGGCCGATCGCCATGCCCAGTCCAAACAGCAGATTTGCGTCGGAGAAAAGCAGCGACCACGGCGTCGGATCTGTCGGCGACCGGCTGGTTAGCACGTCTCGGAAATGCGGGAAGAAGATACCGATGATGAGCGGAGCCGCCACCCACAGGGCGAGCACCGCCGAAACACGTTTCGGAAGCAGCATCGTCAACCCGAAGACGATATAGAACAGTGCTTCATGCCGCAGCGTCCAGATGACGTTCGGCTTGACCTCGCCGCTCGGCCACAGGCTCAGCGCGCGAAGGAAAGGCCCCCATTCGACAACGCCCGTCCCGGCGAGGCTGAGCGCGTTATATCCGATGATGCAGACCCACATGAAGGGGACGATCCGGACGAAGCGCTTCTCGGCGAAATGCGCGAGCGAGACGCGGGCAGTCAGATTCCGGTCGAGCGCGACCATGGTGATCACGAAGCCGCTGATGATGAAGAAGATCGGGACTCCGATATAGCCATATTCAAGGAAGGCGGCGGGCGACCGCCCGATCTTCGGCGACGCCGCCATCAGCGAGGCGCAATGGTCCATCACCACCAGCAACGCCGCGATGCCGCGCGCATATTGAAGGCCGACAATGGTGCCGTCGTGAGCCTGGGCCCAAGGAGATGAGGTCACACCCTTTTCCTTCCGCAAAACGAGCCGTGACGGGGTTATCGCCCGGGCTCGTCGCCGCCGGCCGCCTCTAGGATGATCGCCTGATAGACCCGCCCGAACGCAGCTTTGCGCTCCGGCAGAGCAGCGGCGGCGGCCGCCATCGCGGCTGCATCATCCTCTTCGGACCAGTCGGCGAGCATGGCGGTCATGGCCGCCGCCATCTCATCCGCATCATCCGGCGACACGAAGCGCGCGCGCGCTGGCGCCTGCTCGCGATGGACTGGGATGTCGGACAGGATGATCGCCTTGCCGAGGGACTTCGCCTCCTCGACGGTGGTGCTCCAGCCTTCGAAACGCGAAGGATTGATAACTGCCACCGCGTGCCGCATCAGCACTGCCAGATCCGCATAGGGCACGAGGCCTAATACTTTGAATGACGGCCTCGCGCCGGTTGCCGCCGCATGGTGCATCAGGTCCTCGAAGTGCCGGGGGGCCCGGCCGTCCCTCGTATTGCCGGTACTCACCACCAGCGGCGCGCGCGAATCCGCGGCGAGCCTAGCAAGGGCATCGACCACCAGCCGATGATTCTTGTGCTGCCAGAACTGGTTGGGAAGGTAGAAATAGGGGCCATCGATACCGTAGCTGTCCCGAAGATAGTCGCGCCCCCGTGCGTCTCCGCCCTCCATCATGCCGGCGACGAAGTGCAGGATACGAGTCCGCGACAGGGCATAGGGCGCGAATCGTCCGAGATCGGCCCGGGCATCCGCGCTGCTGACGATGATCGTTCGTGCTGCCGCGGCAGTCCGCCGGAAACCTCCATCCCGGGTCGCGATCTCCTTTGCGCCGAAGAATTCCGGCATGCGGACATGCTGGAAATCGGGCAGCCAAGCGACGGCCGGCAGGCCGGACCGCGGCCCCAGATGGCCTGAGTGCGACAATACCCGGATCCGGTGGCGACGGAGGAAATTCTCCATCAGCAGGTCGCGCCCGGTCACCCGCTCGATTAGCCGCCGCGCGGCCCGAACTGGCTTAGCACTCCCCACCAGCGGGGTATGCAGCACCTCCATCCCTTCGAAACCGGCAAGACTATCCTGGCCGTCCTTATCGCTGATGATGAGCACAGGCTCGATCATACGATCCGGCAAGGCGAGCACCGTCGCCAGCAGATTGCGGATATAGTTGAGGCCACCAGTCCAGCCGCTGTTGCTGGAGAGCACGAAGCCGACGCGTATCATCGAAAGCCCGCGCGGTTCGCAGCAAGACGGAATACCGGCACCATACCCGGCATACCGGATTGCGGCAGATCGCTCTTCGTCACTTTCTGCTTCCTAAGCATGGGAGTGCCCGACAACCCGGGCTGGATTACCCACCACAATGGTGAAGGGTGCGACGTCCTTGGTCACGACCGATTGGGCTCCGACGACGGCGCCACGACCAATCGTCACTCCCTTCAATATGGTGGCCCCGAACCCGATCCATGCGTCATCCTCGATGATGATCGGAAGCGTCGTAACATTTTCGAGATGCTTCGGATGACCTTCGCTGAAGATGGCCAGGAAGTGGGCATGGCGATCGGCAGCCGAGAGGGAATGCGAGATATTGTCGTGGATGTTGACGCCGTGAGAGATCAGGACGCGATCTCCGATTTTGATCGACGATGCAGACCAGATATATGAATGCTCACCGATAAAGCAGTCGCGTCCGACTGAAATCGAGCCACCATGCCCCAAGGTTTCGAAACGGCAGAGGACGTGGCTGTTTGCACCTATCCGTATCGAATCCCTGTCGCGATGATTGAATAACCGGGCTTCGGGATAGATCACCGCTCCCGGCGCCACCCTGCACCGCAACCCCTTCCGCTTCCGGACGGCAAGACGCCAGGCCTTGCGTGGAGCCATCGCCAGAGGCCTGGCGGTGCGCCACAACGCGCGTAGAACAAGGTACATCTTGCCGCCTTTCATCTCGAACGCGCCACATTGTCCATGATCCTGGGCGTGAGGATCGCGTAGGGGATCAGGGCAAAGGCGACGAACGCCGTGAGCGTGGCCCAGACCGATCCGGATACGCCGATCGTACGGACCAGATATATTTCGAGCGCGATGGAGGTCGCCGCGGTCAGGGTGGTGAAAATAAGCTGCGGCTTCACGACATGCGCTCCGTTCAGGAACATCGCCAGGCAAAGGCCGACTGCCTCGACCACCTTCCACAAGCCAAGCCCGAGGATCAGGAAAAAGGGCGGCTTTACCGCACCGCCGACCCACAATTGGATGAGCCAGGGGGCCGCGACCACCAGGATGGTCGACAGCACGGCCGCAGAGCCGACCGCGACGCGGATGGAGCGGTACAGGGTACGCCGCATCCATTCTATGTCGCCGCGCATCAGCGATTCGCGATAGGCCGGCCAGAGCGGCGTGAGCGCCATGGTCACCGCCATGGTGATGAAGCTGAACAACCGGTCCGGCACCGCATATTGGGCCACCGCCGAGACACCCAGGATCTGGGCGATGATCAGGTTGTGCGCGTTGTAGGAGATCGACGCCGCGATCTGGAGCAGGAAGAACAGCGCTCCCGTTCGCGCCACTTCTGCGGCGGTTGACCGCCTTACGAACGACCATCCCGGAGYCAGATCGGGGCGCATACTGCCGAAGAAGATCAGGCTGTTCACCGTCAGCGCCACTAGCGGGCCGCCCATGAAGGCCAAGACGAGCCATGGCAGCCCGGCATTGAGGAGGATCGCCAGGAGGACTGCGCAGAGCGCCACCACGCTCCCGAGGCATTGCCACAAGCTCGCCACGAACCCTCGCTGAAGCCCCATTTGCGTCCGCAGGACGATGTTGGACGGAATCGAGAGCGCGAAGCAGGTGACGAATACCGCGATCGCCGGGCCTGCTTCCCGCTGGGCCAGCGCGGAATGGACATTGAAGAAACGGAACCATGGCACGAAGCTGTAGGAGATCGCGAACGCGGTCAGGATGAACAGGCCCACGCTGCACAGCGCCACCAGGCCGCTTGAGACGGCCGCGCGGATCGCGGCATTGTCGTCGCGACCATGGGCGGCCGCGATGATGTTAAGTAGCCCGTTGCCGATCCCGAAATCGGCGAACGCCAGCATCGCGACCATGGAACTCATGATCATCCACATCCCGTAGCGCTCGACGCCCAGATAATGGAAGGTGAGCGGCACGGTGATGAGCGCGGTCGATACAGATACGACCTTCGCGACGACAGACGCTCCGGCGGAAAGCATCGCCCGCCTCTTACGTTCGTCAGCCCGTCCCTCGGGCGTCGAAAGGTCCGACGTTTCCTCGAAAACGAATCTCGCAACCGCGAAAGGATTTGCCATGCGCACGCGAGATATCACGAATCGCGCCCAGTCGAATCCATTGCCTAGCTCCACTGCACCCGGAAAGCCTAGCCGACTGGGCGGCCCGCGGCCAGCTCTATCAGTTTCGCCGCACGTGCGAAATATGCTGCACCTGCGGCGCTCCCTCGCTTCGCCGCCTGAGGCGAGGATGAAGGGCGAGCAAAGTTCCCAGCGCCAGATAGAAACAGAAATAGGTCCCGTTCATCGTATTGGGCATCTCGGCGATGAAGATCAGCAGCATGTGCGGCAGGAAGCGGCGCATGCCCTCCGGCGAGACGTCCCCGGCGCGCACCACGCCTCGCATGAAGACGGGATAGAGGATCGTGAACAGGTACGGGATCAACCCGATCAGGCCGAATTTCAGGAGAATGTTGAGCCAGGAGATTTCGGAGGAATACCGGATGAAACGGTCGGAACCGAATACGTTGCCCGTTTCCTGCAGCATGTGGAAATAGGGGCTGTAATAGGTACCATCGAGGCCGCGACCCGTGAAGATTTCGGTCTGCGACATGTCTTCGATCAACTCGGTGAACAGGAACGAACGCGTATCCTGAAAAAAATCCCGGTCCAGCCAAGCGAGATAATCGCCATATTGCGCTGTGATATAGGAGAAGATGATCGGTGTCGTCAGGAAGGCGATGGCGAGCAGGATGCTGTATCCCCGGCTCATTTTACGCGTGTAGACGAAGCTGAATCCGAGCAGCACGAAAGCCGCAAAATAGGTACGGGTGCCCAAGACATACATGCAGACGGCGATCAGCAGGCAAAAGCCGGCACGCCAGAGGCGTGCACCGAACCAGCTGGCTTCCTGCTGACTGCACAGCATGAACGCACAGGCGGTGCCCAGGGTCGTCAGATTAAGATGCAAGTCCGCGAAATGATTGACGACGGACAGGGCGACCAGCAGGCCGATGGGCACTATAGGAGGGATGCTCCGAAACGCAGCCGTGACCTGACCATCGGCATTCGCCACGATCACGACCGGGACAAGCAGGACGAACATCCAGGAAGGCGCCGAGAATTGCGGACTCAGCAACATCGTGACCGCGTCGCTCAGATGCCCCTTTGCAAACCACACGCCCAGCCAGAAGACCACCACGGCGACGAAGGTGAGGATGGCGCCTCGCCACACACTGGGGAGCTTCATCCTCAGCAGGTTGCGCAAACCCACGCCTATGACGGCGAGCGCGATGGCGGTCTTGGTCGCGTAGTTGACGACTAGGAATGCCGCGGGGCGCGTTACGCCGGGCTGCGACAGCATATCCAGCACGATCAACACCGTGAGTACGACGATGAACGCCACGGGCGGTATGCCGCCCCGCTTTTTCGCTCCCGATGGCGAGCGCCCTTTCCCGTCCTCAGCCCAGACTTCCGCTTGCGCGTTCATGAATCCGCCTCGAGATAGCATCGCTCGGCGCGAGCGTTGGCGTGCGGCAACGCGGTTTGCAAGGGCAGGATACTCACTCGGCACGGGATAGGAGCTTCTCGTCGCACGCGCCTCTTGCAAGGTTGACATCGCCGCGCCGCTTATCTAGCGGCGAGTGAGCAAGAAGCGGGGAAGTTTGTGAAAATAAGCGTCGTCACGCCTTCCTTTAACCAAGGCCGCTTCATTCGCAATTGTCTTGAAAGTGTAAAGTCTTCGCTTGGCGTCGAAGTTGAGCACATCATCCTTGACAATGTTTCCCAAGATGAGACCGCCGATGTTCTCGCCGAGTTCCGTAAGCGAAATGACGGCGTCGAGCGGAAGATCATCGTCGAAAAGGACGCTGGGCAGACAAGCGCGATCAACGCCGGTTTCACGATGGCGTCAGGCGATGTGGTCTGCTGGCTAAACACCGACGAAACTTACTATGAAGACACGCTGAAGACGGTCGCCGCCTTCTTCAAGGCCAATCCCGAGATCGATATCTGCTTCGGAGATTGCGACTTCGTCGATGCGGACGGCAACATCGTCAAGAAGCGGATGAGCTTCCCGTACAACAAGTCCATGCTACTATATTATGGATGCTACCTGCCTAGCTGCGCGACGTTCATTCGCCGCAGGGTCATCGAGGACGGGCAGCTTCTCGACCCGGAATTCAGGGTCAATATGGATTTCGAATATTTTGTCCGGCTGTCCCGGCTGGGGTACAAATTCCAGTGCATCCCGAAGGCCATGGCGACATTTGCGTGGCATGATTCGAATATCAGCAACATGTTCATCGAGCGCCGCCGATTCGAGCGCCTTACGGTGCAGCGCCGGTACAGCCCAATTCGCCTGCCAGAGCCGTTCCGCACCGCATCCTTCGAGGTGATCCGCTATTCGTGGATCGCGGCCCGGATCGTCCGCCGCCGCCTGGGCATGGTCCGCTGAAGCGGCCGGTGCGCGGCGCCACATCCCGACTGTCGGACTGGCCGAGGCGACAGGCATCTCGACGTTTTTTTGACCTCTCGGCCTTGCTCCCCTCGCCTCGCGGCTTGGTATCGCGCGGTGTCGGCGGTGCTTCTTCTCACCTCGAAGGGGAAATGGGCGATGCCAAGGGCTGTCTTCACGAAAGCATCCAAGGCCTTTCTGGCGATATCGGGCTCGATAGCGGCGGCGACCCTTCTCTCCGCCCCGGCCCGTACTGCGGCAGCGGCGGATGCCGGCGCCGACATTTTCGTCTCCCCGTCAGGCAATGACGACTGGTCGGGCCGGCTGGCCAGCCCCAATGCCTCCGGCTCTGACGGGCCGGTGCGGACAATCGGCAAGGCGCAGGCCCTCATCAGGGCGGTGAAGGCGAGCCAGCGCCGCAGCGGCGCCCCGTACAGGGTCCTCCTCCGGGGCGGAGTCTACAGGCTCGAACAGCCCCTGCTCTTTGGCCAGCAGGATTCGGGCCTTCCCGGTGCACCGATGGTGTACGCCGCCTATCCGGGCGAGACGGTGGTCCTGAGCGGCGGCTCCGATATCGGTCGCTGGAAGCCGAGCGGCAATGGTCTTTGGCAGGCCCCCCTGCCCGGCGACCTGCCCGACGATATCGGACAGGCCTTTGTGAACGACCGTCGGGCGAACCGCCCGCGCATTCCGGGAGCGGCTCTTTTCTCGGTACCGGCCGCCGGCGGCGCCGATACGAACGACCGTTATGTGCCCTTCGAGGCCGGTTCGCCTCTGCTGCGGACGCCGCTCGGGCCATCGGCCGAGTTCGTCGGCTTCTTCAAGTGGAGCTCGATGCGCGTCCCGATCGATCGGGTGAGTCCGCAGGACCAGAGAATCTATCTGAAGAGCCTCATACCGCTGCGCGGCGGCAAGACCGACATAACCCGCGGCACGACCTATTATATCGACAATGCCGGTCCGGCCTATCTTGCGGCCGGCCAGTGGAGCCTGTCGAGAGACGGTGGCACCATCCTCTACCGGCCGCAGGCCGGCGAGCAGATGAAGAGCAGCGTGATGCACATCCCGCGCCTGCCGACGCTGATCCGACTGGACKGCGGCAACGGGGGAATGCTCTCCGACTTCCAACTGAAGGGCATCCAGCTACGCTATGCCGGCTCGACCCAGCCTTATGCGCGAGCCGGCGTTCAGGCCGAGACCGGCACCTCCGCCGCGCTCGAAATCCGGAACGCCGAGCGCGTGGCGATCACCGATGTCGGTCTCACCCATATCGGCGGGGCCGGCATCAGGACCGCGACCAACGCCCGCAATATCGACATCGGCGGCTGCCGTATCGAGGATGCCGGCGGCGGCGGAATCTATATCGGCGAGAACTGGACCGCGAACCAGGGTGGGCCGGCGCCGACGCGGAAGGCGACGGTGTCCGACATCTCGGTCTCGCACTGCCGGATCGCCTTTGTAGGGCGCTATCATCACGGCGCGGTCGGCATCTGGGCGGGGCAGGCGCAGCATGTCCAGCTCGTCGGCAACGTCGTTCACGACCTCTATTATACCGGCATCAGCATGGGGTGGACCTGGGGGTATCGTGCGGCCGAGGCGTATCGCAACCTGATCCGCGACAACATCGTGTACAATGTCGGCGGGCAACTCTCCGACCTGGCCGGCATCTATACGCTGGGGCCGCTTAACGGCACGGAGATCAGCGACAACCTGATTTTCAACATATCCCGCCGTGAGTATGGGGGGTGGGGAATCTATGCCGACGAAGGCTCCACGGGGCTGTCGATTCACGACAATGTCGTCGCGCTGACCCAGGATGCGTCCTTCTTCCAGCACTATGGCGCGGACAATGTCGTGCGGAACAATCTTTTCATACGTGGCGGAAACGCCATCGAATGCGGCGTGCTCGACAAGCCATCCTCCATCACTGTGACCGACAACATCGTCATCGGCGGAGGGGTGTCCGGTTTCATCTCGTGCGGCGGCAGGACCAAGATCACCCAATCGAACAACCGGAAATCGCCGACGCCGCTCGAAAAGGCGATCGGCAAGACGGTAATCCCGGACACCGCGCGTATAGACCAGTTGAGGATCCTAGCCCGTTCGGCGGGAGTCGGGGCGAACGCGCGCTGATAGACGATTCTCCCGGCCCCATTCGCGCGGTCGCCCTGGCGGGCGTCCTTGGCGGCTAAGCGCACCCTCTTGCGCGCGCCGGGCCTAATGTGATTGACGATGGTTCGAGGGGTCGAGCGTGAAGATTCTGATCGTTCACAATTATTACCGTTCCGACAGTCCGTCCGGCGAGAATCAGGTCGTCGCGAACGAACTCGCCATGCTCGAGTCGCGCGGCCATCAGGTCGCCCTGTTTGCGCGCCACAGCGACGACCTGGCGCGCATGGGTATCCGGGGTGCGATTATCGGCGCCTTGGGCACGCCCTGGAATCCGCGCGCAGCAGCCCTGCTCCGCGTCGAGGCTGCACGCTTCGTGCCGGATATCGTGCATGTCCACAATAGCTTCCCGATGCTGTCCCCCGCCATTTTCTCCACATTATCGGACATCGCCCCACGCGTGCTGACACTGCACAACTACAGACTGTTCTGCGCCGCCGGGATCCCGATGCGCGAGAATCGGGTATGCACACTCTGCCTAGACAAGCGATCGGCAATACCTGCCCTCCGCCATGGCTGTTATCGCGGCAGCCGCCTCGCGACCGCCCCCCTTGCAACGAACATAGAATTGCATCGTCGATATGGTACCTGGCAGCGTGAGGTCGACGCATTCATCGCACTTACCGCCTTCCAGCGCGCAATTATGGTCGATGCCGGGCTGCCGGGCGACAAAGTCCATGTCAAACCGAACTTCACCTCGAAAACAACACCTCCCCTCCCTTGGGACGAGCGCGGCTATCATGCGCTCTATGTCGGTCGGCTCTCGCCCGAAAAAGGCGTATCGACCCTGATTGAGGCTTGGCGCCAATGGGGGCCGAACGCGCCGATGCTCAAGATTGCGGGCGGCGGACCACTCGAACAGGAGTTGCGGGCGAGCGCGGAAGGCCTACCAATCCAGTTCCTGGGCCAACTCGACGGCCAGGCAGCGCAGGCTGAAATCGCCACGGCGCGCCTCATGCTGCTCCCTTCCGAATGGTTTGAGGGATTTCCGATGGTTCTAGTGGAAGCCATGTCGCATGGTACGCCTGTAGCGGTATCGAATATCGGTTCGCTCCCTGAAATCGTCACGGCGCGACGAACTGGTCTCGTCTTCGAGCCGGGCAATTCCCCATCCTTGGTGGCCAACGTGAGGCGGTATTGGCAAGATTCCGCCAGCCTTGCCGCGCTCGGCAATGCCGCGCGCCTCGAGTTCGAAGCCCGCTATACCGAGAAGCCAAACCATGATTCGCTAATGGAGATATACGGGCACGCAATCGCCCGTTTCCGCGGCGCCTGACTGGTTCTAGCGTGTCGGTCGCGTTTATATAAGTAGGATACGACCATGCCGCTCTGATCAAGAAATCCGTGGTGGCAGCCAGATCCCACCTACGGCACTATGGCTCACCTTTTTTCGGATCATGGCAACGGCCCGATACCTTCACCAATGTCACGAACGCGCTCTTTTAGCAGACCGAAATATGCATAGCGATTTCACCTTAACCGCTCGTCAAGACGCGTCCCCGTTCGGAGCGGCCTTTAATCCTGACCCACCGTTTGCGACAAACCGACTGCGCACAATAGCGGGAACCTCCAGACGGCGCAGCGTGGAAACGAGTGCAGCAAGTGCGAGATGCTTGCCTAAAGTGCTTATACCAAGGCGCGGTGATGCTGACTCACGTTTCGGGATTCCCAAGCTGCTGAAAATCTGATTCGAGGTTGCGGGCACACGGAGGCTTGCGATGGCGGCAGCGATTGGCGTTCAATCTGACTACACACCGGCAGATTTGCGTGGATTTGCCCGACGAAGTGGTAATGCGGATCAGGTGCGGCGCCTATTGGCGGTAGCGCTGATCCTGGACGGCGGGAGCCGAAGTGACGCGGCGAAGGTTGCTGGTGTGACGCTTCAGATCGTGCGCGACTGGGTCTTGCGGTTCAACGAGAGCGGCCCCGATGGTCTGTCAACGCGAAAGGCACCGGGACGGGCCTCGATCCTGAACAATGAACAGCGCGCCCGGCTTGCGGCGGTTGTCGAGGCGGGGCCGATCCCTGCGGCGCATGGCGTGGTGCGCTGGCGGCTCGCCGATCTGTCGCAGTGGATCTGGGATGAGTTCGCGCTCTCCATCACGCGCCACACCCTCGGCCGCGAGCTTCGCGCGATGGGCTATCGCAAGCTTTCCGCGCGGCCTCGGCATCTTGGCCAGAAGCCCGATGACATTATCGATTTTAAAAAAGCTTCGTCGACCGTCTGGCGCAGATCAAGCGGCGGCTCCCGAGAGGTACGCCGGTAGAGTTGTGGTGGCAGGACGAAGCCCGCGTCGGCCAGCAGACCAAACTCACCCGGCGTTGGGCCAGGCGCGGCACCCGCCCCTCGGCACCCAAGGATCAACGCCGCTCCTCGGCATGGATCTTCGGCGCGATCTGCCACGCTGAAGGCAAGGCCGCCGGGATCGTCATGCCCAAGTGCAACAGCGAGGCGATGAGCATGCATCTCGAGGAGATCGCCTTCCACGTCGCGCCGGGCGCACAAGCCGTCGTGTTGCTCGATCAGGCCGGATGGCACGGATCAGCCGAACCGGTCGTTCCGCCCAACATCACTCTCATGCCGCTGCCGCCAAGATGCCCGGAACTCAACCCCGTCGAAAATCTGTGGCAGTTCATGCGCGACAACTGGCTGTCCAACCGCATTTTCACATCCTACGACGACATCGTCGACCATTGCTGCTTCGCCTGGAACACCCTCGTCAACCAACCATGGCGCATCATGTCCATCGGACCGCGTCAGTGGGCACATGGGTTCTGATCAATGCGCGGCGGTATAAGGCCCGGCGACGGCTTGGAAATGTTTTTCGGCCGGCCGGTCCTCTCATTCGCGTTGCGAGATCGGACACTGCGCAGTATCGATTGGGAGTGACGACCGCCGACCTCGAATCTCCCAATCGCCTGACAGAGGGAACCAGCGTAAGAAATCCAACGATCGACGCCCTAAAGGGGGGTCTCATCTTGTTGGTGATGATCGGCCACCTGTTCGTGCGGGGCTTGGGGGAAGACCCGATCAAATGGGAAATATATGGCTTTCACATGCCGGTATTTTTGGGGCTATCCGGTCTACTATTCAATCTAGAATCGTTCAGACGCCTATCTCCGTCAGAGGCGGCCGGAAAATACTGGCACAGAATGATTGCAGCGTGGTTGGTCGCTTTCCTCGTATTCACGCCCATGATGATCGAGCGCTTCGACCTATCGGCGCTTATCTCAGCTTTGGTGAAACCCAAATTTCACCTCTGGTACATACCCGCGCTGTGCTTTTTCATGGCGGTGTCATATGTCGGCAGCATCAGCCCCCGCATACTCTTCGCGCTTTCGCTTTGCGCCGGTGTGGGCTGGATGCTACTTTACGGCGTCGGCAGTTACGATGGGCCGCTATTCAAAGTTCCGCTGCCAGACCCCCGGTTCATAACGATGGCGCCGTTCTTTTTCTTCGGCATCTTGGTCGCGAAGCGGGGCGTATCAGAATGGTTATTACCGTTGTGGATAAGTCTTGCCGGCGTGGTTCTGTGGCAGATCTGCTTCTACATTCCGCCCGGACCGCACCAAGTTCCGGTCTTCCTTGTGACAAATCTGGCGTTCATCGCGCTTCTTCCACACGTAATATCCATGCGGGTCAACATTCCGGTTCTCGAATCGATGGGTGCCGATTCACTGTTCTTCTATCTCTGGCACCCATTGATCATATTCGCGTGTCAACGCTGGATTTACCCAAAACTCGCCGCGCCCGCTGCATTCTTAATAACGTTAGTCGTAGCGATCGCTGTGCTTTTTGCCGTCCGGGCGGTCGCCCACCGGGTTCCGGGAGTCGCGCCCTTGCTGGGCATTGCAGGGCGTGCGCGTTGACGTTCTTCAACAGCTAGTGTTGCCCCAGCCCGTTCGGCGCTGAAATGACGGACGGAATGACTGGATATCACTCAGCGGGCCGCTCCCTTGCTCGACAATATCGATAATTAGAGCGGCGAGCGTAAAATCTGAATCGACGGGATTCCCTTTGTGTGCGGGATGTGATTCACCGTGATCGGAGGTGGATCATGGGCAAAGCACATTCGGTTGATCTTCGAGAGCGGGTTTACGGCGATGTGGCTCTGGGCAAGTCGCGGCGAGCCGCTGCACAACGTTTTGGCGTAAGCGCGAGCACGGGCGTTCGTTTGGCGCAGCGCATGGCGAGGACGGGGTCGCTCGAACCGGCGCGTCAGGGGCGTCCACGTGGCAGCGGCAAGCTGGCGGCCCATCAGGATCGGTTGATCGCCTGGGTTGAGGCCGAGCCGGACATGAGCATGCCGGAGCTTGCAGCGCTGCTGGAAGCCGAGTGCGGCGTGATCGCGCACCCGACATCGCTTTCGCGGCTGCTTCTGGCGTCGGGCTATACCGTCAAAAAAAACGCTGCTGGCCGACGAAGCCGCACGCGCTGACGTTGCCGAGCGACGGCGGACATGGCGACGCGGCCGCCAGCCGCGGATGGCCCGTGAGCCGCATCGGCTGGTCTTCATCGATGAGACCGCGACGACCACCAAGATGACCAGGCTGCGAGGTCGGGCCCGCAAAGGTGAGCGGCTCAGAGCACGCGCCCCCTTCGGCCATTGGGGCACGCAGACCTTCATCGCTGCCCTTCGCCATGACGGGCTGACAGCACCCTGGATCATCGACGCGCCGATGAACCGGAAGATCTTCGAAACCTATGTCGAGACCCAGTTGGCGCCGACCCTGAGCCCCGGCGATGTCGTCATCCTCGACAATCTGTCGAGCCATAAAAGCGAGCGAGCCAAGGCGATCCTCAAGGAACACGGTGCATGGTTCGTGTTCCTGCCGCCATACAGCCCCGATCTCAATCCAATCGAAATGGCCTTCGCCAAACTCAAAGCCCATCTCAGGCGCGTAAAGGCCAGAAGCATCGACGACCTTTGGCGGGCAGTCGGTAATATCTGCGACCTCTACACCCCTGAGGAATGCTGGAACTTCCTCAAACACGCAGGATATGCGTCAGATTAAACGCACGACGCTCTAGGCCGCAACTGCAGCGGCAAGGAGCCTAGCAACTGGGCTTCCTCGTGCTTGGAGAAGTGCCTGGGGCAGCCACTTTTCGTGCTCAATCTTTGATGGGCTCGTCACTGTGAAGCAAGCCCTCACGATACGCTTCGGACTATGATCGCAAACGGTGGAGGCGTGACCCTATCATCCAGTCTGACGCCGCAAGACCCGACTGACCTCCTGCCACGCAACCTTCACAGCGAAGGTCGGCGCAAAAACGAGGTAGCGCCGCCAAAGCCGTCTGGGTTCGCCCAACAGACGGTGCAGCCACTCAAGGCGATTTTCCTGCATCCATTTCGGGGCGCGCTTTACATCGCCGGCGTAAAAATCGAATGCCGCCCCGAGGCCGATCATCGTCGCCCCTGGGATCCGCCCGACATTGTCGCGCATCCAATATTCCTGCTTCAGCGTGCTGAGCCCCACCCAGATGATGTCGGGTTTCGCCGCAGATATCTTGGAGACAATCGCCTGATCCTGTTCAGGCAACCATATGAAATGAGGCCGCAACGGTACGGATGCGCCAAAGTGATATAAAAACGAGTTGGAGTTCGCCGTGGAGATAAACAGATGGTGTCGACATCGCCCCGCTGATGTATGGGGGCGCCGAGCGCTGTTGCAGCGCGGAAAAAGGTCGCGCGAAGCACCAAACGTCCTCCGCGAGCGCAAGGTTAGGAATGGCTTAGAAACCTTTTGAGCAAGGTTGGCAAATGGACGCCGAGTGGGGGGAAAGTAGCATCCAGGTGGGTCCATCCGAATCGGACAGCCTCCGAAAGAGAGGCGGTCGCGGTATATTGCGTGCCCGTTTTATCGTCAGCTTGATGTCTATCGATCTCCTCGGCATCATTTGCGGCTTCGCGCTGACCCGTACGCTACTCGGCAGAGGCTTCTACGATACCGAATGGTTACCCTATCTGGGCGCGATCACCCCAATATACCTTGTCCTGGCAATCAACCTCAGGGCCTACGACATAATAAGCCTCAACTCGAGATTCGTCGCAGTCAAGACTGCGAGCAAGGCTCTGTTGATCACGCTGGCGACAATCGTACTGGTCGCATTCTGCCTTAAGGTAAGCGCAAATTTCTCTCGACTGACAATGATCATCGGCATGCTGGTGAGCACGGTGTTCGTAGCGATAGGAAGATATATTTTCGTTGGCCGGGCTGAGCAAATCCTTGGTGGAAAGGCGCATATCTCGATCCTGATGGTGGACAGCGACAATCCCGTTCCATCAGCCAACCATGTACTGCTGAAGCCCATGGACCATGATATCGATCCCGACAGTCACGATCCACACATGTACGACAGGCTGGCAAAGGCCCTGGGGTCGGCGGATCGCGTTATTGTAAGCTGCGCGCCCGAGCGACGCCAGAGCTGGGCCCGTGCCCTCAAGGGCGCCAACATCCGCAGCGAGATCATCGTTCCCGAACTGGCCGCGCTCGCCCCTCTGGGTCAGGGACGTCTGGAGGAGACTCCTACGGTCGTCGTTGCGAACGGCCCGCTTCGTCTGACGGATCGGCTGATGAAAAGAGCATTCGACCTTCTGGTCGCGGGCACGGCGCTGACATTGTTGCTGCCGGCACTCGTCCTAACCGCGCTCCTCATCAAGCTTGAATCCCCAGGGCCGGTCTTTTTCGTGCAGACCCGCATCGGTCGCGGCAACGAACAGTTCCGGCTCTTCAAATTCCGCAGCATGCGGCACGAAAAAGCGGACAGCCGAGGACGGAGATCAGCCGCCAAGGATGATGACCGCATCACCCGTATAGGGCGAATCCTGCGCATGACGAGCGTGGACGAACTCCCACAACTACTCAACGTGCTCATGGGCGACATGAGCATCGTCGGGCCGAGGCCACACGCGCTTGGCTCCCGGGCCGCCGACAAATTATTCTGGGAGATCGACGAGCGCTACTGGCATCGCCACACGACTAAGCCGGGACTTACAGGCCTCGCGCAGGTCAGAGGTTATCGCGGTGCGACACACTCGGAAAGCGACCTGATCAAAAGGCTCCAGGCCGACCTGGAGTATCTGGATCACTGGTCGCTATTGAAGGACGTCTGGATCCTGTTCAGAACTGTCCGGGTCATTCTTCATCCGAACGCCTACTAGCACTACTTTGGCAGAAGTGTGATTTTTGGGATTCCCAAGGTGGGAAATCACTGATTCATAGAGAGCCAGCTTTTGTGGAGGCTGGCGATGGAAGCGGACTGGCGGAGCGAACTCGAGACCTGGCTTTCGCCGTTCGCCGCGGTGTTGCGCAACAAGACGCGCCGACGGATGTGCCCGGCTTATATTGCGGGCCTGATTGGCCCCGGAGATCGCAAGAGTGTGCAGCCCATGGCGGCGTGATCCGACGAGGTCAGCTACGACCGGCTTCATCACTTCGTTGGCAGCGGCGTCTGGGATGAAGCTCCGCTCGAGGGGGGCACTTCTTGCTGAGGCCGACCGGCTGGTCGGGGGCGATGATGCCTGGCTGATCATCGACGATACGGCCTTGCCCAAGAAGGGGCGGCACTCGGTTGGCGTAGCGCCGCAGTATGCCTCGGCGCTCGGCAAAAACGCCAACTGCCAGACGCTGGTGTCGGTGACGCTGGCATCGCGCGAGGTGCCTGTGATGGTGGGGTTGCGTCTGTTCCCGCCGGAGAGCTGGACGAGTGATGCGGCCCGCCTGGATCGCGCCGGGGTTCCAGAGGAACTGCGACCTTACCGGACCAAGCCCGAGATCGCACTCGCTGAGATCGACCGGGTCTGCGCTGCCGGTGTTCGCTTTGGCTGTGTCCTTGCCGATGCCGGATACGGTCTCTCTGCGCCCTTCCGGCAGGTCTGAGCGAGCGCGGCCTCGCTTGGGCTGTTGGCATCCCGTTCAAACAGAAGGTTTACCCCGCCGATGTCAGCATGATCTTTCCCGTCGCCAATCGCGGGCGTCCGAGAAAAAACGCGATACCCGACATAACTTCGGTCTCGGCGCAGGCGATGCTTGAGATGGCACCATGGCGCAAGGTCAGTTGGCGGCGCGGCACCAAAGGCAAACTCTCGGCCCGCTTCGCCGCCGTTCGCGTGCGTGTGGCAGACGGGTCACCGCAGCGTATCCACGACATGGGCGCCCAGCACTTGCCGGCGAGGAGGTCTGGCTCGTCGGCGAACATCGCTCTACCGGCGAGCGCAAGTACTACCTCTCGAACTTGCCCGCCGGCACGCCGATCAAGCAACTGGCCGGTGCCATCAAGGCGCGCTGGGTCTGCGAACAGGCGCATCAGCAACTCAAGGAAGAACTCGGCCTCGACCACTTCGAAGGGCGTTCTTGGAAAGGCCTGCACCGACATGCCCTGATGTCCATGATCGCTCTTCGGACGACGGACGGCCCCCAGCGAACGACGTAGAGCGGGCCATTGATGTGACTGGGCTGGTCAGACGCAAGGGGGCGTCATCGGCCATCCGGAATCCTCACGTTGAGCTGCACCCGGTTTCGTGGACACCGAGATAAGGTGTTTTTGGAACCGGAGGGTGACGATGCAACGACGGAAGTTCAGCCGGGAGTTCAAGCTCGAGGCGGTGAAGCTGGTATTGGAGCGTGGCGTTTCGGCATCGCAGGCAGCGCGCGATCTGGATGTGCATGCGAACGTGCTGCGCAAGTGGATCCGCGAAGCGGAAGGCGACCCTGGATCGGCGTTTCCCGGCCACGGCAACATGAGGCCA
>NZ_JBFUHB010000013.1:0-121163 GCF_056402595.1 Sphingomonas sp. P3_C6
GGGCTTCACGCTCGACGACGTCCGCAATGCCGAGGTCGAACTGCTGATCGAAGGGCCCGAAGGCTATCGCCTGACCGGCATCAGCTCGATGAACCAGATCAGCCGCGATCCGGAAGCGCTGCTCAAGCACACGATGAGCGAGCATCAATATCCCGACGGCTTCGTGCTGTTCCTCGGCACGCTGTTCGCGCCGACCCAGGACCGCGACGTGCCCAAGCACGGCTTCACCCACAAGGTCGGCGACGTCGTCACCATCTCGACGCCGCGCATCGGCCGCCTGGTCAACCGCGTGACGACATCCAAGGCCGCGCCGCCCTGGCAATTCGGCATCGGGGACCTGATGCGCAATCTCGCCGGCCGGGGACTGCTGGCCACATCATGATCGACGATATTTTGGAGACTGAATCCGTGCTGCAGGCAAAAGCCGCTGGGGCAACCAGCGCAATCTATCCCAGCCTGGCCGACAAGCGAGTCATCGTGACCGGCGGCGGCAGCGGCATCGGCGAGGGGCTGGTCGAGGCATTCGTCGCGCAAGGGTCGCGCGTGGCCTTTATCGACATCGCCGATGGCGCGAGCCGCGCGGTGGTCGAGCGGCTGACACCCGACGCTGTGCACGCACCGCTGTTTCGTCACTGCGATATCACTGATATCGATGCGCTGAAGCGTGCGATGGCGGAGATGGAGCATGATCTTGGCGGCGTGGACATTCTCATCAACAATGCCGCCAATGACGATCGCCACACGATCGAGGAGGTCACGCCGGAATATTGGGACGAGCGCATGGCGGTGAACCTGCGCCATCAGTTCTTCGCCGCCCAGGCAGTGGTGCCGGCGATGAAGCGCGCCGGCCAGGGCGTGATCCTCAATTTCGGGTCCATCAGCTGGCACCTCGCGCTCGGCGAGCTCGTCCTCTACCAGACCGCCAAGGCCGCGATCGAGGGCCTGACGCGCAGTCTCGCGCGCGATCTCGGCCGCGAGAATATCCGGGTCAACACGATCGTCCCCGGCAACGTCCAGACGCCGCGCCAGGAAAAATGGTACACGCCGGAAGGCGAGGCGGAGATCGTTGGGGCGCAGTGCCTCAACGGCCGTATCCAGCCGGCCGACGTCGCCGCGCTGGTGCTGTTCCTCGCCTCGGACGATGCGAAGATGTGCACCGGCCATGATTATTTCGTCGACGCGGGCTGGCGCTGAAATGGTCGCCGGCGCGCCGTACCGGGTCGCGAGCGTCGGAGCGACGCTTGGCGAGGGGCCCGTCTGGGTAGGGCGCGAAAACGCGCTCTGGTTCGTCGACATCAAGGAAAAGCGGATTTACCGCTTCGATCCGGCCGATGGCGGCCTCAGGCACTGGGACGCGCCGTCGCAAATCGGCTGGGTCCTGCCCGAACAGGATGGCACTTTCATCGTCGGCATGCAGCGCGGCGTCGAGCGGTTCGATCCGGCGACTGGCGGCTTCACCCTGCTCCATGCGCCGGAGGCGCATCTGCCCGGCAACCGCCTCAACGATGCGACCACCGACGGGCGCGGCCGGATCCTGTTCGGCTCGATGGATGACGGTGAGGGGGATCTGACCGGGCGCCTCTATGCACTCGATGCGAACGGCGTAGCGGACACCGGCCTGCCGCCGGTGTCGATTACCAATGGCCCGGCCGTCTCGCCGGACGGCAAGACGCTCTATCACACCGACACGCTGGGCAGGATCATCCATGCGGTCGAGATCGACGACGATGGCAGCCTCGGTGCGATGCGCGTCTTCGCCACGATCGAGGAGGGCGCCGGCTATCCCGACGGCCCGGTGGTCGACAGCGAGGGCTGCATCTGGACCGGCATGTTCTTCGGCTGGGGCGTGCGCCGCTATGCGCCGGACGGCACCCTGCTCGAAACGGTGAAGCTGCCGGTGTCGAACGTCACCAAGATCGCGTTCGGTGGGCCCGACCTGAAGACCGCCTATGTCACCACCGCGCGCAAGGGGCTCGACGCCGCTGCGCTGGCGGCACAGCCAGAGGCGGGGGACCTGTTCGCCTTCGACGTCGAGGTACCGGGCCTGCCCGTGACCGAGGCCGTCGTCGCGGGTCGCTGAGCGTAGAACGAGAACAAGAACGGAGAGGGACAGCATAATGGCAACACCAGGCGCGGGGCGGGTCAATATCGCCTTCATCGCGCTGATCGTGGCGGTGGCTACGATCGGCGGTTTCATGTTCGGTTACGACAGCGGCGTGATCAACGGCACGCAGGAAGGACTTGAAAAGGCCTTCGACCTGTCGAAGCTCGGCACCGGCCTCAATGTCGGCGCGATCCTGATCGGCTGCGCCTTCGGTGCCTTCATCGCCGGCCGACTGGCCGACGTCATGGGCCGCCGCGCGGTGATGATGATCGCCGCCGTGCTATTCGTCATCAGCGCACTCGCTGCGGGTGCTGCAACCTCCTCGATCATGTTCATCCTGGCCCGCATCGTCGGCGGCCTTGGCGTCGGCGCCGCCAGCGTGCTCGCGCCCGTCTATATCAGCGAGGTCGTGCCCGCGAACATCCGCGGCCGGCTGTCGAGCATCCAGCAGGTCATGATCATCACCGGCCTGACCGGCGCCTTCTTCGCCAATTACGCGCTCGCGCATTCGGCCGGCGGCTCGACCCAGCATCTCTGGTTCGATTATCCGGCGTGGCGCTGGATGTTCTGGCTCCAGGTCATCCCGGCGCTGATCTATCTCTTCACGCTGCTGCTGATCCCGGAAAGCCCGCGCTATCTGGTGATGAAGGGCCGCGACGCAGAGGCGGAGACCGTGCTGACCAAGCTGTTCGGCTCGGATCATGCCCGTGCGAAGGTCGCCGAGATCCGCGGCAGCCTTGCCGTCGACCATCACCGCCCGAAATTCTCGGACCTGCTCGACAAGAGCGGCAAGGTCCGCCCGATCGTCTGGGCCGGCATCGGCCTCGCCGTGTTCCAGCAGTTCGTCGGCATCAACATCGTCTTCTATTACGGGTCGGTGCTCTGGCAGTCGGTCGGCTACAGCGAGAATGACGCGCTGATCATCAACATCATCTCAGGGCTGGTCTCGATCGGCGCCTGCCTGCTCACCATCTTCACCGTCGACCGGATCGGCCGCAAGCCGCTGCTGCTGATCGGCTCGCTCGGTATGGCGCTGACGCTCGGGCTGATGGCCTATTGCTTCTCGACCGCGACCACGGGCGCGACCGGGCTGCACATGGAACCGGGCATCGGCAAGCTCGCCTTCGCCAGCGCGCTCGCTTACTCGGCGCTGTTCAACCTCAGCTGGGGCCCGATCATGTGGGTCATGCTGGGCGAGATGTTCCCAAACCAGATCCGCGGGTCGGGCCTGGCCGTCGCCGGCTTCGCGCAATGGGGCGCGAACTTCCTGATCAGCGTCAGCTTCCCCTGGATGGCGGCGAATGCCGGTCTGCCGATCACCTATGGCTTGTACGCCGCCAGCGCGTTCATCTCGTTCTTCTTCGTGAAGGCATTGGTGAACGAGACCAAGGGCCGAGAGCTCGAGGCGATGGAAGGCTGAGATGGTGCAGCTTTCGGGCGCGGGGTGGGCGCTGACGCTCCTCCCCGCGCTTGGGGGCGCCATCGGCACCCTCAGATTCCAGGGCGAGGACATTCTCCGCCCGACGGTCGACGGCACGACCGATCCGCTGCACAGCGCCTGCTTCCCGCTCGTCCCCTATGCCAATCGCATCGCGGGCGGGCGGTTCTCCTTCGGCGGGCGCGACATGGCCCTGCCGCTCAATTTCGGCGATCACCCCAACACGCTGCACGGCTTCGGCTGGCAACGCCCCTGGGAGGTAGCGGAAGTCCGCCCCGACCGCGCCCGCCTCGCCCACACGCACAATGGCAGTGACGGTTGGCCATGGCGCTACCGGGCGGAACAGCTGTTCGAGCTGGACGAGCAGGGCCTGCGCCTCACGCTCACCCTCGCCAACAAGTCGCTCGAGTCGATGCCCGCCGGTATCGGGTTCCATCCCTATTTCACCTGCCCGCCGGGCACGCGCCTCCGCCTGAACGCCGACCGCGTCTGGCTCACCGACGCGGTCCAGATCCCGAACGATCCCGCCCCCGCCGACCATTTCGGCGACTGGGCCACCGGCGCGTCGATCGCCGAGGCCGGGTTCATCGACCACAGCTATGAAGGCTGGGACGGCACGGCCAGGCTCGACACGGGCAAGCACAAGGTGCGCCTCACCGCCGAAGGCGCGCGACACCTTCACCTGTTTCATCCGGATGGCGAAAGCTTCTGCTGCCTGGAGCCGGTGAGCCATCTGCCCGATACGTTCAACCGGGAGCACGGAGTCTTCGACATAGTTCCGCCGGGCGGGACGCTGGCGCTGGTCATGCGGATCGGGGTGGAACTGGGCTAGCTGCCCGGCCTGTGCATTGCGCCGGCGCTACACGCTCGAATCCGAGCAATCGGGTGCAGTCCGGTTGCGGCAGGTCCATGCCCGGCGATACAACAGATGTGCCAGCGACGGCATGGACTTTGAGACCTTTTACTTTTCCGTGTTGTCCGCATCTTGACGCTCCCCCGCGTGAACTATGCGACGTGTATTCCCATAAATGGGTACGGGGTGGGACGGTTATCTCATCCATTCAGGCTGATTTGGTGTCGCTCGCTTCCTGTTCTTTGATCTGCTGTCGGGCGCGCGTTTCGAAGGCGACCATTTCGGGCTTGCGCGTCCGCTGATTCACCGACCCTCGCGACCGGAATAGGACATTCGGCCCGGCGCGCGGGGTTGATGAATTCGAGGGTTTCGATGTGGCAATACAGATTTCTGGCCGCGACTATTCATCAGTAGGGCGCATACAAAAATCGATAGGGGTCGCAAAATTCGGGAAGTGCTTGCCCAGTCGGCACGTTGCGTCTGGTCGCGGATCGCTTCCTGCCGTTCCAACATCTGTACTGGCCTATACTTCGCGACCTGCGCAGGCCGATAATAGCGCCGCGATTCACCCCCTCTCGCAGGTGCCTCGCGAAATTCAGCGAATACTGCCCGCTTCGCTGCAGTCTTCAACACCATTACTTCGCGCGGTGGTACGGAGATATGGGACAGTGCCGTCGCCCATATGCCCCCGAATGCTAGCCGCCCGCGCGCGCGAACGGGCCGACCGTCGCCCCGATGAAGCCGCCCGCCGTCTTCGTGCTCAGGATCGTCGCATCCTGGTCCTTCGCCAGTACATGCCAGCGGCCGTCGGCGCCCGCATAAAGGAAGTCGCACAGATCGCCACGCAGCACGATGCGCAGCCGGACCTTCGTACCGGCATAAGGTGCCGAGGCGACCGTCACGCCATCGGCTGGGTCCTTCGGGCCGCTGCGCTTCTCGACCGCGATCACGCTGCCCGCGCTGGTACGGGCCAGCGTCAGGGCGTAGAAATAGGCGGTGTCCTGCACCACCGCGATTCCGGCGCGGTCGCCTTCCTGCTTCGCTGCGAAGTCGACCGCCGTTTCCGCCGTCGCCCAGCCATGCTGCAGTCGTCGGCCGAGGAACGCGGTCTGGCCCTTTCCGCCCAACGCGACCGGCTGCGCATCGATCGCCAGCGCGCCGCCGGACAGGCGACGCCAGCCCGTATCGGTCGCCCGGTTCTGCACCCAATAGGGCGCGATCTTCGTGCCGGCGAATTCGTCGCGCACATGGAAGGCGCCGCTATTCGGCACCGGTGCCGCCTTGCCGCGCGGCAAGGCGGGGCGCGCGTTGACATAGGGCACGGTCGCCCCCGCGGCGGTCACCTCGGGCCAGCCGTTCCGCCAGCGCACCGGCAGCAGGAAGGTCTCGCGCCCGGTGTTGTAATAGCCGCCCTTGTACGGCCGCGTGCCGAGGAATACGCTCCACCAGTCACCCTTCGGCGTCATCACGAAATCGGCATGGCCCGTCGAGGTGATCGGAAAGGGCCGTGCCGGGTCGAGCGTGCGCTGGGTCAGGATCGGATTGATCGGGCCGGGCTCGTAGGGGCCGGCGACCGATTTGCTGCGGAACACCACCTCGCTGTGGTTCTCGGCGGTGCCGCCCTCGGCCGCGATCAGATAGTACCAGCCGTCCTTGCGGAACAGGTGCGGGCCCTCGATCCAGATCGGTTTGTCGGCGATGCGAACGCCGCCGTTCACGATCACCCGACGTTCGCCGAACGGCTTCAGCGTCTTCGCATCGATACGCTGGATCCAGATCGCGCGGTGGCCGTCGTAGAGCGGCTTGCCCTCGGGCGGGCCGTTGTTGAGGATCCAGGCGGAACCGTCGGCATCGAAGAACAGCGACGGGTCGATGCCTTCGATGTCGTTCCAGTGCGGGTCGGACCATGGGCCGCCCGGCTGCCTGGCGGTCATTACGAAATTGCCGCCGCAATCGACGCAGGTTCCCGCGAGATAGAAGGTGCCCGCGCGGTAGCTCATGTCCGGCGCATAGATGCCGCGCGACATGCCGATCTGTTTGAAATCGACCTGGCCCGGCCGGTCGAGCGCATTGCCGATCTGGGTCCAGTTCACCAGGTCGCGGCTGTGGAATACCGGCAGGCCGGGGAAATAGGTGAAGCTCGAATTGACGAGGTAATAATCCTGGCCGACCCGCAGGATCGAGGGGTCGGGATAGAATCCCTGCAGGATCGGGTTGCGATACTCGTTCGGCCCGGCCTTCATCGCCTGGTCGACCGGGTCGTCGCCCGTATAGTCGAACCAGTCGAAGCGGGCGACCGGGGCCCCCGGTGCTGCCGCGGTGAGCAGCAGCGCAAGGGTTGCAGCGGCGAAGGCCTGAGCGCGCATCAATGGTTATGCCGCGGGGTCTTCGCGGCGATGCCGCGATATTTGACCGCCATCTCCAGCACAGCGCCGTCCTCGAGCTGCCCGGTCTTCTCCCGGTACAGCTCTTCCCAGGGCGTGTTGCTCGCCGGGAAGGCGGGGGCAGGGCCGCCCTTGCGGCGTGTGATCTCGGCCTCGTCGACCAGCACGTCGCAGCGTCCGGTGTTGAGGTCGATCCGGATCACGTCATTGGTGTGCAGCCAGGCGAGCCCGCCGCCGACCGCGCTTTCCGGCGAGGCGTTGAGGATCGAGGGGCTGTCCGACGTGCCCGACTGGCGCCCGTCGCCGAGCGTCGGCAGCCAAGCGATGCCGCGCTGGATCAGCGCGTCTGGCGGCTGCATGTTGACCACCTCGGCCGATCCCGGCCAGCCGATCGGGCCGGCGCCGCGGATGACCAGGATGCAATTCTCGTCGATCTCCAGCGCCGGGTCGTTGATGCGATGATGATAATCGTCCGACCCGTCGAACACGATCGCGCGGCCTTCGAACACGCCTTCCTTGCCGGGGTGACTGAGATAACGGTTGCGGAACTCCTCGGAGATCACGCTGGTCTTCATGATCGCGAAGTCGAACAGATTGCCGGAGAAGGCGAGGAAGCCCGCCTTTTCCTTCAGCGGATCGGCGAACGGCCGGATCACCTCGCGGTCGCGCGATTCCCGGCCCGCGATATTCTCGCCGATGCTGCGCCCGGTCACGGTCAGACAGTCGGCGTCGAGCACGCCGCCCTCGGCCAGTTCGTGCAGGATCGCCGGCACGCCGCCGGCGCGGTGGAAACGCTCGCCGAGGAAACGCCCGGCCGGCTGCACGTCGGCCAGCAGCGGCAGGTCATACCCATGCTCGGTCCAGTCGGACGGATGGAGTTCGACCCCGGCATGACGCGCCATCGCCATCAGATGCGGCTGCGCGTTGGAGGAGCCGCCGATCACCGTGATGGTGCGGATTGCGTTGAGGAACGCTTCGCGCGTGAGGATCTTGGAGGGGCGCAGGTCCTCATAGGCCATGTCGACGATGCGCCGGCCGGTCTCGTACGCGATCTGCCCGCGCTCGCGATAGGGTGCGGGAATTGCTGCGCACCCGGGCAGCGAGAGGCCCAGCGCCTCGGCGACCGCATTCATGGTCGAGGCGGTGCCCATCGTGTTGCAATGCCCGGCCGATGGCGCGCTGTCGGTCGCGCGGCGGAGGAACTCCTCCTCGTCGATCTCGCCAGCCGCCAGCTTGCGGCGCGACCGCCAGATGACGGTGCCCGATCCGACCAACTCGCCCTCATGCCAGCCGTCGAGCATCGGCCCGCCGGACAGCACGATCGAGGGAATGTCGACGGTCGAGGCGGCCATGATGCCCGACGGCGTGGTCTTGTCGCAGCCGGTGGTGATGACGACGGCGTCGATCGGATAGCCGTACAGGATCTCGACCAGGCCGAGATAGGCAAGGTTGCGATCGAGCGCCGCAGTCGGGCGGCGGCAATTCTCGAAGATCGGGTGAGTCGGGAATTCCATCGGAATGCCGCCCGCGTCGCGAATGCCCTCGCGCGTGCGCCGGGCGAGATCGACATGGATCCGATTGCACGGCGACAGGTCGCTGCCGGTCTGGGCGATGCCGATGATCGGCCGTCCGCTGCGCAGCTCGGCGGCGGTGATGCCGTAATTCATGAACCGTTCGAGATAGAGCGCGGTCATGTCCGACCGTTGCGGATCGGCGAACCAGTCCCGCGAACGGAATGGCTTTACGGGTTCACGCTGCACTGTGGCCTCTCCTGGTCGTCTCGAATGGTAACGCTAACGCAAACCGTCGTTAGTCTCAACATACGCCGCGCGCAAACGCTGTGGGGCGGCCGCTTCCCGTTGAGCGTCCCGGACGGAGTCGAAAGCCATTGGCTGGTCTCGCCGCAGGCTTCCCGACATGGTCTACCCGAGCCGGAATCTATACCATTTGGCCGGACCGGAGCGACTCTAAATCCGTGGCGGTGCCACTATCGGGCGACGGCGGGGGGCCGCGTCGGACTGGCGACGGACAAGCTGGAAATCGAGCTCGCGGTGCTGCGCGGGGTCGCTGTGACCGGCGCGGCGGCTGCGGATTTCCTTGACCAGCAGTTCCACGGCGGCGAGCGACATGTCGGTGATCGGCTGGTGGATCGTGGTCAGCTCGGGCCAGATGGTGGTGGCGAGCGCGGTATCGTCGAACCCGCAGACGGTGAGGTCGTTGGGCACGTCGAGCCCATGGCGATGCGCGACCGCGACGGTTGCCGCGGCCATGTCGTCATTGCTGGCGAAGATCGCCGAGGGCGGGTTGGGCACGTCGAGCAGTTGCTCGGCGACGTCGAGGCCCGAGCGATAGGTGAACAGCCCCTGCGCCACCAATGCCGGATCATAAGCCAGGCCGACCGCCTCCAGCGCATCGCGATATCCGGCGAGACGCCGTTCGCTCGCCGTCTGGTCGGGGTTGCCGATGATGAAACCGATGCGCTGATGGCCGAGCGCCGCGATATGCCGGGTCATCTCGAAGGCGGCGCGGTGATCGTCGATGCTGACCGCGGAAAAGCCAGGGGCAGGGTGACCGCTGGCAACCGTCACCGCGAGGCCCTTCGCCTGGCGCAGCACCTCCAGCAGCGGCAGGGAGTCGCACAGAGGCGGCGGCAGCACGATGCCTTCGATCCCGCTATCCAGCAGCCTTTTGGCCGCTTCCTCAGCCTGTCCCAGGCCGTCGCATTTCTCGACCACGATCTGGATATTGGCGCGGCTGGCATAATCGAGGCTGCCGACCAGGAACTCGCTGAGATAGGCTGCGCTGGGGTTGCTGTAGAGCAGCCCGATCCGAACCGGCGCCGCGCCCGCGAGGCTGCGCGCGGCCGGGTTGGGCGAATAGTTGAGCGCGGCGATCGCGGCGTTCACCACATCGCGCGTGGTGGGGCGGACATTGCCTTCGCCGTTCAGCACGCGCGACACGGTCATCGGGGACACGCCGGCCATTTGTGCGACATCGGTAATGGTCGCATTGGTGCGCTGTCGTCGGGAGGTCGGTCGGTTCAAATGGCCTGCTCCTCGGCGCGTTGGCTATGATGTTGCGGTACAGTCTGCGATGCATCCGTCAATCGGCGCGCGGGCTGTCGAAAGAAGAGGGGCCGTCGAAACAGGGGTGGCCGGCAAAAAGAGGGGCGGCCGGTCGTGCCGGCCGCCCTAGGGGAGATCGTCCGGCATGGGCAGCGAGGAGCGCCCATGCCGGCATTGGATGGCGGCGTGCGACCACAGCCGCCGCCATCCACATCAGAAATGCCCGTGCGGGCGAACCGGTGGGGCCGTTCCGGGCCCGGAAAACATGGTGGAGAGGTGTACCCCGACAACCGGCGCCGTGCATCGGCACATCATGGCAGTCGGCGACAGGTCCATTTTCATTCACCCCTCCAGCGGGCCTCTTCGTGCCCGTTCGCGATCCACCCCAAGGGATGGTAGCGATCACATGGGGTGGTATTCCTATGTTACGGACCTGTCAATCCTCCCGTATCGGCCGAAATATCCGTGTTTCCTTGGCGTGATAGCGCTTATCGGCCGGGCTCATACGGCCAGGAGACGGCTTCATACTCGGCCAGGGTCTTCGCCGGCGGTGCCTCGCCGGCAGGCAGCGGACGGCCCGACACGCTGGTCCAATAGGCGATGCTCGCATCCCGCCACCACTGCGCCTCGTGCTGCTGGATCGACAGGAAGGTGTCGGTCTTCGCGAACCGGTCCTGGTCGATATAGGGCGCGAGTGCCTTCCACGCGCTGTGCATGTCGGCAACCTCGTGCACGCCCAGCGAATATTTGCCGATCAGCTCTTCCCACAGCGGCTTGCCCGATGCCATCCGGTAATCCCAGGCGACATGGTGGAACCACAGCAGGTCGCGCTCCGGCGTGGTCTTCGGGTCGCCGAACTGCTTCGCCAGGATCGGGGCATATTGCGCAACGGCGTTGCTGCCGGTCTTCGTGCGGTCGTACCCGATGCCGGTCGCATCGGCCTTGTGATAATAGACCGGGTTCCATTCGGGGCGGGCGAGGTCCTTCACCCACAGGCCGGGGCCATAATGGTGGCTGGTCGCCATCAGATGGGCAAGGCCCAGCGGGGTCATGTAGTTCACCACTGCCTCGCGCGAGCTGGTCATGATATCGACCACCTTGGGCGTGACGGCCGGGTTAGGGCCGAAGGTCAGCTCCGACCATTCGCCGGCGACCTGCCTGGCGGAGGCCTCGGGATCCCAGGCCATGCGGCCATAGACGAACCAGTTGGCCTGGTTGAACGGCGATCCGCTCCAGTCGCGGTCGGTGCCGATATTGGCGACGCCGGCCATGCCGGTCAGCTTGTAATTGTCGAGGCCGCCCTCGATCACCTTGGCGACGGTCGATCCCTTGCCGTGCCTATAGGTGTCGGCCTGCAGCACTTCCTCGTAGAGCGGCCCGAGATAGACGAGGTGAGTCGCCATCCCGAGATATTCCTTGGTGACCTGGAACTCCATCATCAGCGGCGTCTTCGGCATCGCACCGAACAGCGGATGGAAGGGCTCGCGCGGCTGGAAATCGATCGCACCGTTCTTCACCTGGACGATGACATTGTCGGCGAACTGGCCGTCGAGCGGCTTGAAATCATCATAGGCCTGCTTGGCGCGGTCCTCCGGATTTTCGTGCTGATAGACGAAGGCGCGCCACATGATGATGCCGCCATGCGGCTTCACCGCCGCGGCGAGCATGTTGGCGCCCTCCGCATGGTTGCGCTTGTAATCCTGCGGGCCGGGCTGGCCTTCGGAGTTCGCCTTGACCAGGAATCCGCCGAAATCGGGGATGGCCTTATAGATCTCGTCGGCCTTTGCCTTCCACCAGGCGGCGACCTGCGGATCGAGCGGATCGGCAGTCTTGAGATGGTCGATCTCGATCGGCGCCGACCAGCGGGCCGAGAGATAGACCTTGATCCCATAGGGCCGGAACACATCGGCCAGCGCCGCCGCCTTGGCGATGTAAGGTGCGGTCAGGCTGTCCGCCTTGGCGTTGACGTTGTTGAGCACGGTGCCGTTGATGCCGATCGAGGCATTGGCACGGGCATAGTCGGTGTAGCGCGGGTCCTTGAAGTCGGGCAGCTTCCACCAGTCCCAGATCGATTGACCGGCATAGCCGCGCTCGACCGTACGATCGAGATTGTCCCAATGGTTGAGCAGACGCAGCTTGAGCTTCGGGCTGGAGGCGATGTCGATCCCGTCGAGCGGCAGGCCGCGCTGGATATGCTGGATCAGCGCGAAGCTGCCATAGAGCACGCCGATACCGCTATTGGCGGCGACCACGGTGACCTTCTTGCCGTCGATCATGGTGCTGCGGATGAGATAGCCTTCGGTGCCGAGCTTGCCGAGTGGCAGGTTCAGCGCCTGGATGCGGGGCTCGGTGCCGGTACCGAGCAGGATTGCGCCGGGCCGGAGGTCGCCGGTTGGCGTTGCGGTGCCGAGCATGCCGGAAAGGGCGCGATCGAGTTCCTCGGCTGCCTTGCGGATCGAAGGGTCGTTGCGGTTCGCATCGAACACCAGGCTTGTCGCCTGCGCCCGGTCGCGCGCCTGGGTGTCAGCCGGCAGGGGGCGATAACGGAGCCAGAGATCATAGCCGTCCTCGGCGCGTGCGATGCCGGGCATCGTGCCCAGCGTCAGAAACAATGCCGCACACCAGGCGATCAACCGACTCATGTCATTCCTCTCCAAACGCGCGCGCCACGGCCCTGCATTGGCCATCGGCGATTGACAGTCTTTGCCTGACTTAGCATGGTAGCGCTATCAGAAAAGAGGCGCTGGCGTGGTGTCGGCCAACGAATCAGCGCCATCGAGGGGGTAGCCGAAATGCCTGTTATCGCGCCGCGCACCATTCAACGCTCGCTGGCGATTCTGCTCGCCTGTGCCGCACCGATAGCGCTCGGCGGCGCTGCGCCTCCGCCGTCGGCGCCCGCCGAGGCGAAGCCGCTCTACAAGGATGCCGCGGCGCCCGTCACGGCACGCGTCGACGACCTTCTCAAGCGCATGACGCTGGAAGAAAAAGTCGGGCAGCTGCTCACGGTGTGGAACGCCAAGGCGCAGATGCTCGATGCCGGGAAGCGCATCGATCCGGCCAAGGTCGCCGCGCTGTTCCCCAACGGATTTGGCGGGTTTGCCCGGCCGTCCGACACACTCGGTGCCGGATCGCCCCGGGTCACGCCCGGCCATGACGTCAAGGGCACGATCGACGTGGTCAACACGCTGCAGTGTTACGCGCTGACGAAGACCCGGCTCGGCATCCCCATCCTCTTTCATGAAGAAGGCCTCCACGGCTATGCTGCGCGGGACGCGACAAGCTTCCCCGTGCCGATCGGTCTTGCGTCGAGCTGGGACCCGGACATGATCCGCCAGATCAATGTGATCACCGGGCGCGAGATCGCGGCCCGCGGCGTGACGCTCGCGCTGTCGCCGGTGGTGGACGTCGCGCGCGATCCGCGCTGGGGCCGGATCGAGGAGACGTTCGGCGAGGATCCCTATCTCGTCGGCGAGATGGGCGTCGCGGCGGTGCAGGGCCTGCAGGGCGTCGACAAGGCCGGGAAGCTCGCACCGGGCAAGGTGTTCGCGACGCTCAAGCATCTGACTGGCCATGGCCAGCCGGAAAGCGGAACGAATATCGGCCCGGCCCAGATCTCCGAGCGCGAGTTGCGCGAGAATTTCTTCCCGCCGTTCGAGCAGGCGATCAGCCGCGCCGCACCGGGCGCGGTGATGCCGAGTTACAACGAGATCGATGGCACGCCGAGCCATGCCAGCAAATGGCTGCTGCAGGACGTGCTGCGCGGCGAATGGGGTTTCACCGGCGCGATCACCAGCGATTATGACGCGATCGATCAGCTCCGGTCGATCCATCATATCGCGGCCGACCGGACCGAGGCCGCGCTGCTGGCGATCACCGCCGGCGTCGACAGCGACCTGCCAGAGGGCGACAGCTACAAGACGCTGGTGGACTCGGTGCGCGCCGGCAAGGTTTCCGAGGCACTGGTCGACACCGCCGTGCGGAAGATGCTCGAGATCAAGTTCCGTGCCGGGCTGTTCGAGCATCCCTATGCCGATGTCGCGGCGGCGCTGAAGATCACCAACAATGCGGAGGCGCGCGCGCTGGCGCGGACCGCGGCAGCGCGGTCGATGGTGTTGCTGAAGAATGACGGGGTTCTGCCGCTGGCGATGCCGGCTGCGGGCGCTGCGAAGCCGACCATCGCGGTGATCGGGCCGAGCGCTGCGGTCGCGCGGCTGGGCGGTTATTATGGCCAGCCGCCGGTCACGGTCTCGATCCTCGACGGTATCAGGGCGAAGCTCGGCGGTCGCGCGAACATCGTCACGTCGGTAGGCGTGAAGATCACCGAGAATGACGATTGGTGGGAGGACAAGGTCACGCTCGCCGATCCCGCGCAAAATGCGAAACGCATTGCGGCCGCGGTCGAGGCGGCGAGGGGCGCCGACACCATCGTGCTGGCGATCGGCGATACCGAGCAGACCAGCCGCGAGGGCTGGGCCGACAACCATCTCGGAGACAGGTCGAGCCTCGATCTAGTCGGCCAGCAACAGGATCTGTTCGATGCGCTGAAGGCTTTGGGCAAGCCGATCGTGGTTGTGATGATCAACGGCCGCCCGCTCGCGATCAACAAGATCGCGACTGAAGCCAATGCGGTGATCGAGGGCTGGTATCTCGGCGAACAGGGCGGCAACGCCGTGGCGGATGCGCTGTTCGGCGACGTCAATCCGGGCGGCAAGCTGCCCGTCACCATCGCCCGCTCGGTCGGACAGTTGCCGATGTTCTACAACTATAAGCCTTCGGCGCATCGTGGCTATCTGTTCAGTGAGGCGACGCCGCTTTTCCCGTTCGGCTTCGGGCTCAGCTACACCAGCTTCACGGTCGGCGCCCCGCAGCTTTCGGCGACCACGATCCGCCCGGACGGGCAGGTCGAGGTGAAGGTCGATGTCGCCAATACCGGCAAGCGCACCGGCGACGAAGTGGTGCAGGTCTATGTTCGTGACACGGTGAGCTCGGTGACGCGGCCGGTGAAGGAGCTGAAGGCGTTCCGGCGCGTGACCTTGCAGCCGGGCGAGGCGAAGACGCTGAGCTTCACCCTCGATCGTCGTGCGTTCCAGATGTGGAATCTCGACATGAAGCGTGTGGTCGAGCCGGGCCAGTTCGAGATCATGGCCGGAGCGAGCTCGGTCGACCTCAAGTCCGCGACCCTGACCGTCGTTCAATGATCGGACGGCGTCGCCTCCTGGGCTGGCTGTCCACGGCCAGCGTCGCGGCACTCATGCCGGGCGCCGCGTTCGCGCGCGCCGCGACGCCGCTCTACAAGGACGCGCGGGCGCCGATCGTCGATCGCGTGAAGGATCTGCTCGGGCGGATGACGCTCGAGGAGAAGGTCGCGCAGATGATCGCGCTTTGGGCGACCAAGGCAGAGATCATGAATGGCCTGGCCTTCGACCCGGCCAGGGCGAGCGCCGCCTATCCCAACGGTATCGGCCAGATCAGCCGGCCTTCGGACAAGCGCGGCGGGCCAGGTATCGTCAACACCGAAGGCGGCACCGGTGCGCGCTGGCGGACGCCGGCTGACAATATCGCGTTCAACAATGCGGTGCAGCATTGGGCACTGGAAAAGACCCGCCTCGGTATCCCCGTGCTGTTCCATGAGGAGGCGCTACACGGCTTCATGGCGACCGAGGCGACCAGCTTTCCCCAGGCGATCGCGCTGGCGGGCAGCTTCGACACGGGGCTGGTTCGCCGGGTGAACGCCGTGATCGCGCGCGAGGCGCGGGCGCGGGGCGTGCCTTATGTGCTGTCGCCGGTCGTGGATATCGCGCGCGACCCGCGCTGGGGGCGCATCGAAGAGACCTTCGGTGAGGACCCCTATCTCTGCGGCGAGATGGGCGTCGCCGCGGTCGAGGGGTTGCAGGGTGCCGGCAAGGGCGAAAAGCTGGCCGCGGACAAGGTCTTTGCCACGCTCAAGCACATGACCGGGCATGGCCAGCCGCAATCGGGCATCAATGTCGGCCCTGCCCAGATTTCCCAGCGCGAACTGCGCGAGAATTTCTTCCCGCCCTTCCGCGAAGTGGTGGAGCGCACCGCGATCGGCGCGGTGATGCCGAGCTATAACGAGATCGACGGCGTGCCGAGCCACGCCAACAAATGGCTGCTGCACGATGTGCTGCGCGGCGAATGGGGTTTCGATGGTGTGGTCGCCAGCGACTATGGCGCGGTCGAGGAGCTCGACCGGATTCATCATGTCGCGGCCGACAAGGCCGATGCCGCGCGGCGGGCTCTGGCGGCGGGCGTCGATTGCGAGCTCCCCGACGGGATCGCCTATCGCACCTTGGTCGACGAAGTGCGCGCGGGACGGGTGAGCAAAACGGCGGTGGATACCGCCGCAGCGCGGATGCTCACCTTCAAGTTCCGCGCTGGCCTGTTCGAGAATCCTTATGGCGATGTGAAGCTCGCCACGCAGATCACCGGCAATGCCGAAGCACGTGCTCTGGCGCTGGAGGCTGCGCGCAAGAGCATATGCCTGCTCAAGAATGACGGCACGCTGCCGCTCAGGGCCGGCGCACAGAAGATAGCGGTGATCGGCCCCAATGCGGCCGTCGCCCGGCTCGGCGGCTATTCGAGCGTGCCGCAGCAGAAGATCAGCCTGCTCGACGGCCTGAAGGCGAAGCTTGGGGGTGACGTGATCCACGCCCAGGGCGCCTTCATCACCACCAGCGACGATCCGAGCCAGAACGAGGTGGCGCTCGCCGATCCGGCAAAGAACCGTGCGCTGATCGCCGAAGCCGTGGAAGCAGCCAGGGCAGCCGATGTGATCCTGCTCGCGGTCGGCGACAATGAACTGACCAGCCGGGAGGGTTTCGCGAAGAACCATCTCGGCGACCGCACCGGGGTGGACTTGCTCGGCGAACAGAATGCGCTGTTCGAGGCGTTGCACGCGCTGGGCAAGCCCGTCGTGGTCGTCGCGATCCATGGCCGCCCGGCAAGCTGGCCGATGGTTGCGACGAAAGCCAACGCGATCCTCGATTGCTGGTATATGGGCCAGGAGGGCGGCACCGCGATGACGGAAGCGCTGTTCGGCGGCATCAATCCAGGCGCGAAGCTGCCCGTCACGGTGATCCGCGATGCCGGCCAGATCCCGTTCTTCTACAACCACAAGCCAAGCGCGCGGCGCGGCTATCTGTTCGACGATGCGACGCCACTTTTCCCGTTCGGACATGGGCTGAGCTACACCAGCTTCACGGTCGGGGCGCCGGCACTGTCAGCGGCGAGCATCGCACCGGACGGCAACGTCACCGTGTCGGTCGAGGTCGCGAACAGCGGCACTCTCTCAGGGGATGAGGTGGTGCAGCTCTATATCCGCCATCTAGACGCGTCGGTCACCCAGCCGGTGATGGCGCTGAAGGGGTTCGAGCGGGTAACGCTCAAGCCGGGCGAGCGGAAAATTGTCCATTTCACGCTTGGGCCGAAGGCATTTCGCATCTGGAACGTCGCGATGAAGGAAGTCGTCGAGATGGGCCGGGTGGAAATCATGGCGGGGAACAGCTCCGCCAAACTGCAATCCGCGATCCTCACGATCGCCTGAAACTGGAAGTACCATGCCGAAGATCACCAATGCGCGCGTCATCGTCACCTGCCCGGGGCGCAATTTCGTCACGCTGAAGATCGAGACCGACGAGGGTGTCTATGGCCTTGGCGACGCGACCCTGAACGGCCGTGAGCTGAGCGTTGCGAGCTATCTCCAGGATCATGTCGTGCCGTGCCTGATCGGGCGCGATGCGCACCGGATCGAGGATGTGTGGCAGTTCCTCTACAAGGGTGCGTATTGGCGCCGCGGTCCTGTCACCATGTCGGCGATCGCTGCGGTCGACACCGCGCTGTGGGACATCAAGGGCAAGATCGCCGGCCTTCCGGTCTATCAGCTGCTCGGCGGTGCGAGCCGCGAGGGCGTGATGGTCTATGGCCATGCCAACGGCAAGACGATCGAGGAGACGATCGACAACGCGCTGCATTATCAGTCGCTCGGCTACAAGGCGATCCGGCTCCAGTCCGGGGTGCCCGGCCTTGCCTCGACCTATGGCGTATCGAAGGACCGCTATTTCTACGAGCCGGCCGATGCCGACCTGCCGACCGAGAATGTCTGGTCGAGCGAGAAATATCTCCGCTCGGTGCCGCCCTTGTTCGAGAAGGCGCGCGAAGCACTGGGCTGGGACGTCCACCTTCTGCACGACATCCACCATCGCCTGACCCCGATCGAGGCGGGCCGGCTCGGCAAGGATCTGGAGCAGTATCGCCCCTTCTGGCTCGAAGATGCGACGCCGGCCGAGAACCAGGCGAACTTCCGCCTGATCCGCCAGCACACCACCAGCCCGCTTGCGGTGGGCGAGATCTTCAACTCGATCTGGGACTGCAAGCAGCTGATCGAGGAACAACTGATCGACTATATCCGCGCTACCGTGGTCCATGCCGGCGGCATCACCCATCTGCGCCGGATCGCGAGCTTTGCCGACATGCACAATGTGCGCACCGGCTGCCACGGCGCGACCGATCTGTCGCCGGTGTGCATGGCCGCCGCGCTGCACTTCGACCTGTCGGTGCCGAACTTCGGCGTGCAGGAATATATGCGCCACACCGAGGAGACCGACGCGGTCTTCCCGCATGCCTACAGCTTCGCCGACGGCCTGATGCATCCGGGCGACAAGCCCGGCCTCGGCGTCGACCTCGATGAGGAACTGGCCGCCAAGTACGAATATAAGCGCGCCTATCTGCCGGTGAACCGCCTCGAAGACGGCACCATGACCAACTGGTGACCGCCCGATCATGAGAGGCCGCCAGTGAGGGGATTAGAATGAACGCGACCGTCAGCGCAGAGGCGCCGATCCTGCCCAAGCCATCGGGCAAGGTCCGCTGGATCGTCTGCGGGCTGCTCTTCGCGGCGGTCGTGCTCAGCTATATCGACCGGCTCGTCCTGTCGGTGCTGAAGCCCGATCTCGCCGCGCAATATCACTGGTCGGAGGGCGGCTATGCCGATCTCGCGGTCGCGTTCCAGCTCACCTACGGCGTGGCCTATGTGATCTTCGGTCGGCTGGTCGACCGCGTCGGGGCGAAGATCGGCTATGCCATCGCTGTCACCTTGTGGACGATCGGGCACGTCTCGCACATCTTCTTCACCACCACGACCGGCATGATGATCGCACGGCTGACGCTTGCGTTCGGCGAGGCGGGCACCTTCCCCTCGGCGCTCGCCGCCGCGAACGAATGGTTCCCCAAGCGGGAACGCGCGTTCGCGATCGGCATCTTCAACGCCGGTTCCAATATCGGCGCGATCGTCACGCCCCTGCTCGTGCCGATCATCACCATCGCGTTCGGCTGGCGCTGGGCGTTCATCCTGACCGGCCTGCTGACGGTGATCTGGCTGGCCGCCTGGCTCGGCTTCTACAACCGCCCGTCACAGCATCCTCGCGTCTCGCCGCAGGAACTGGCCTTCATCGAATCCGACCCGGCCCAGCCCGAGCAAATCCGCATCAAGCGCGGCTTCGTCGAAGGCGTGGTTGCGCTCGTGCAGGATTACCGCGCGCTGTTCCGCCATCGCCAGACCTGGGCCTATATGGCCGGGCGCTTTCTGATCGACCCGGTCTGGTGGACCTTCCTGTTCTGGCTGCCCGACTTCTTCAACAAGCAATATCATGTGAAGATGCTCGACTTCGGGCCGCCGCTGGTAATGATCTATCTGATCGCCGATGTCGGCTCGGTCGCCGGCGGCTGGATCTCGTCGCGGCTGATCGGCAAGGGCTACACCATCAACCGCTCGCGCAAGACGGCGATGTTCCTGATGGCGCTGTGCGCGTTGCCGATCGCGTTCGCCACCTCGGCACCGAACATGTGGGTTGCCGCCGGCCTGATCGGCCTGGCCTGTGCCGGGCATCAGGGTTTCTCGGCCAATGTCTATACCATCCCGGGCGATCTCTTCCCGCGCTGGCGGGCCGGATCGGTGATCGGGCTGGGCGGCCTCGCCGGCGCGATCGGCGGCGCCTTGATGGCGAAATATGCCGGCTATATCCTGGAAACCGTCGGCAGCTTTCAGCCGATCTTCATTCTCGCGGCGTGCTCCTATCTGCTCGCGCTGCTCGTCGTCCATCTGATCGTGCCGCGCTGGGAGCCGGCCGTTCTCGCGCATAACGAAGGCAATCAATGACCAAGCTGACGCTTCACCCCGACCGCCTGTTCCCCGCCGAGGGTCGCACACGCGACATCGCGCGCGCGTTGTACACCGGTGTCAAAGATCTGCCGATCATCTCCCCGCACGGCCACACTGATCCATCCTGGTTCGCTTATGATCAGCCCTTTGCCGATCCGGCGCAGCTGCTGATCGTGCCGGATCACTATGTCTTTCGCATGCTCTACAGCCAGGGGGTGCCGCTGGAGAAGCTTGGCGTGCCGACCGAGGACGGCAGCCCGACCGCGACCGATGGCCGCGCGATCTGGAAGATCTTCGCCGAGAACTACCATCTTTTCCGCGGCACGCCGTCGTCGATGTGGCTCGACTGGGTGTTCGCGGAATGCTTCGGCCTCGACGTTCGGCTGGAGGCCTCGACCGCCGATCATTATTACGATGCGATCGATGCAGCACTGAAGACGCCGGCGTTCCGTCCACGCGCCTTGTTCGAACGCTTCGGCATCGAGGCGATCGCGACGACCGAGAGCCCCCTCGATCCGCTCGACCATCACCGCGCGATCCGCGAGAGCGGCTGGGGCGGTCGGGTGATGACCGCCTATCGCCCCGACCCGGTGATGGACCCGGAGGCGGCCGGTTTCCTCGGCAACATAGCCCGCTTCGGTGAGACGGCGGGAGAGGATATCGCGACCTTTGCGAGCTATCTGCGCGCGCACCAGTTTCACCGGGCGCGCTTCCGCGAGGCGGGGGCGACCTCGACCGATCACGGCCACCCAAGCGCCTTCACCGCCAACCTGCCCGCCGCCGAGGCCGAGGCGCTGTACCAGAAGGTCCGCGCCGGCACCGCAAGCGCTGCCGAGGCCGAGCTGTTCCGCGGCCAGATGCTGACCGAGATGGCACGCATGTCGATCGAGGACGGCATGGTAATGCAGCTTCATCCCGGCGCGTTCCGCAGCCACAATCCCGGCGTGCTGGCGCGGTTCGGCCGCGACAAGGGTGCCGATATCCCGCTGCCCAGCGAGTTCGTCCACAATCTCAAGCCGCTGCTCGACGCCTATGGCAATGATCCGCGTCTGACGCTGATCCTCTTCACGCTCGACGAGGATACGTACAGCCGCGAGCTCGCACCACTTGCCGGCCACTATCCGTCGCTGCGCCTCGGTCCGCCTTGGTGGTTCCATGACAGCCCGGAGGGCATGCGCCGCTTCCGCCAGCGCGCGACCGAGACGGCCGGCTTCTACAATACGGTAGGCTTCAACGACGACACCCGCGCTTTTCTCTCGATCCCCGCGCGCCACGATGTCGCGCGGCGGATGGACTGCACCTTCCTGGCCCAGCTTGTCGCGGAGCATCGGCTTGAAGAGGAGGAGGCGCATCAGGTCGCGAAGGCATTGGCCTATGATCTGGCGAAGGCGGCGTACAAGCTGTGAGAAACTACTCTTCGCCCCATATTTCTTCTGCTTCCCCGGCGAAGGCCGGGGCCCAGTCGAGGGACCGACGTAACTGGATCCCGGCCTTCGCCGGGAAAGGGAAATAATGGAACGCCTTTCTAACGAAACGATCGGCGCTCTTCCCGTGGGCGTCGCCACGCCGATCTATGATCGCTTCGCGGTCAAGAACGGCGTCGTCCATCTCGGCATCGGCGCCTTTCACCGCGCGCACCAGGCCGTGGTGTTCGAAGCCGCGCTCGAATCCGGCGACATGCGCTGGGGCATCACCGGCGCATCGCTGCGCTCGGCGGGCGTGCGCGACGAGATGAACCCGCAGGACGGGCTCTACACCGTCGTCACGCGTGACGGGTCGGGCGACACCCCCAAGGTGATCGGTGCCGTCCGTGAAGTGCTGGTCGCACCGGAAAATCCCGAGGCGCTGGTCGAGCGGCTGGCCGATCCGCACGTCCATATCGTCACGCTCACAGTGACCGAGAAGGGTTACAAGCTCGATCCGGCGACCGGTGCGCTGCTGGCCAATGATCCGGATGTCGCGGCCGACTGCGCCGATCTCACTGCGCCGAAGACCGCGCCGGGTTTCCTCGTGGCGGCGCTTTCCGCGCGGCGCGATCTGGGGTTGCCGCCCTTTACCGCCATCTCGTGCGACAATCTGCCCCACAATGGCCGGCGGCTGGAACAGGCGGTGCTCGCCATCGCCCGTGCGCACAGTGCGGCGCTCGCCGAATGGATCGAAGCGGAAGGTGCCTTCCCCGAGACGATGGTCGATCGCATCGTGCCCGCCACGACACCGGCCGATATCGCCGGGCTAGAGGCATCGCTCGGCCTGAGCGACCAGGCGATGGTCAAGGCCGAACCGTTCCTCCAATGGGTGATCGAGGATCGCTTCTGCGGCCCGCGTCCTGCCTTCGAGACGCTGGGCGTGCAGATCACCGCCTCGGTCGCGCCGTGGGAAGAGGCCAAGCTGCGCATGCTCAACGGCGCGCATTCGGGCATCGCCTATCTCGGCGGATTGGCCGGCATCGATTTCGTGCACGAGGTGGTCGCGATTCCGGCCTTTGTCCGGTTCGTCGAGACCCTGTGGGACGAGGCGGAAGAAACGCTGTCGCCGCCGCCGGGGCTCGATGTCGCTGCCTATCGCGCTGCGCTGATGGAACGCTTCGCCAATCCAGCGCTCCAGCATCGCACGCGCCAGATCGCGATGGACGGGTCGCAGAAGCTGCCACAGCGCCTGCTTGCGCCGATCGTGGCACGGCGGGCCAAGGGGCTCGATGTCGATGCGCTGGCGCTGGCGGTGGCGGCGTGGATGCTCTGGCAGCGCGCGCGGGACGATTCCGGCGCGGCTCATGTCGTCGATGATCCCCTGGCCGCCGTGACCGCGGCGCGGCTCGACGGCGTGACCGATCCCGCGGCGCAGGTCGCGGCATTGCTGTCGATCGACGCGATCTTCCCGCCCACGCTGGCCGACGACACGGCCTTTCGCGCGGCGCTGGTGCGGCATCTGGCCTCGCTCACCGCCAACGGCGCGCGTGCTACCGTGGAGGCCCTGTGACCGAAGTGACGCGGCGTGCGGTGATGGGCGCCGGTGCGGCGGTTGCCGCCCTGCTCGTTCCCGGAACGGCGCTCGCCGCGTCGCCAGGGCTCGACACGATCGGCAAGGCGCGGGGCATCCGCTTCGGCACCTGCCTTGGCGGTGCCGGCTTTCGCGATGCCCGCTACCGTGCGCTGATCGCCGCGCAATGCGGGCTGATCGTGCCGGAGAACGAGCTGAAGTGGCAGGCGGTGCGGCCCGACGCGAAGAGCTTCGATTTCCGCGCCGCCGACGCGCTGATCGCCTGGGCGAAGTCGGTCGGGCTCGGCGTGCGCGGCCACACGCTGCTCTGGCAGAAGACCGAGCGCTATCCGAAATGGTTGGTCGAGCATGATTTCGGCACCAATCCTCGCGCCGAGGCGGCACGCCTGCTGACCGATCACGTCTCGACCGTCGCCGGCCGTTACGCGGGCGTGCTGCCGAGCTTCGACGTCGTCAACGAGGCAGTCGACGAGAAGACCGGCGGCCTGCGCGAGACGGTGCTGACGACCCCGCTCGGCGCGGAGAATGTCATCGACATCGCCTTTCGCACCGCCCGTGCGGCGGCGCCGGCGATGCAGCTCGTCTATAACGACTATATGAGCTGGGAGCCGGGCAACGAGCTTCACCGCAGCGGCGTGCTCAAATTGCTCGAGGCGTTGAAGAAGCGCGGCACGCCCGTCGATGCGCTGGGCATCCAGTCCCATATCGGCGCGCCAGGCGGCGCCAAGGGCGCGCCGTTCGGTGCGCGCGACGAGAAGGCTTGGCGCAGCTTTCTCGATGACGTGACCGGCATGGGGCTGAAGCTGGTCGTCACCGAGATGGACGTGAACGATAAGCTGCTGCCCACCGACATCGCGACCCGCGACCGTGCCGTGGCGGATTATGCCAGGGCCTTTCTCGAATCCCTGCTCGCTTATCCGCAGCTCGATACGATCCTGTTCTGGGGGCTCGCCGACAAATATAGCTGGCTGCAGGGCCTTACGCCGCGTCCCGACGGGCTGGCCAAGCGCTGCTCGCCCTATGGCATGGCCTATGAGCCCAAGCCGATCCGCGAGGCGGTTGCGGCTGCCCTGAGTGCAGCGCCGGCACGATGATCAAGCAGTTCCTTCCCCTTGTGTCCACGCGAAGCCGGGGACCCAGTCTGGGCTCCCGCCTTCGCGGGAGCACAATGGCGGCGGACGACGGGAGGGGAGATTTCCGATGAGCATCTTCACGCGCACGATCGCTGCATCCCTATTGTGCCTGGCGGTAGCCGGCTCGGCCGCGCCGCCCCCGCCCGGCCACTGGGTGCGGAGCTGGGCCGCGTCGCAGCAGATTCCCGAGCCGAACAACGCGCTGCCCGATGCCGATCTGAAGGACGCGACCCTGCGTCAGGTCGTGCGGGTCAGCGCCGGCGGGTCGCAGATCAGGGTGGTGCTTTCCAACGCCTTCGGCACTGACCCTCTCCGCATCGATTCGGCGCATGTCGCGCTGTCGGCGGGAAGCGCCACCTCGAAGATCGACACGGCGACTGACCGGACGCTGACCTTCGATGGCGTGTCCGAGGTGATCATCCCGGCCGGCGCCAGCTATCTGTCCGATCCGGTGGTGCTACGCGTGCCGGCCCTGGCCAGCCTGGCGATCACGCTGCATCTGCCCGAGGCACCCGCGCGCCAGACCGGCCATCCCGGCTCGCGTGCGACCTCCTATGTCCTGCACGGCAACAAGGTGGCCGAGGCGGAGCTGACCGGCGCGAAGACGGTCGATCACTGGTATCAGATTGCCGGTGTCGAAGTGATGGCGCGGGCCGGCGCCCGAGCGATCGTGACGCTGGGGGACTCGATCACCGATGGCAATGGCTCGACCACCAACGGCAATGATCGCTGGCCCGATCGCCTGGCCGACCGGCTTCAGGCCTTGTCGGCGACGCGCGACATTACCGTCCTCAACCATGGCATAGGCGGCGGGCGGCTGCTGCTCGACGGGCTCGGCCCCAATGCGCTCGCCCGTTTCGACCGCGACGTGCTGGCGCAGGCCGGGGTGCGGTACCTGATCGTGCTGGAGGGCGTGAACGATCTCGGCACCTTCACCCGCGAGGCGCCGCAGAGCGCGGAGGCGCATGCGGCACTCGTCCGGCGGATCACCGGCGCCTATCGCCAGATCGTCGCACGCGCGCGGGCGGGCGGCATCAAGGCCATCGGCGGGACGATCCTGCCTTATGGCGGCAATGACTATTACCACCCCGATGCGCAGAACGAGGCCGATCGCCAGGCGATCAACGCCTGGATCCGTACCCCCGGCAATTTCGACGCTGTGGTGGATTTCGATGCGGTGATGCGCGATCCAAACGACCGGATGCGCCTGCGTCCCGATCTCGACAAGGGCGATCACCTTCACCCGAGCGTCGCGGGCCACCGTGCGATGGGGGACGCGGTGCCGCTGGAACTGTTTAAATGAGGGGGATCGAACAAGGGCTTTGACACCGCGACACCGGCCACGGCAAAGGCTTGCCGCGCTGACGATCCGGATCGCGGCACAGATTTCATAGGCAAAAGGCGATTTTGGGCTTCTGCCCCTCGTACACGCCGCAACCGTAACTATTTACACGTCGAACCGACCGCGGAAGCGGCCAAGGAGATCAGCATGACCATCAACGGCGAAATGTTCATTGGCGCGCGCGCCGTGCGCGGCACCCAGGGCGAGATCCGCGCGATCCAGGCCGAGACCGGCGAGCCGATGGAGCCCGCCTTTGGCGGTGCGACGCTCGAAGACCTCGACACCGCCTGCCGCCTGGCCGACGAAGCGTTCGACACCTATCGCGAGACCTCGCCCGAGGATCGCGCCAAGTTCCTCGAAACGATCGCCGACAACATCATGGCGCTGGGCGACGAACTGATCGAGCGCGCCATGGCCGAGACCGGCCTGCCGCGTGGCCGCCTCGAAGGCGAGCGCGGGCGTACCTGCGGTCAGCTCCGCCTGTTCGCCCAGGTCGTGCGCGACGGCCATTATCTCGACGTGCGCATCGACCATGCCGATCCGGCCCGCACACCCGCGCCCAAGCCGGACCTTCGTTTGCGCAACATCGGCCTCGGCCCGGTCGCCGTGTTCGGCGCGTCCAACTTCCCGCTCGCCTTCTCGGTCGCCGGCGGCGACACCACCTCGGCGCTCGCCGCGGGCTGCCCGGTCGTGACCAAGGCGCACAGCGCGCATCCCGGCACGTCGGAACTGGTCGGCGGCGCGGTACGCAAGGCAGTCGCCGATTGCGGCCTGCCGGAAGGCGTCTTCTCGCTGCTATACGATTCGGGCCGCACCATCGGTCAGGGCCTGGTCGCCGATGCGCGCATCAAGGCTGCCGGCTTCACCGGCTCGCGTGGTGGCGGCACGGCGCTGATGAAGATCGCGCAGAACCGTCCCGAGCCGATCCCGGTCTATGCCGAGATGAGCTCGATCAACCCGGTCATCCTGTTTCCGAACGCGCTGGCGGAGAAGGCCGAGGCCACCGCCAAGGCATTCGTCGGCTCGCTGACGCTGGGCGCCGGCCAGTTCTGCACCAATCCTGGCCTGATCCTGGCTGTCGAGGGCCCGGACCTCGACACGTTCGTCGACGCCGCCTCCGCCGCCCTGACGGACATGCCGGCTGCAACGATGCTCACCCCAGGCATCGCCAAGGCGTATCAGTGCGGCGTCGATGCGATCGGTGGCCACGACACGGTGGAGACCGTCGCCCGCGGCAAGCCGGGGCACAACACTCAGGGTCAGGCCGGCCTGTTCCTGACCACCGCCGAACATTTCCTGACCCATCACGAGTTGCAGGACGAGATCTTCGGCGCTGCCTCCCTGGTGGTGCGCTGCCCGGATCTGGAGACGGTGACCAAGGTCGTCGATCATCTGGAGGGGCAGCTCACCGCGGCGATCCACATCGTCGAAGCCGATCATCCCGAAGCGGCAAAGCTGATCCCGCATCTGGAGCGCAAGGTCGGCCGTATCCTGGTCAACGGTTTCGGCACCGGCGTGGAAGTGGCGCATGCCATGGTCCATGGCGGGCCTTACCCGTCGACCGCCGATGGCCGTTCCACCTCGGTTGGCAGCAAGGCGATCGATCGCTTCCTGCGGCCGGTCTCCTATCAGGATCTGCCTGACGATCTGCTCCCAGCCGCGCTCAAGCAGGCGAACCCGCTGGGCATCGAGCGCCTGGTCGACGGCAAGCGCTGATGGCCCTCAGGCTGGTCGGCATTGCGGGGAGCCTTCGTCGGCATTCCTACAATGCCGGCCTGCTACGGGGCGCGCTTGAAGTAATGCCGGAAGGGGCCGACCTGACGATCCACTCGATCGCCGAGGTGCCGCTCTACAATGGCGATGTCGAAGCCGAGGGTTTTCCCGCCGCGGTGACCGTGTTGAAGGACGCGGTCGCCGAGGCGGACGGCCTGCTGCTCGTCACGCCCGAATATAACAACGGCGTGCCGGGCGTGTTCAAGAACGCGATCGACTGGATGTCGCGTCCCGGCAGCGACATTCCCCGCGTGTTCGGCGGAAAGCCGGTCGCGATGATCGGCGCCTCGCTCGGGAATTTCGGGACGATTCTCTCGCAAAATGGGTGGCTGCCAACCCTGCGTACGCTCGGCGCCGAACTGTGGACCGGGCAGAAGCTGATGGTCCCGGCGGCGGGCAAGTCCTTCGATGCCGAGGGTAATCTGATCGACGAGGCAATCCGGGCCAGGCTCGAACGCTTCATGGCCGGGTTCGTCGCTTCCCTCTAAAACGGTGCCGCGGCAGGCCGAGGAAAAGAGCCTGCCGCGACGTCTCCTTATTCGTAGCGCCCCCTATTCATAGCGTAGCGCGCGGATAGGGCTTGTCCTCGCCACGCGATAGGCATGGGCGGATATCGTCCCGATCGCGATCAGCACCGCCAGCAGGCCAGCCAGCAGGAACGGCACCGGCGTGAGTGCGATGCGCGTGTCGAAGCCGTTGAGCCAGCCCCGCATCACCCACCAGGCGATCGGCCAGGCGATCATGTTGGCGATCAGCACCGGCCGGCTGAACTGCCAGACCAGCAGGCGCAGGATGTCGCTGGTGCGGGCGCCAAGCACCTTGCGGATGCCGATCTCCTTGGTGCGACGCTCGGCGGTGAAGGAAGCGAGGCCGAACAGGCCGAGGCAGCCGATCACCACCGCCAGGATCGCGAAGGCGCCGAACAGCTTCGCCCGGGCTTCGTCGGCATTGTAGAGATCGCGCACGATATCGTCGACGAAGCGGGCGCGGAACGGAATGTCCGGGGTCAGCCGCTTCCAGATCGCTTCGGCCCGGTCATAGACCGCCTTGGGATCGGCACCCTGGAAGCGCACCATCTGTTGCACGAAGCCATCGGTTACGCCGAAATAGAAGATCGGCTGGAGCGGATCGCGCACGGAGCGGAAGCGGGCATCCGCGACCACGCCCACGATGGTCGAGGGCACCAGGCCGTTCTCGTTCGAGACCAGGCTGGTCATGACGACCTTGCCGATCGCCGCCTGGGGCGTGGCGAAGCCGAGCCGCTGCGCCGCCGACTCGCTCACCACGATGTTGGCCCCGCGCCGGACGAGCGCCTGCTCGGCGGCATTGTCGGTCGGGGTCGGTATCGACGCGTCGTCCATGGGGGTGTTCTCGCGCAGCCCGCGGCCGGCGAGCATCTTCATGCTCATCGCCTCGAAAAAGCCGGGCTCTACCCCGTACACGCCGAGCGTGACCCGGTTGGACTGCCCCGCAACCTGCACCTCCGTCATGGAGTTGCGCCCGCCATCGACCGCGATCTGGGTACGGCCAATCGCCGTCACGCCGGGGACGCGCTTCAATTCTTCGCGCATCGACGCGGCGACCTTCTCGGCCTGCGGACGTCCCACCCCCTCGATCTGCAACAGGCCGTCACGCCGATACCCTGCGTCGGTGGTGCGGGCATAGACCGTCTGCGCATAGACGATCGTGGTACAGATGATCAGGCCGATCGATACGGCGAACTGGGCGACCACCAATATGTTGCGCAGCCGTCCCGACCCTTCGGCATCGGCGCCCGACTTGTTCGCCTTCAGCACGCGCGCCGGCTCGAACCGTGACAGGACGAGCGCAGGGTAGAGCCCGCCGGCAAGCCCGACCAGCAGGGTGAGCAGGATCACGGGAATGATCAGGCCGTCGACCGCGAAATACCGAAGTTGGATCTGGGCATCGAGGAAGCTGTTGAGCGCCGGGAGCGCCAGTTCGACGATCGCCAGCGCGACCAGCATGGCGATGGCCGCCAGCAGGAGCGATTCCCCGATGAACTGGATGATGAGCTGCCGCCGTGTTGCGCCGAGCACCTTGCGCAAGGCGACCTCGCGGGCGCGCTGGGTGGCGCGGGCGGTGGCCAGGTTGGTGAAGTTGACGCAGGCCATACCAAGGATCAGTAGCGCGATGACGGCGAAGGTGATGATCGTGCCCCGGTCGTTGCCCGGGGTCATCGCACCATTCTGTGCGTCGCCCAGATGGATGTCGCGGACGTTGACGAGCTTATAGTCCTGGTCGTCGCCGGGATTGTGCTTGCCTTCGCCGTCCGGTTCGTCGGGGATGTTGCGCTTTTCCCAGGCGGCAAGGCCGGCATTGATCGTGTCCGCGTCGCTACCCTTGGCCAGCCTGACGAAATACATGCCGTTCTGGTTGTTCCAGCTCGACAGCGCGGTCGGGACACGTGCGAAATACTGGTGCGGATCGAATCGCGCGACCAGGCCGAAGGCGAGTGACGAATTCTTCGGCATGTCCTTGAACACGCCGGTAATCCGGTAATCGGCGGTCACCCCACCGCTGACCAAGGTGATGGTGCGGCCGACGACGTCGTCGGTACCGAACAGCTTGATCGCCTGCTTCACGCTCATCGTCGCCGCATGGGGATCGTCGAGTGCGTGTGCCGGATCGCCATGTACGAAGGGCACACGCAATACCTGGAACAACGGGCCGTCAGTCAGGACCGACTGGTCGATGAAATTGGGCTGGCCGTCCTTGATCGCGACCACGCCGGCGCGGGTGAGGTACACGGCTTGTTCGACCTGCGAGAAATCCTTCTTCAGTGCCGGGCCGACCGGGAAGCTGGTCTGCTGCAGCTTCATCTCCTCCCCGCCCTGCTGGGTCGGATGGTAAAAATCCTGCATCTGGAAGGCTCGGTCGGCGTCGGGCAGCCAGCTGTCGAAGGTCATCTCGTACCGTACGAAGCCGAGGATCAGCAGGCACGCCGCGATGCCCAGCGCCAGGCCAGCGATGTTGATGAAGGCATAAGCGCGGTTCTTCGCAAGCGCGCGGACACCGACGGTCAGGTAATTGCGCCACATGGCTGATCTCCGGAATTGGTCGCGTCAGGCGGCGCGGCGGTGCTGCTGCAGAATGCGGCCGTCGAGCATGTTGACGACGCGGCTGGCGTAATCGGCATGGGCGGGGGAATGGGTGACCATTACGATGGTCGATCCTTCCGCATTCAACTGCTGGAGCATGCGCATCACCTCGTCGCCGTGATTGGTGTCGAGATTGCCGGTCGGCTCGTCGGCCAGGATCAGCTTCGGCTCGGCGACCAGCGCGCGGGCAACGGCGACACGCTGCTGCTGGCCGCCCGACAACTGGCTCGGCCTGTGGCGGGCGCGGTGGGCGATGCCGACCCGGTCCATCACCACATCGGTGCGGCGCTTGCGCTCGGCGGTGGGAACGTCGTGATAGAGCAGGGCAAGCTCGACATTCTCCCGCACCGACAGTTCGTCGACCAGGTTGAAGCTCTGGAAAATGAAGCCGATATTCGCCTTGCGCACTTCGGCGAGACGGCTTTCGCCAAGGCCGGCGACCTCCTGGCCGTTGAACACATATGATCCGCTTGATGGCAGATCGAGCATACCCATCAGGTTGAGCAGGGTCGATTTGCCGCAGCCCGACGGCCCCATGATCGCAACGAACTCGCCGTCGGCGATGTCGAGGTCGATGGCGTCGAGCGCGGTCGTCTCGATCGTGTCGGTACGGTAGGTCCGCGAAAGCGCGCGCATTTCCAGCATAGCTTAGTCCTTTCCTTTGGCCGTCAGGTCGAGCCGGTCCTTGTCGGCGAAACCGGTATAGGGGGATGTGATGACCCGCTCGCCGGCATCGAGCCCCTCGAGCACCTCGATCGAATCCGGGTTGCGGCGGCCGAGGCGGACCGGGCGCTTCGTCGCGCTGCCGCCGTCGGGCGAAACCACGAACACCCAGGCGCCGCCGGTCTCGTTGTAGAAGGCGCCTGCCGGGATCAGTCGCGCCGGGGCGGGGTCACCAAGGGTGAGCTTGGCCTGCATCGTCTGGCCGCGCTGGATATTGGCCGGCTCGGTGCCGAGGAACTGAAGGTCGACCTGGAACTGGCCGTTTTGCACCTGCGGATAGATTTTGGTCACTCTCGCGGCGAAGGTCTTGCCGTTCCAGTCGACGCTCGCTTTCTGACCGATCTGAACCCGACCAAGATAGAATTCATCGACGCCGGCCATCAGCTTGTTGCGGCCCGGGCTGTCGATCTGGCCGATGCGCTCGCCGGGCTTCAGCGATTGTCCGACCTGGACCGAAAAGCCGGAAAGCTGGCCCGCCACCGGCGCGCGCAGGTTGAGCGCATCGAGATTGGCGCGGGCGAGCTGGAGGCTCGATTGCATCGAGGCGGCGGAGGCGCGCTGCTGGGCAAGCTGGCTGCCCTGCAGGCGCTCGTCGGTCGCCTGGCTGCGGCGGATGGCGTCCATACGCTTTTGTGCGGAAAGATAATCGTCGCGCGTATCGTTGAACTGCTTGCCCGAGACGAAGCCCTTGGAAGCAAGTGGCTGCTCTCGCTCATATTGGCGGCGGGCCTTGGTCGCGGCGAGATCGGCGTCGATCAGCGAGCGTTCATTGGCAAGGCGGGTCTGGGCGAGCGCAAGCTCCTGGCTGCGCATATTGTTGATCTGCTGCTCGACCTCGGTCTGGCGGGCGAGCGTGGAGAGCTGGAGTTCGGCATTGGACAGCTCGACGATCAGTTCGCCCTTGGCGAGGCTGGCGCCATCCTCGGCGATCACCTTCTCCACCCGGCCACCTTCGATCGCATCGAGATAGACGGTCAGAAGCGGGGTGACCCGGGCCCGGAGCGGAATGAAATCCTCGAACTGGCCGGTGCGCACCTGCGAGATGGTCAGCCGGTCACTGGCGACGGTTTGCGATCCGCCGCGCGGGGCGAAGAACCAGAAGGCGAGCGCAAGGGCGAGCAATACGGTGCCGCCGATGGCGATCTTGGTTCGTGTCGACAGCTTCCGGGTCTCGACGACACGGTCCATCCCACTGCCTGTAACTGGACGGTCACCGGCCGGCTGGTCCCCTTTCATGCGAACGACACTCATCGGCACTCCCCTGGTCGATCCAGGCTCAGCAAGCGCCGTGCCAGCCTCGATATCTCGGAACATCGTGGATCGGCCTCTGGCCTAGTGTCCGATTTCGGACAGTGACGTCCGGAACCGGACGCGAATCAGCGTCATGCGATCTGGCTGCCGACGATCGAGGCAACGGTCACGACCGGTGCCGATGAGGCGATGGTCAGGCAGGTGGTGACGGGGATCGCAGCGAAGGCGCTGAGGATTTGCGGGGTGAAAGTGAGTTTCATGTGTCGTCTCCTTGGGTGATGCCGGTTGGCAATGATGTGTTCAGCATGGCGCGTGCCAGATGCGGAAATCGGTGGATTTTCGGGCATTCGCGACCGGGGGCACAATCCTGGCACGGAATTTGACTGTCCGATTTCGCACGCGGATTGTACGGGAGCGGTCAATGGGGAAAACGGCGGAATTCGATCTCTGCGTCGTGGTGGACGACGACGAAGATATATTGACCGCCGCGCGGCTGTTGCTGCGCGGCCTCTTTAATGAAGTCGTGACGGCGCGGGCGCCGGACGAGGCGATCACCGCGATCGCCGGCCGATCGGCCGATGTGGTGCTGCTCGACGCCAATTTCGCACGCGGCGCGACCGACGCGGCGGAAGGACTGGCCTGGCTCGACCGGCTGCTCGCGATCGACCCCGATCTGGTGGTGGTGATGATCACCGCCCATGCCGGCGTGAACGTCGCGGTCGAGGCGATGAAGCGCGGCGCGACCGATTTCGTGTCGAAGCCCTGGTCGAACGAACGCCTGCTCGCGACCGTGCGCACCGCAGCGTCGCTCCGCCGCTCGCGCCGCGCGGTGGCGGTGGAGAAGGCGCGTGTGGTCGCGATCACCGATACGAAACCGGGCACCAGCACCCCGCTGATCGGTAAGTCCCCCGCCATGGCACGCGTCCATTCGCTGATCGCCCGGGCGGCCCCGACCGAAGCGAATGTGCTGGTGCTCGGCGAGAACGGCACCGGCAAGGAGATCGTCGCACGCGAACTTCACGCCAAGTCGCTCCGCGCGCGCCAGCCGATGCTGACGGTCGATCTCGGCGCGATCGCGACCGAGTTGATCGATTCCGAACTGTTCGGCCATGTGAAGGGGGCCTTCACCGATGCCCGCGCCGATCGCATCGGGCGGATCCAGGCGGCGGATGGCGGTACGTTGTTCCTCGACGAGATCGGCAATCTGCCACTTCATCTCCAGCCCAAGCTGCTGACGGTGCTCGAGCAGCGCCAGGTCACGCCGGTCGGTGCCAATCGCCCGATTCCGGTCGATATCCGGGTAATCGCGGCGACCAATATGACGCCGCAAACGATGCGCGACGACCGGCATTTCCGGCAGGATCTGCTGTTCCGGCTCAACACCGTCGAGATCGAGCTGCCGCCCTTGCGCGACCGCCGCGAGGACGTGGCGGCGCTCGTCAGTCATTTCCTCGATCATTATGCCCGGCGCTACAATCGGCCCGCGCCCGAACTGACCGCTGGTGCACGGACGGCGTTGGCTGCGCATGACTGGCCGGGCAATGTCCGCGCGCTGCGCCATGCGATCGAGCGGGCGGTGATCCTGTCGGGCGACGCGCCGCTCGAAGCGGAGGATTTCCCGCTCGGCCCACCGTCCGCACCGCGCGTCGCGCCCGAGGCGGTGGTCGTGCCCGCGATGTCCGAACTCAATCTTGAGAAGGTCGAGCGCCGGCTGGTCGAAGAGGCCCTGAAGAAGCACGGCTACAACATTTCGATGGCGGCGACAGAGCTCGGCCTGTCGCGCGCTGCGCTTTATCGGCGGATGGAGAAACATGGGCTTTGACCGGCGCTTCACGCTGGTGCTGGCGCTCTGGATCGGGGCGCTTCTCGTCGCGCTCGCCGTATTCATCTGGTCGTGGGAGGTTGAGGGGCTTGGTGCCACACGGATCGTCGTCGGGCTGATCGTCTTCGCTGCGGCAGCTGGTCTCTGGAAGCACGTCGATCGTACCAACCGCACCGTCGCGCGCTTTGTCGAGGCGCTGAACACCAGGGATTTCGCCACGCGTTTCGACGGGCGCGGCGGCGCCGGCTTCAGCGAGCTTGGCGGCGCGATGGATAGGGCGATGCGCACATTGCAGGACGAGCGCGACCGCTCAGCGCGTGAGATGCGCTATCTCGAGGCGCTGGTCGACGACATGCCGGTCGCGCTGCTGACGATCGATGCGGCACATGGCGTCGTTCCTGCCAACAAGGCGGCCCGCCGGCTGTTCGGTCGTCACCAGGGTGTCAGGCCCGAAGATTTCGCCGTCTATGGCGCCACCTTCGCCTCGCGGCTGGAGATGGAGGGTGATACGCGGCAGGAGCTGCTGATCCTGCGCATGGTTGGTGGTCCACAGCGCGCGATCGTTCGCGCTGCGTCACTCGAACGGCTCGGTCTGCGAATCCGCGCGGTGACGGTCGAGCCGGTCCAGGGCACGCTCGACACGGTCGAGATGGCGGCGCAGACCGATCTGGTCCGCGTGCTGACCCACGAAATCCTGAATTCGCTCACCCCGGTGACGTCGCTCGCCGGGACAGCCGAGATGTTATTGGACGCCGAGCCACCCGATGTGGCGGATGCACGTGTCGCCGTGACGACGTTATCACGACGAGCGGAGGGGCTGCGGCGATTCATCGACAGCTATCGCGCCGTGTCGCATGCGCCGGCGCTTCGCCGCCGGTCGTTCGAGGCGGGGCCGTTCGTCGCCGAACTGGCCAAGCTGTACGCGGTGGAATGGGTCGATGTGCCGTTGACTCTCGAAATCCAGCCCGACATCGCCCTCGACGCCGATCCCGACCTGCTGGCACAGGTGCTGATCAACCTGCTGCGCAATGCCGCCCAGGCCGCGCATCGCGGCACCGCCGAGCAATGGGTGCGGCTGTCGCTGTCGGGTGTCGCGGGGCGCATCTGGATCGAGGTAGAGGATAGCGGAACGGGCGTGCCGGAGAATCTGCGGCGCGACATCTTCCTGCCCTTCTTCACCACCCGGGCCGAGGGCACCGGGGTCGGGCTGAACCTCGCGCGTCAGGTAGTGGTGGCGCATGGCGGGTCGATCGACATCGGTGACGGCCGCACCGGCGGCGCACTGTTCCGCATCATCCTCTAGGCAGGCGCGGTAAGCGGCCGAGAATTCATCGTCCTCCGGTTGCCGCGAATGGCGCCCGCCTGCCAGCAGGATCCCCCGGGGGACAATAGCCTGGGCCGAACCATGAGCGGCGGCCGCGCGCCCTGTGTCAGGCGGTGGCTGGCTTTGCCTTCTTCGCCGATGCCGGCTTCGCGGCGGGCGTGGCAGTGACCGCTTTCGTGGCGACCTTTGCGGCAAGGGCGCGGTTGCGCCGCTTGTTGGCGGTGCGGAGCTGGCCCATCTGAAAATCCCATCATGCCGGAGGCGCCGCGGTGCCGATATTGGCACGCGGGGTTCATGGCGCCTGCATGGTCATGATCGGCGATCCGATACAAGCGCTATCGGGCACGGCAGGCGGCCCAGGCCGCACAGCGTCAAAGCCTGGATTCAGGCAGGCCTGCGATCCCGACGTTCCTGACGCCAGACATTGCTGATGGCCGGCGTGGCAAGATCGGGGGCGATCGCGTTCGGTCGATGGCGCTCGATGAGTATCCGCGCCATATCGACGTTGCGGGCCGATCCGATCACCCGCAGGCCTCGGTTCTTCGATAGCATTTCGTCGATGATCGCCCGCACCATCAGCGAATCGTCGATGGTCAGGACACCACCAGGATCAGAGCCGCTCATCGGACGCCCGCTTCCGTACCGCGCATCATCATATCGACCAGACCCCAATGGCCGGACTCGTCGCACGAAGCGTGCGGACCGTGGAGGGCGGTCGCACGCGCGCGTTTCCCGTCCAACCGGTAACGCAGCCATGAGAGACGCAAGCGCGCCATGATCGACTCCCAGCAGCGGGGACGGTGATGCCCTCTTCCCCACCTTCCCGATAATCCTGTGTACCCGCCCGCTGCAGCGGGGAAATATACATAGGGCGGGGGTAATCCTCCGGTAACGCCGGGGCGGCACTACGGTGTCGCACCGACGCATAGCCATGCGGAACTAAGTGTTTCCCACGAACAGATGCGAGGCGGCGGTGGCCTTAGCTTCATGAGGGGACACTACACCCATCGAGATCGGCCATATCGTGACGGCAAAGGAACTGATTGTACTGATCATACGTGACGGCGGGCTGCGCAGCGCGCTCATCGCGCGCCTGTCGCTGCAAGGCGAAAGCCTGGTGACGCTCGATGCCGATCCCGAAGATCCTCACGTCCACCGCATTGCTCCGCCACCCCGCATCCTCGTGATCGACAAGGGGGTGCTCGGTGGCCGGCTGGCGGCGGTTGCCGCCAGTCGTCACTGGCGCGGGGTGATCGCGCTCGCCGACGATGGGGAAGATCCGGTGGCCGGCGATCCGCTATGCATCGTCCGACACGGCCAGGCGCTGGCCGGCGTGGCGGAGACGCTCGAACGGTGGCGGATGCCGCGCGCCGGCTGACCTGGCCCGGCCCGTCAGAGTGCGCTCGCTGCGCGCGCGTTCAACCGGTTTCTCAGGGCTGGGGAATGAGTCCGGCGGCGAAGGCGATGCGGAGCGCCTCGGGCAGGCTCCTGACGCCGAGCTTGGTCATCAGGTTGGCGCGATAGATCTCCACCGTGCGCGGGCTGATGTCGAGCTCATAGGCGATCACCTTGTTGGCCCGCCCCTCGATCAGTCCCATCAGCACGTCACGCTCGCGCGGTGACAGTCCGTCGATCTTGGCCTTGGCCTGCTCGGTGTGCGCGGTGGCGGCATTGTCCTGCGTCAGCCGCGAAAAGGCGGCATCGACGGTGCGCAGCAATGTCTCGGCCTCATAGGGCTTTTCGATGAAGTCGAGCGCGCCCGCCTTCATCGCCTGTACCGCCAGCCCCACATTCCCCTCACCGGTCAGGATCACCGACGCGAATTTCTTGGGCTCGACCTCCTGAAGCGCGTTCAGGACTTCGATCCCGTTCGATCCGGGCATGTGGAAATCGAGCAGCAGCACGCCCGGGTCGAGTTCCGAGGCGCCGCCCAGGAACAGGTCGCCGCTGCGGAAGCTGCGCACCAGCAGGTCCGACTGGAGCGATAGCAGACTGTGCAGGGACGCGCGGACCGCATCGTCATCGTCGACAAGATAGATGCTACGCGTCATTCCTCGATCTCCTCCAGCGCCAATGGTGTGAAGCGGATCGTCGCCCCCTTTTGCGGCAGACCCCATGCAGAAGCGCCCGCCGGGAGATTCTCCGGCGCGGCACGCGACACGGCCACTACCACCGGCAAAAGATCCCGATGGACATGTGCGGCATTCACCGGGCGTGCGCCACGGCTTCCGTCCAACTCGCCTGCACCTCTGTTTTGCGCTAACATGTCAACGAACATCAATATCAGACCTGAAGGAAAAGGTCACATAGGGTGGATTGTAGGTCAATATCGAAAAATGGCGCCGGAATTAAGATTTGCTGCGGTGCATTATATTTATCGAGGCCTTAAAAACCCTCTCGATGAATCGATGCGATCACTAGGCAGGAAATTTATTCTGCGCGTGGGAGATGCGAAGTACTAGGTCGCGACGGTGGGTTGGCCTGGAAAGACAATCGCGAACGCGCCAATATAACAAGGCAGCCGAGACATGTGCGACATCGCCGAGAAGCGGCGGAATCATCGTCCCAGTCCGCGCCGAGCCTGATCCATGGCAGTTTTCGAGCTGATTTATATCGGCATTTTTCCAGTCGACCCTAAATCCCGCGGGCACGGTCTGCCACTTCGTCTCCGGCGATTCCGCTGACCGGATCATGTCGCGGCCGCAATGTCGGCATTTGCTGAACTCGAAGCCCTGGTTGCGGAACGCCTGCGGCGCGGCGGCGTGGATCGACAGACGGCAGAGTAGGGACATGGCAGGCCTCGATATGAACTTTGAGATGGAGGGTTGCGAGCTTCATGAGGTCGGAGGGCCCGCGCGAAAGGACGTAGTCGAGATCCCAGATCTCGAAGCGCTGGCCGGTGGCTACCAGCAAAACCGACTCCCCGATCCGGCCGCGCTCGCGCATCAGCGGACCGAGCGCCATCATGCCATCGGGGGCGAGCAGGATCTCCTCGACAAAGCCGAAGCTTCGCCTGAGCCGCGTATGATGGGCCTGCAGGTTGGAGCCGATAAAGGCGGCGCGGCGGGTATCGAAATCCCATTGCTGCTGGGCGGCAAAGGCCTTGTCATAGACGACCAGGCAGGGCGATTCCTCGTGAAGGCCGACGAACAGTTGGCCGCTGGCGGAGCGCTGTCGCGCCGTCTCGTGGAAGCTGCGCGGCAGGAGTATCTCTCCTCCGCTCGTCATTTCGCAGACCGCGCTGCCGATAAAGAGCTCGTCCATGTTGCCCGCCTCTCATTGATGATGCGCATCATGGTTAACGAATCATTTCGAGTCGGGCGTAGCGCGTAAAACTACTGCATCGTAGTTACCCTTACCTGTGATTCTGCGTAGTTGGGCCGGTTTTCATGGAATGTCAGCACTTAGTGGTCAGCCACAGATGGTGTTTGCTTCGTGGTGGCACGATGCGGGATAAATACTGAGGAATATCGACATCGGTATTTAATGGTTACTGTGATTCTACGACCTGTTTAACCATATTTTCTCTGGCTAGCGGTGCGACATCGGCGACGGCGAGTCCCGCCGGACAGGAGGCCAGAGATGACGCAGCAGGAACAGACTTCGAACGGTGCGACCGGTGTGACCCTGATCGGTGTGGGCGGCGCCGGCGGCAATGCGGTCGCACGCCTGTTCCGCGAGACGGGCCATGGCATGAAGATTTTCTGCGCGAACACCGATGTGCAGGCGCTGCGCGCCGCCCCGGGCGCAAGCCATATCCAGCTCGGCCGCGGCATCACCGGCGGGCTCGGCGCGGGCGCCAAGCCCGAGATCGGTCGCGCCGCCGCGGAGGAGTCCTTGCCCGAGATCATCGAGGCGCTCGACGGCACGTCGCTCTGCTTCGTCGCGGCCGGTTTCGGCGGGGGGACCGGCACCGGTGCCGCCCCGGTGATCGCCCGGGCGGCGCGCGAGCGCGGTATCCTGACGATCGGCATCGCGACCAAGCCCTTTGCCTTTGAGGGGCCGCGGCGCACCCGGTTGGCGGCGGCCGGAATTGCGGCGTTCGAGCAATGCGTGGATGGCCTGGTCGTCGTCTGTAACGAGCATCTGCTGCGTATTGCCGGGCCCGACATGACGTTTCGCGGTGCGCTGAATCTGTCCGATTCGATCGTGTGCGAGAGCGCCACCGACTTTGCTGGCCTGGTCGCACGCCCGGCGCTGAAGCGGCTGACGCTCGCCGACATCCGGGCGACCCTCACCGGCGGTCGGGCAGTGATCGGCTATGGCGAAAGCTGCGCGGGCAAGAACCGCGCCCTGCTCGCGGCCGAATCCGCGCTGCGCAATCCACTGCTCGAGGATGCGCCGCGTGGCGCCCGGCGGCTGCTGATTACCATCGCCGGCGGCGCGGATATCGGCCTTTTCGAGATCGAGGAGGCCGTCGGGTATCTGCGCGAGAATGTGCATCCCGGCGCCGAGCTGGTCTGGGGATCGGTGATCGACCCGGCGCTTGAGGGGCGGATGCGGATCGGCATCACCGCGGCCGGCCTGCCGCCGCACGAGCCGGTCCAGCAGGCAACGGCGGCGGTCGCTGCCCCAGTGCCGCAGTGTGTTCCGGCAGCGCCGGTGGAGTCTGTTGCCGCGGTTGCCGCACCCGCGCCGATCACGCCGCTGGAAAAGGTCATGGCGCCTGCTCCGGATGCGCGACCCATCCTCGTCGAACGCCCGCGCGACCGCGACGTGCTGATCCTCACCAACAGCGTCAGCCTCGATCTCGGCATCGCCCCGGAGCGTTCGCGGGGCAACGCGCCGCTCCGCTCACGCGGCAATTCAAGCCTGGTTGACCGGATCTATTTCGCGACGCGTGAGCTGAAGCGCAGCTGGCATCGCCAGCCCGACGTGCCGATGCTGCCGCCACCGCCGGTCCGGGTCTTCCGGGTCACGCGGGGCCTGCCGCAGCAATTTGCCGGGTAGCGCGCGGATCACGTCGCGATGAGCGAGGTGGTCACTCCGGTCAGGATGCCATGGGCTTCTGGTAGCCGAAGTGCTGGTTCCCGACCGCCCACCCGGTCGAGGTCGGCGGAGGGCAGTGGGTCACCGTGATAATGTCCGACGTGAAATCATGTTTGCATCCATGAAAAATCAACTGCAAAGATGAAAAGGAGAGCGTTGGCAGCGCCGGCTTGCGACAAGGTGTGGGAGAAGAGGATGTTGAGTCTTGCGAGGCTTCTGCCCGTTATCGCCTCGGCGCTCCTGTCCGGTGCGGTCGCGCTGGCGCCTGCGCGGGGGCAGCAAGCGCCGACTGTCTATGAGCAAGGCCGGACCAGGATCAACTTCAACGCCGACTGGCGGTTCAAGCTGGGCAAGGTCGAGAATGGACAGGCAGCGGAGCTGAACGACGCCGGCTGGGAGCCGGTCGGCTTGCCGCATAGCTTCAGTATGCCCTATTTCCGCGCCGCCAATTTCTACACCGGCGATGGCTGGTACCGCAAAACCCTGACCCTGGCGCAGCTCCCCGCCGATCGCCGCCTGGCGCTGGAGTTCGAAGGCGCGTTCCAGGATGCGCGCGTCTATGTGAACGGGGTGGAGGTCGGCCACCATCGCGGCGGCTATACCGGCTTTCCAGTCGATATCACCAAGGCACTGCACCCCGGGCGCAACCTGATCGCGGTCCGCGTCAACAACGACTGGCAGGCGACGCTGGCACCGCGCGCGGGCGAGCATGTGTTCAGTGGCGGCATATACCGCGACGTGTGGCTGGTCGCGTCCGACGCGGTCCATGTGCCGTGGACCGGCACGCGCGTCACCACGCCTGAGCTTTCGGTCAATTCGGGTAAGGTGGCGGTGGAGACCGAGGTACGCAACGACGCCGCCGCGCGGGTCGACGTGGTGGTGCAGAGCCGCATAATCGATGACCGCGGCCGTGCGGTGGCGACGCTGCCTGATACGCGGGTAGGCGTCGATCCGGGCGCGACGCTGATCGCAAAGCAGGTGTCGGCCCCAATAGCGCGCCCGCGCCTGTGGAGCCCAGAGACGCCGGCGCTGTACCGCGCCGTCACCTCCTTGCGCGTCGCCGGCCGCGAGCGGGACCGGTTCGAGACCGAGTTCGGCTTTCGCTGGTTCGAATGGACTGCCGATCGTGGCTTCTTCCTCAACGGCAAGCACCGGTACTTCAAGGGCGCCAATGTTCACCAGGATCAGGCCGGCTGGGGCGACGCCGTTTCCAACGGTGCGATCGAGCGTGACGTGCGCCTGATCAAGGACGCCGGCTTCGACTTCATCCGTGGATCGCATTATCCGCACGATCCGCATTTCGCCGAGGCGACCGACAGGCTCGGCATGTTGTTCCTGTCCGAGGCGCCTTTCTGGGGGACCGCGTCGTTCAAGCATCCATGGGGCGCGTCGGCCTATCCGACCGAGATGGCCGACCGCGCGGGCTTCGACGCAAGCGCCAAGCAGCAACTGGCCGAAATGATCCGCATCAACCGCAATCATCCGTCGATTGTGGTGTGGGGCATGGACAACGAGGTATTCTTCACCACGAAGGAGACGCTGCCCGAGGCCCGGCGGCTGTTGACGGAGATGGCTGCCCTGAGCCACGAGCTCGATCCCACGCGCCCGGCGGCGATCGACGGCGCGCAACGCGGCGAGATCGACAAGCTTGGCGATATCGTCGGCTATAACGGCGATGGCGCCAGCCTGTTTCCCAATCCCGGCATCCCCAATTTCGTCGCCGAATATGGGGTGACGATGGCCGACCGGCCGGGCGACTATGCGCCGGGTTGGGACGACTTGCCGAACACGGTGGGTGCGGACAAGACGAAGGAAGGATCGTGGCGCCTGCCGTGGCGATCCGGCGAGGTGATCTGGGCCGGGTTCGATCACGGCTCGATCGCAGGCAAGCGCTTCGGCGGCATGGGTATGATCGACTATTTTCGCCTGCCGAAGCGCCAATATTACTGGTACCGCAACGCCTATGCCCATGTGCCGCCGCCGGTGTGGCCGGTGGCCGGTACGCCCGCCGCGTTGCGCATCACGACCAGCGCGCCGACGATCGCGCACGCCGACGGCACCGACGATGTGCAGGTGATCGTCAGCGTGGTCGATGCCGCGGGCCGGCGCCTCAGCAACAGCCCGCCGGTACGCCTCGCGATCGACTCGGGCCCCGGCGAACTGCCGACCGGCCGCACGATCAACTTCGCGCCCGACAGCGACATCGTCATCCGCGACGGCGAAGCGGCGATCACGATGCGCAGCTGGCAGGCCGGCGTGACACGGTTGCGGGCGACGTCGGCCGGCCTGAAGGACGCGGTCGCCACGGTGCGTACGCTCTCCGGACCGGTATTCGTGACGGGAAAGACGCCGCTGGCTGCCGATCGCCCGTACACGCCCTTCACGCCGCCGCTGCGGGAGCTGCCCGGCGACACGGTATTCGGGCTGAGCAACCCGACCTTCGCCAGCACCAGTGCTCCCGACCACAGTTCGCGCCTGGTCAATGATGGCAACCCGGCCACGTTCTGGGCGCCGACGGCCGACGATGCCGTGAAGAGCGTCACCATCGACATGGAGCGCTTCGTGGAAGTCCATCGCCTGACCCTGACCTTTCCGCAGCCAGGCCCCTATGGTTTTATCGCGGACGTGCAGGATCGCCAGGGCAAGTGGCAGAAGCTGGTCGAGCAGATCGCGGGACAGGAAGCCAGCCAGACCCGCACGATCGACACCGACGCCAACCAGGGACGCAATGTGCGCATCCGGCTGCGGGTGCCGGCGGGTATGGTCGCCGGCCTGGCCGAGGTGCAGATCACGGGGGCGTTGAAGGCGGACTGAGGAAAGGCCGCAGGGCGCTCTCCCCGGATCGACCGACGCAGAATCGAAAATAATTATTGTTTTAAGATAATATTGCATCCATAGCATGGTGCCGTGGAGGCAGCATGATTCGGCATTCTAGTGGCTCTGGAAAGGGCGAACCCTCGGCACCGAGCGACATGCTCGCGTGGCGGGGACGGTTATTCTTCATCATCGCGTGCGCCGTCATGGCGCTCATGGCGGCGACCGCTGCGCTTGAGGTTCTCCTGCTGCTTTTCCGTGTCGGGGATCGCGCGGGCATGATGAATGGCGGCTTCTCCTTTATCGTCACGAAAGACGATCCAGCCGAAATACCAGCCGGCTTCGTTGCGATCTCACGCTATACGATCGGGCAATCCACGCTGGCGGCCGGGCTGCTGACGTTGCGCCTGATCCCAGGCCTGGTGGTCCTGTCCAGCCTGATCGGCCTTTTCCGTCTTTATGCGCGGCGCCTGATCTTCACGGCTGACAATCAAGTGCTGATGCGTCGGATCGCATGGGCGCTTGTCGCCTATGCGATCGTTCCGCTTGTCACCCACGCTGCCCTGTATTTTGCTGGTATGAGCCCCGTTGTCGTCAAGCTGGAACTTCGCCAGCTTGATGCGGTAGTCCTTGGCACGCTCCTCTTCGCGTTCGTGAACGTCGTCGCTTTTGGTTCGGAGATCGAGCGCGACCGTGCCGGGTTCTTTTGATGGCGATCGTCATCCGGCTCGACGTGATGCTCGCCAAGCGGAAGATGCGGTCGAAAGACCTGGCGCGCGCGATCGGCGCCACCGAGGCGAACCTGTCGCTATTCAAATCGGGCAAGGTCAAAGGCCTCCGCTTCGAGACGCTGGAAGCCATATGCCGGCATCTTGACTGCCAGCCCGGCGACCTTCTCGAATACGACCCCGACACCCCGACCAGCGCCTGATCTAGCGGCGGTCAGGCCGCACTCTCACCCTCGATGATGGAGAAAATTATGCGTCCGATTTCGGCGATTGCGGCCTCATGCGTGCTGCTCAGCACCCCTGCCGGATCATCCGTTCCGCTGACCCCGGCCGGGAACGGCCATCTGGTCGTCCCCGCCTTCGTCAATGGGAAGGGCACCGTTCCCTTTATCCTCGACACCGGGGCGGACGACTCCGGCGTCTATGACTGGTTCGCCAGGCAACAGGGGCTTGCCGCCGGCAAGGCGATCAGCGTGACGGGTATGACCGGTGCCGCAGTGATGGCGACCTATCGTGTCGACAGTCTTGGCGTGGACGGCCGGACCATTCGCAATGTCGAGGTCATGGGACTTCCCGATCGTAAGGATGCCGAGATCACCGCGGGCGTGACCGGCAACGATCTCATGGATGGCGCGATCGCGACGTTCGACTATCCGTGCCGCACGGTAACGCTCACCCCAAAGCCGGTGTCCATGCGTAAGCTGGTTTCGTCCAGGGCCGTGATGGTCGAGGGCGGATCGGTTCTTGAAGGAACGCAACTCACCTTCCCCGTCACCATCAACGGTGCCACGGGGACGGCGATCCTCGACACGGGTTCCCGCGGGACGCAGATAAACGGGCTATTCGCCCGATCGGCGGGCCTCGATGTGACTGGCTCCGACTTCGGACCCGGTGAAACGCTTTATGGGGTGGCGTCACGCGCGACAGAAACCCGCGAAGGCAAGGTCGAGGCAGTGACCTTCGCCGGCCGTACGATCAAAGGTTTGACGGTGCGCGTCGCTGATCTGGCCGTCTTCAAAAGCTGGGGCCTGGAGAACAAGCCGGCCATGATCTTCGGCATCAACGGACTGCAGGGGCTTCGGGTGATCTACGATCATCAGGCGAAGCGGTTCTGGGTTGATCGCTCAGGCTGCAAGGCGCCCGTCTGATCCAGCGCACAGGCGGCAATCGGGATGGCCGGCGACTTGCCGATGGGCAAGGCTCATCGCGCGCCAGGGGCGAGGCGGCCTGACATATCAACGAGGCCGGGCGCGGAGATTCCGAAACCTGCTTGCGATTGAGGTTTCCCGGGCGACGGGTTTCCGGGTGCCGTCCCGAGTTGTCGAATGTTGGAGGTCGGGACACGCAATTCCATCCACCCGGCCCACCATCCCGGCTCCGGTCCTTTTTGCCTTTCACCTCCCCGACGAAAGGCTCTAGATTGGCGCCAAGGGAGTTGGACCATGGGTATATTGGATTTTCTGTCGAAGCAGTTCGTCGATGTGATCGATTGGGTGGACGAGCCGGGTGTGCTCGCCATCCGCTATCCGATGCAGGATCGCGAGATCCAGACCGGCGCGCAGCTCACCGTGCGCGAGGGGCAGAAGGCGTTCTTCTATAACGAAGGTCAGATCGCAGACGTGTTCCTGCCCGGGCTTCACACGCTCGACACCGGGAACATGCCGCTGCTGACGGCGCTGCGGAATTGGGACAAGGGTTTCGCCTCGCCCTTCAAGTCCGACATCTTCTTCTTCACCTCGCGCGAGCAGGCCGGGTTGAAATGGGGCACCGCGCAGCCGATCACGGTGCGCGACAAGGAATTCGGGCCGCTGCGTATCCGCGCCTTCGGCAGCTATTCCTTCCGGGTCGAGAATGTGCCGGTGTTCGCCGCCAAGCTGCTCGGCACGCTCGAGATCCTGACCGTCGCCGATATCGAGCCGCAGCTGCGCGGCGCGATCACCACGGCCCTCGCCACCGCGCTCGGCGGCGGCGCGACTGCGTTCGTCGATCTGGCCGCCGATCAGGCGGCGATGTCGCAGCGGCTGCTCGCCGCGGTCGAGCCGGCGTTCGAGGCCTGGGGCTTGAAATGCTGCAGCTTCTTCGTCGAAAGCCTGTCGCTGCCGGAAGCGGTGCAGGAGCATCTCGACAAGGCGAGCTCAATGCGGGTGGTCGGCGACGTCGACCGTTATGTTCGGTTCCAGACCGCGGAGGCGATCGATACCGCGGCTGCCCAGTCGGGCGGCATCGCCGGGATCGGCGCGGGCGCGGCCGCCGGCATGGCGATCGGCCAGAGCATGGCGGGCGGCTTCGGCCAGGCCGCGGCGGCGCAGCCGGGCGAGGACCCCTATCAGCAGATCGAGAAGCTCCACCGCCTGATGACCGCCGGCGCGATCACCCAGGAAGAGTTCGACGCGAAGAAGACGGCGCTGCTGGCCAAGATCGGCTGATCCTTCGTGCTCGACGCGAACTGTCCCAATTGCGGCGCGGCCGTGCGCTTCCGCTCGGCCGACCTGCCGGTGAAGGTCTGCGACTATTGCCGCAGCTCGCTGATCCGCACTGGCGACCTGCTGCAGGCGGTGGGCAAGATCGCGGAGGTGCCGGAGGATGTCAGCCCGTTGCAGATCGGCGTGCGCGGCGTGGACGACGGGAAGGGCTTCGAACTGATCGGCCGGGTGCGCTGGCGCTGGACCGATGGCGGCTGGAACGAATGGCTCGCGCTGTTCGATGACGGCTCCACGGCGTGGATCGGCGAGGCGATGGGGCGCTACATGCTCACGCGCGAGATCGACCATAACGGCATGCGCACCGCAGTGGTGCGCAGCTTGCGCGATGATCAGGAAGTCCTTCTCGGAACCGAAGCGGTCATCGACGGGGTGAAATATCGCGTCACCGATGTGAAGGAAGCGACCTGTGCCGGCGGAGACGGGGAACTGCCGTTCAGCACGCCCGCCGATCTGACGATGAAGAGCATCGACCTGATGGCCGCTGACGGTCGGTGCGCCAGCATCCAGAAGGAGCGCGGCGAGGTGCTGGTCTATGCCGGTCGCTATCTCTCCCTGGCCGAGATGAAAGCGACCGGATTGCGCGCGTTCGAGGGCTGGCCGATGCCGCGGTTCGCCGCGTGAGCGATTCGCCGTCGACCGTCCGGGCGCTTTCCTGCACCAATTGCGGCGGCACGATATCGCTGCGGGCCGCCGGCTATACCGTCAGCCTGGTCTGCGAACATTGCGGTACCACGCTCGACGCGACCGATCCCGATCTGCGGATCATCGCCCAGGCGAACGAGGCGATGCACCGCCCGCTGATCCCGCTCGGTACGCGCGCGATGCTGCGTGGGACGACCTGGGAAGTGCTCGGCTATCTGGAACGGAGCGACGGCGAGAGCGGCTGGGCCGAATATCTGCTGTTCAACCCCTATCAGGGGTACGGCTTCCTGCTCGACGACGGGCGGCGCTTCAGCCTCGGTTTCCTGCTCGATCGTCTGCCCGATTACAGCTGGGGCGAAATGGCGTTCGAGGGCGAAGGCTATAAGCGCTTCGGCACCAGCTATGGCACCTGGGTGCAGTTCGTCGTCGGCGAATTCTACTGGCGCGTCGCGGTCGAGGAGCATGTCCGGGTCAGCGACTATGTCCGCCCGGGCAAGATGCTGTCCTGCGAGGAGAATGACAGCGAGCGGACCTGGACCCAGCTCGTCATGCTCGACTGGGGCGAGGCGGAAAAGGCGTTCGGGCTCGAACGCCGGCCGCGCGAATACAGTACACCCTCGCCGCATGAGCCCTCGCCCTATCGCGAAAGCATGGCCGAGACGCTGATCATCGGCGTGATCGCGGCGGTCACGCTGTTGGTGATCGCGATGATGGGCGGCGGATCGACCCGGGCCGGGAGTGCGCAGATCCCGGTCACGATCGGGGGCACGCCAGTCACGCAGATCGTCCGCGGCATCGAACTGCCCGGCCGCAACACCGCGATCCGGATCGATGCGCGCGCAGGCCAGCTCGACAATAGCTGGATTGAGATTGACTATTCGCTGGTCAACCGGCGCACCCAGGAAAGCTTCGAAGCCTCCACGGTCGCCGAACATTATAGCGGCCGGGACAGCGATGGCGCCTGGAGCGAAGGCGACACGTCGCCCACCATCAAGCTGTCGAGCATCCCGCCGGGGTCCTATGACCTTGTCGTGGAGATGAGCGGGCATCGCTGGTCGCCTGGCGGGTCATCCTTCACGACCAACAATGGCATCTTCTCAAGCATGTCGTCGACCGACACCGGCACCATCCCGGTCGATATCGACGTGGCGCGCGGTGGCATTTTCGGTGGCAACATCCTGCTCGGGCTGATCCTGATCCTGATCTGGCCGATCGTCATGCTTTTCCGCCATTATGGCTTCGAGCAACGCCGGATGGCACCCGTTGCCGAAGGGGATGACGACGACGGAGATGACGACGAATGAGCAGATCCTCGATCCTCTACGCCGCATTCTGCATGCTGGTCGTCGGCAGCTTCGTCTATGCCACGATGAACGGCTTTTCTCCCTTCGCCCAGGGCGGCACGCGCGGGTTCGTGCGCACCGCCTATGGCCCCACCCATAAATAGCGAGAAGGGTATCCCATGCTCACCACCGCAGTCCTGCTGGCCACCCTCGTTTACGCAGGCATAGGCCTTGTCATCTTCGTCGCCGGCTTCTGGCTGTGGGACCGACTTACCCCGGTCGATCTGTGGGGCGAGGTCTGCAAGGGCAATGTCGCAATCGCGATCCTGGCGGGCGCGGTGGCGATCGCGCTGGCGATGATCATCGCGGCGGCGATTCATGGATGACGGCCCGGCCGGGGATCTTGCCCGGCCATCGCGCCTCGGTGCGGCGCTCCTCGTTTCCGCCTTCGTCGTCGCCACCTGCGGGCTGATCTACGAGCTGCTCGCCGGCACGCTGGCGAGCTATCTGCTCGGCGACAGCGTCACCCAATTCTCGATCGTCATCGGCACCTATCTGTTCGCCATGGGCATCGGCTCCTGGTGCTCGCGCTATGTGAAGCGCGACGAGTTGGCGGTGTTCGTCCGGGTCGAGATCTTGATCGCGGCGATCGGCGGCGCGTCCGCCGCGGTGCTGTTCCTGCTGTTCGACCGGGTCGCCGATTTCCGCATCCCACTTTACGGCCTGGTGCTGGTGATCGGCGCGCTGGTCGGGCTGGAAATCCCGCTGCTGATGCGTATCCTGAAGGACCGGCTCGAATTTGGCGATCTTGTGTCGAAGGTGCTGACCTTCGACTATGTCGGGGCGCTGGCGGCGTCGGTGCTGTTTCCGCTGCTGCTCGTCCCGCATCTCGGGCTGATGCGCACGGGTTTCCTGTTCGGCCTCGCCAATGTCGGTGTGGCCATCGCGCTGATCGTGATGCTGCCGGGCAAGCGCAAGCTGCGGACCGAGCTTGTCGTGGGACTGCTGGTTGCGATTGGGCTGGCGGTCGGCTTCGTCGTCTCGGAGAAACTCCAGCGGGCGGCCGAGGTCGGCGTTTATGGCGATCCGATCCTCTATGCCGCCTCGACGCCCTATCAACGTGTCGTGATTACCAAACGCGCGGGTGACCTGCGGCTCTATCTCAACGGCAATCTGCAATTCTCGTCGCGCGACGAATACCGCTATCACGAGGCGCTGGTGCATCCGGTGATGAGCCGGGCGCGTAGCACGCGCGATGTGCTCGTGCTCGGCGGCGGCGACGGGCTCGCGGTGCGCGAAATCCTGAAATATCCGGACGTCGCTTCGGTCACCCTGGTCGACCTCGATCCCGAGATGACCAATCTGTTCCGTAACAGCGCGATGCTTTCCGCGCTCAACCACAATGCCTTCCACTCGCCCAAGGTGGATGTGATCAACGCCGACGCCTTCCGCTGGCTGCGCGAGAACCGGCGGCGCTTCGACGTCGTGCTGGTCGATTTTCCCGATCCGACCAATTTCGCGATCGGCAAGCTCTACACCGTCAGCTTCTATCGCGAGCTGGCCAAGGCGCTGGCACCGGGCGCGGTGATCAGCGTGCAGAGCACCTCGCCGCTGGTCGCGCCGCGCGCTTACTGGACGGTCGCGACCACGCTGGAAGCGGCCGGCCTCACGACGCGCGGTTATCACGTCTATGTGCCCAGCTTCGGCGAATGGGGTTTCGTGCTGGCCTCGAACGAGCCAATCGGCCGCCCTGGGCCATTGCCGCAGGGCCTTCGCTTCCTGACGCCGCAGACCGACGCGCTCGCCTTCGCCTTCCCGCCCGACATGGCGCGCCGGCCGGTGCCGGTGAATCGGCTCGACAACCAGGCATTGGTCCGCGAGTTCGAGGCCGAGTGGGCCGTGTACGAGGGCTGACGGCATGGCCGTATCCCGCCGCACTTTGATCGCCGGGTCTGCCGTCGCCGTTGCGGCGGCGGGCGCGGGGGCAATTGCGTGGCAGGGGCGTGAGAAACCGGTGCCAGGCACGCTGGACGGCGCCGATTTCACCCGCGGGCACCGCCTGCGCGACGGCGCGACCTTCCCGGCGCCGACGCGGGAGGTGCGGACCGGAATCGCCGTTCTTGGCGGCGGCGTCGCCGGGCTGTCGGCGGCCTGGGCTCTGGCGGAGGCGGGCATGACCGATTTCCGCCTGCTCGAGCTGGAGGACCGCACCGGCGGCAATGCCAGGTCTGGGCGCAACGCGGTATCCGCCTATCCGCTCGGCGCCCATTACCTGCCGATCCCCAATGCCGAGGCGAAGGGGGTGGTGCGGCTGCTCGAACGGCTCGGCGTCGTCACGGGCTATGAAGGCGGTAAGCCCGTGTTCGATCCGTATCAGATCGTCTCCGATCCCGAAGAACGGCTGCTCAACCTCGGCAAATGGCAGGAAGGGCTGGTCCCGACCATCGGTCTGACGCCCGCCGACCGGCATGACCTCGACGCCTTTTTCACGGCAGTGGCCGCCTATCGCGACCGCCGCGATGCGCAGGGCCGCCCGGCCTTCGCGCTGCCGATGGCGTTCAGCGCGCGCGATACGGACCTGCTGGCGCTCGATACGCTGAGCTTCACCGCCTGGCTCGACCGGAAGGGCTGGCATTCGCCGATCCTGCGTGGGCATGTCCGCTATGCCTGCCGCGACGATTACGGCACCGAGCCGGACCAGGTCTCGGCCTGGGCAGGCATCCATTATTTCGCCGGCCGGCGCGGGGTTGCGGCCAACACCTCGGGCGACACGGTGCTGACCTGGCCCGAGGGCAATGGGCATCTCGTCGGGCGCATGGCGGCGCGGCTCAAGGCGCAGATCGATTGCGGACGGATCGTTCACCGGGTGCGGCAGGCGGCGGAGGGCGTCGAGATCGACTGTTTCGATGTCGCAGCGGAAGAGTCGGTGCGTGTCCATGCCCGCAGCGCAATCCTCGCCACGCCGCATTTCGTGACGCGGCGGCTGCTTCCCGCGGGCGAGATGGCGGCTGGTGCGTTCGGCTATGCGCCATGGATCGTCGCCAATGTCACGGTCGATCGTCCCCCGGCAGGCAACGGCTTCGAACTTGCCTGGGACAATGTGTCCTGGACCAGCCGGTCGCTCGGCTATGTCGTCGCGACCCACCAGTCGCTCGGCACCGTGCCGGGGCCGACCGTGCTGAGTTGGTACCTGCCGCTGTCCGACATGCCGCCTGCCGACGCGCGGCGTGCGTTGATCGATCGCCCGCTCGATTATTGGCAGGCCATGGTCCGCGACGACCTGCTCCAGACCAATCCCGATCTGGAGGGCGCGATCTCACGCATCGATATCTGGCGCTGGGGCCACGCGATGATTCGCCCGGTGCCGGGCTTCTTCTGGAGCGGCGCGCGCGAGGAAGCGGCGAAACCGCGCCCACCCTTGTTCTTCGCGCATTCCGACCTGAGCGGCCTCTCCCTGTTCGAGGAGGCGCATTATCGCGGCACCAAGGCGGCGCAGGATGCGATGGCGCATCTCGGCATCCCCTATGACGAGATACTGGCATGATGGGCACCAATAGGTCGTCCGGCGAGCTTTCCCGCTCCCGTCATGCCGGACTTGTTCCGGCATCCATGTTGCCGCAGGGTAGGCAGATGCTGCTCTTGCGGAACGATAGACCCCGGAACAAGTCCGGGGTGACGGCCGTGGAGCAGTCCTCGTTTCGAGACATCAGGAGCAGGTGTGAACTATAGCGGCACGCACCTCCTGGCCGATCTGTTCGGCTGCACCGGGCTCGACGATGCGGATCGGGTCGAGGCCGCCCTTCGGAACGCCGTGGCCGCAGGCGGTGCGACCCTGCTCGATCTTCGGCTGCACGGCTTCGGCACAGGGCAGGGGGTGACCGGCGTGGCGCTGCTCGCCGAATCGCATATCTCGATCCACACTTGGCCCGAACGCGACTATGCGGCCGCTGACATCTTCCTGTGCGGCCGTCGTCACGATCTCGATGCGGCCCTGGCCGCCCTCGCGAACGGCCTGGGGGCCGAACGCTGTGAGGAGCAGCGCATCGCGCGCGGCTTCAGCGTTAGCGATGTGACGGCCGGATAGCTCTATCCGACCGTCACCCGGTGTATCCCGCCGGCCTCGTGCTGAAACACCGTCCGGCGATCCAGGAACAACGCGATGACGTCCGCCGCGGTCTTCGTGTGTTCGCTCGGCTTCACCGTGGTGAACACCCCGCCACCGGCAATGGCGAAAGGCAGCAGGAGCTGATCCGCGAGATACGGGCCGGCGAACGCCGTCGATTCGAGATAGCCCTGCATTCGCCCGCCTGCACGCTTCGCCACCTGTTCCGCCGGCACGCCGAGCTTGCCGAAACCGCTGACGATCTCGGTGACATGCTCATAGCGTGCCTCGATCAGCAGGATGTTGCCGGGCCCATATTCCTCCGGCAGCTCGCGCACCGAAAAGGCGCGCTCGGGCCAGTCGAGCTGCTTCTTTGCCATACGGATTTCGCGATCCGCGACGTCGAAGGGCAGACCGGCGAAGAACGCGGTGGCCGAACAGTCGAGCATCGCACCGCGTTCGACGCATTCGACCGGCACCAGCGGCGCCGGGGCGATCTCCACCTCGATCCGCCCGCCGCCGCGCGGGTAGAAACCATGCCGCACCAACCGCGCCGAGACGCGCGGCCCCATGCGGTTGACGATCGGCAGGAACACCCGGTCGATGAAGTCGAACGGGGGCGCGAGCATGTTATGCGTGCCGCCCTCCAGCACGAGCCGCGACGGCCCGTCCGCAAGCAGCAGCGGCATCAGGATCGTCTGGAGGACGAGCCCCGTGCTCCCCGCGGTGCCGACCGCGAAATGATAGTCGCCCGCGGAAACCTTGCCCGGGCGGAACAGCATCTCGCGCGATCCGACGGCCACACCCTCGCATTCGCCGCCGCCGATCTTGCAGGCGGCCTCGATCGCGGTGACATGCTGGCGCATCAGCCCCGGCTTCTCCCGCCCGCCGCGCACATTGGTGATCCGGAAAGGCAGGCCGGTGACGAGCGACAGCGCGCACGCATTGCGCACGATCTGCCCCCCGCCTTCGCCTTCCGATCCGTCGATGATGATCATTTTCTCATTCCATCCAGTTCGTCATGCCGGACCTGTTCCGGCATCCATTTCTCCACGAGCGCTGCGTTCGAGATTGTCAGAGACTTGCCAAGAGGAGGCATGGACCCCGGAACAAGTCCGGGGTGACCGGAGTGGATGGTGCATGCCCACGGGTTGCTCGCGCAGCCGTGTCACCCCTTAACGCACACCACCTGCTTCAGCGTATGGACGATCTCGACCAGGTCGGCCTGCGCCGCCATAACGGCCTCGATTGGCTTGTATGCGCGCGGGCTCTCGTCGATCACGCCTTCATCCTTGCGGCAGGCGACGCCTGCCGTGTCGGCGATATGCTCGGCGAGCGACACGTCCCGCTTGGCCTGGGTACGGGACATCACCCGACCCGCACCATGCGAGCAGCTGTCGAACGACTCAGGATTGCCCAGCCCGCGGACGATGAACGATTTCGCGCCCATCGACCCCGGGATGATCCCCAGCACGCCCTTCGCCGCGCGCACCGCCCCCTTGCGGGTGACAAGCACGTTCTCTCCGAAATGGTTCTCCCGCGTCACATAATTGTGATGACAGTTGACCGCTTCCAGCTCGGCATCGAACGGCCTGGCGATGACCGTCCGGATCGCGCGGATCACATTGGTCATCATCATCCGCCGGTTGAGCGCCGCATAGTCCTGCGCCCAGCCGACCGCCTCGACATAATCGTCGAAATGATCGGTCCCTTCCGGGAAATAGGCGAGGTCCTGGTCGGGCAGGTTGATGAACCATTTGCGCATGTCCTGCTTCGCCAGCTCGATGAAGAAGCTGCCGATCGCATTGCCCACGCCGCGCGAGCCCGAATGGAGCATCACCCATACCCGCTGCTCGGTATCGAGGCAGACTTCGATGAAGTGGTTGCCGGTACCGAGCGTGCCGAGATGCACGAGGTTGTTCGTGTTCTTCAGCCGCGGATATTTCGCCGTGATCGCGTCGAACCGGGTGACGAGCGTTGCCCAGGCCTCGACGATCGCCGGCGGCGGATCGCCCCAGCTACCGGTGTCGCGCTTCCCGCGACCGACCGACCGGCCGACCGGCACGGCGCGTTCGATCGCCGCGCGCATACCCTCCAGATTGTCCGGAAGGTCGCTCGCGACGAGCGAGGTCCGCGCCGCCATCATGCCGCAGCCGATGTCGACCCCAACCGCCGCCGGGATGATCGCGCCCTTGGTCGGGATCACCGAGCCCACCGTCGCGCCTATGCCGACATGCACGTCGGGCATCGCCGCCACATGGCGAAAGATGAACGGCATCTGCGCCGCGCGGGCAAGCTGCGCCCGCGCCTGGTCGTCGACCGGCACGCCGCGGGTCCACATCTTGACCGGGAATGCGCCCTCGGCCTTGCTATACTCGAAATTCGCTTCGGTCATCGCGACCTCCTGTTGCTCTTCTTTCATGTCGCGGCCGTGGCGACGAGGGAGGTGGCGAGACGTTTCGACGCTCTCCCGCTGAGCTACGGGCCGAAACCCGGCCGGAGTCGAACCGGCGACATTCGCATTACCAATGTAGTCCCGCGCGGCATTCGCCACGGCTGCAAATTCGCTACCGGCGACGAGGATCTGGCGAGACATCTCCGGATTGCTCCGGGGAGGGTTCGAACCTCCAATGACCAATGTAGTCCCGCCGGCATTCGCCGGTATGTTCTGGTGCTGGCGACCAGGGTTGGTGAGACATTTCCCTGAGCTATCCGGTTGCCCGGAGGCGGAGTTGAACCGCCGACCTCCTGCCTCGCGGCAGGTGCTCTGACCTGTAGTCCCACCGGCATTCGCCAGCTTGTATCGGTTCACGGCGACGAGAAGTGCGTGGGACGGCCCCTTGGGAGGGCCATCGTGAACGGATGTAGTCCCACGCGGCATTCGCCGTGATGTACTATTCTTTCTGCTTTTTTCTGCTCCCCGGCGAAGGCCGGGGCCCAGTTGGGGGACGCTGATGAAGACGCGTTTCGGCTGTTTCCGCCTGTCTCTCAACTGGGCCCCGGCCTCCGCCGGGGAACAAGAAATGGGCCGTGGCGACGAGGATCGGCGAGACATTCTGGGCGTCCTTAAGCTACGTTCCAGCGGCGGGATTTGAACCCGCATCTCCCGTCCGCCGTTGCCGGCTTCCGGGCGCTTTACTCTCCGGACTTTCCTTGGTGGATGTAGTCCCGCCAGCATTCGCCACGACCTGTTCTTCAAACCTCCGTTGCGTTGACGATGCTCACCCAATCCCGCGTATCGCCACTGGCGAAACGCGCGATCGTATCGAACACCGCGTCGGAGAAACCTCCGACATTGAGTATCTCCGGCCGGCCCGACGCCTGCGTCGTGCCGTGCGGCTGGATGTCGACGCAGACGAGCTTCGCCCGCGGGTTGCGCCGAACGATCTTGTCCCATTCGCGCATCGTCGCGGTCGACTTGCCCCCGGTGTTGTCCACCCAGGACTCGTTGTCCGAGACGATCACGACCAGGTCCACCGCTGCCCGTTCCGCGTTGAGCTGGGCGAGGGGCGCCGAAACGCTGGTCCCGCCACCGCCCACCGCCGCCAGCTTCGCCGTGTTCACGGCAAGGCGGGCGTATGGATCGAGCGTCACCTTCACCACCCGCTGCTCGAACGGGAGCACACGCGCCTGGCGGTTGGTCCGGAGCATCGCCGCCGCGACGAGCGCCGCGACCTGGTTGCACGAGACCTTCGACGTGGCGCCCTTGCGATAGCCCGTCGCCGGCGAGGCCATCGATCCCGACACGTCGGGGCAGACGACCACATTGCCGGACACGATCGGCACATTCGAGACCGAGGCCTCGAGCGCCTCCTCCAGCGCCGCCTGAACCTTGAGCGGCACGCCCGCCCCGGCCGAATCCAGCGCCACCATCAACTGATAGGGCAGGACCCGCGCCTTCTTGAGCGCCTCCGTATCGGACAGCCGGGCGGCAACCGCCTGGGTGACCCCGTCCACCGCGAACGCACCGTTGCGCGCCAGGGTATTCAGGTTCATCCGCAGCGCGTGCCAGCCCATCGTGCCGGCCAGCGCACCCCATTGCTCCGCGGTCAGCGGAAAGGCGGTGAGCCACTGGAACGGCACCGGCGGCAGCGGCCCCGCCAAATGTCCTTGGGGATCGCGCTTCCAGTCCTCGAACGCCGCGATCTCCACCGGGAGCGCCGCGACATCATAAGGCTTGCCGATCAGCCAGCCGTAAAAGGCACGCCGCGTCTTGCCCTTCGGGTTCGGGTGAACCATCCGGACGATATCGGCGAGCGACGGATCGTTACCCGTCGCGGCCGCCATCAGGTCGCGCATCGACGCCTGCTCGAGCCAGCCCTTGACGAGCCGTTTCGGCCGGGTGCCGAGCGAGGACCGCCCGACCTGGCCCGACCGCATGATCTGCACGAACGTGCGGAGCATCCGGCCATTGTCGATCACGCGCCCGAAGACGCGCACGGCAAGGTCGGGATCGGCCACCGTCAGATAGGTGGCGAGCAGGGCAGGCATGTCCTTCATCACGCCGGTCTTGCGGGCATAGACCGCACACCGGGCGACAAACATCGGATCGACTGCCTTCGCCGCCGCGATCGCGTCGGCGAGATGAGTCTCCGCCGTCGCATAGAAGCTGTCGCTGAGGGTGCCGGTCGCCGCAAGCTGGGCGAGCTTCGCCTCCGCGCCAAGGGCATAAGCTGGCGCGCCCTCGCGGTTCACAATGTTCGTGGCCGGGAGCAGTTTTGCGATCGCCGAAGCGAAAAGTCCCTTGTTGGCCATCGTCTTCATCCTTCTGTTCAGGGCGGCCGGCCTATTCCAGCCGCCCTCACCGCGCCGTCACGCCGGATGTTCGAGAACCGCCGTGACGTGATCGGTACAGCAGTAGGCGTGCCAGTTTCGGTGTTGGGTTGTGGATTTCGCATAATGATCTGATTTTAAATGAGATTATTTCTTATTGTAACATTCGGAGCGCTATTCTCGCCATTTACGAAACGCCATTCTCTATCGACGCAGCTAGTATATTATCCTATCGTATAAGCATGAAGCCGCTCACCGTTATTGGATTCCTTGGTTCGACGCTCGACGCGAGCAAGTTCGGACCTTCGCGCTGGAGTAAATGGCGGCCCTCGGTCGGCCTGACGATGCATGAGGATTTGCGCGTCGATCGGTTCGTGATGCTGCACGGCGATGCCCATGGGCGCTTGGCTGACTATATCGCGGAGGACATCGCCAGCGTGTCGCCCGAAACGACGGTCGATCGCCACGTCATCAACTTCGCCGATCCGTGGGATTTCGAGGAAGTGTACGGCAAGCTGCTCGATTTCACGCGCAGCTTCGCCTTCGACCCGGAGGCCCAGGACTATCTCGTCCACATCACCACCGGCACGCACGTCGCGCAGATCTGCCTGTTCCTCCTGACCGAGGCGCATTACATTCCGGGCCGACTGCTCCAGACCCAGCCCGTCCGCGGCATGCCGACCGGCGCGCCCGGGACCTGGAACATCATCGACCTAGATCTCTCGCGCTATGATAGCATCGCCACCCGCTTCGCCGCGGCGAGCGCCGAGAGCACGAGCTTCCTGAAATCCGGCATCGACACGAAGAACGCTGCCTTCAACCGCCTGATCGACGAGATCGAACAGGTCGCAGTGCGCAGCCGCGCGCCGGTGCTGCTGATGGGGCCGACGGGCGCAGGCAAGAGCCAGCTTGCCCGGCGCATCTATGAATTGAAGAAGCTCAAACACCAGGTGCAGGGGCCGTTCGTCGAGGTGAACTGCGCAACCCTAAAGGGTGATAGCGCGATGTCCGCCCTATTTGGGCACAAGAAGGGCGCCTTTACCGGCGCCGCTGCCGACCGGCCGGGGCTGCTGCGCACCGCCGATACCGGCATGCTGTTCCTCGACGAGATCGGCGAGCTCGGCCTGGACGAGCAGGCGATGATCCTGCGCGCGATCGAGGACAAGCGCTTCCTCCCCGTCGGTGCCGACAAGGAGGTTTCGTCCGACTTCCAGCTCATCGCCGGCACCAACCGCGACCTCGGCCGCGCGGTGGCCGAAGGGCGATTCCGCGACGATCTCTATGCCCGGCTCAACCTGTGGACCTTCGCACTGCCCGGCCTTGCCGAGCGCCGCGAGGATATCGAGCCCAATCTGGACTACGAACTCGACCGCTTCGCCGAACGCGAAGGCACCCGCGTCACCTTCAACAAGGAAGCGCGCGACCGCTATCTGACGTTCGCGACCGGCCCCGACGCGATCTGGGCAGGCAATTTCCGCGATCTCGCAGCGAGCGTCACACGCATGGCGACCTTCTCGCCCAAGGGGCGGATCGACAGCGACTGCGTGGAAAGCGAGATCGCGCGGCTGACCCGGCTATGGGCCGGGGAGAGCGCGGCTGACGATGACGGGCTCGACCGGCTGCTCGACGATGGCGCGCTGGCGGAACTCGACCCGTTCGACCGGGTGCAGCTCGTCCATGTCATCGCAACCTGCCGCCGCAGCCGTTCGTTGTCCGAGGCAGGCCGGGCGTTGTTCGCGGCCTCGCGGGCACGGCGAACCTCGTCCAACGATGCGGATCGGTTGCGCAAATATCTCGCGCGCTTTGGGCTCGACTGGGGGCAGGTGGGCTCCGGCTGAGCCGGTATTCAGTCGCCTGCGCACCGCGTCTTGCGACGGAACTCCGACGAACATGCGGCCTTCGCCGCTCGGCGGCCCGGCACTGGGGCGGCCGGCAACGCAGGCCGCCCTGGGATCAGATCGTCGGTCTGCTATGGACGGGCCTGGCCCCCGGCACATCGAGCCTGGCCGGCGTAACCTGCGGCGCGGCGGGAGCCGGGGTCTTTGCAGCCGGGACGATCTTGCCGCCATCGGCGCAGTTGCCGTCGCTTTGCGACACGGTCTTTGGCTGCTGACCCGGGCCGAAAGACGTCACCTGGATGCTTCGGCTGCACGTGCCATCGCTCGTGCTCGTCGAGACGAAGGAATAGTGCACGGTGCCGGCCGGCATCTTCGCGAAGGCGGCGGTATCGATCTTGCCGTCGACGGTCGCGGGCCGCGTTGCCATCGCCGCCGCCTGCTGCAGCATGGCGTCGGTCTGGCGGTCCATCTCCGCTGCGATCTGGTCGAACATCGCGATGGGCGCGGCATCGAACAGGGCAATCGGTGCCATCGGAACGGCGCGCGCGGGAAGGACCACGAAGCGGGGCGCAACATCGCCACTATAGCGGATCTGCTCGACCGAGCCGTCGGGTAGCGCCACCTTCAGCACATGCTCATGGGCATTCGCCGCGACGGCGGCCGAACCGATACCGGCAAGCGCCGCGGCGCCCGCCAGAAAGGCAGTGATTTTCCTCATGGAATCATCCTCCTTTGAGTTGAAGGGAGCGGGCAAAATATCGCCGCGAATCTGAACGCCGGATTACAGCGCCGGGGGTCGGGAGCGTCGCAGCCGCTGTGTCCCCGCTACCGCCGCCAGAATCTCAAGCGACGCATCATCCCGGATTGTCCTCGGGGCGCCGGCTCTTTCGCCTGTCCAAGGACGGCAGACGATCCGTGAACCTCCGGACCGCCTCACCGAGGGTTATTCCGTCAAAGCTCCTGTTCTCGAGGTCGATCTCGATGTCCCGGTCGATCCCTGCCTTCCGGGCAGCATCGGGCATGAGACGTACGACAAGGCCCGTATCGGTCTCGCGAATGTCGTGAACCAGGTCATAGCCTTCGACACGCGCCGCCCCGGCCTCGAGATGGACGCCGTCCAGTCCAAGCCGAATGTCTTGTTCGTCAGGCTCGTTCGCCAAGCCGAGCATGCCACGATCCGGCGCGCGATCGTCAGCCCGTGATCGGACAGGTCGTCGCCCGCGGCTCGGCCGGTGAGCATCATGACCGGTCCTGGCTTATCGTCGACGGCATCGATGGCCGGCCCTATTATGTTGAGATCGGCCAGGACGATCAGGCCACGCCGCGCGGCAGCATGGTTCGGCTCGATCCTCGCCCGGTCGAGCCCCGGCAGTCCGACCGGACGATCGATGAGATCGCCGGCAGGCACGGCGGGCATTACAGCATTGCTATCCACATGGCCGACGCCCCTGGCGCCAGCGAGGATTTCGCGCGTGCGCATGTCCGTCGCCTGGAGGCGATCCGGCGCGCGACCGGCGCGGTCGAGCGGGGCGCCGACGGTACCTGGACGATTGCGCCCGATCACCTCGATCGTGTGACCGACTATGAGCGCGGTCGGGCAGGGCGGTCGCCGATGGCGATCACGGTCATGTCGACGACATCGGTCGAGAAGCAGGCAAGCCTCGAAGCGCCAACCTGGCTCGACAAGGAACTGGCGGCGAAGGGCCCGCTCGACCTCGCCAACCACGGGTTCGGCAAGGACACGGCCCGTGCGCTATACCAGCGCCAGCAATGGCTTCTGGACCGCGAGCTCGCCGACATCGACAGCGGCCGGCTGACGATACGACCCGGCATGGCCGAGGCGCTGAGCCGGGGCTCGATCAACAATCTGGTCGGACAGCTCAGCCAGGACCTGGGAATGGAGGGTCGCGAAGCGCTGCAGTACGAGCGCGTCGACGGCGTCTACCGCCGCTCGGTCGAGGCCGGGTCGAAGCGGTTCGCGCTGATCGAGCAATCCCGCGAGTTTGTGCTGGTGCCCTGGAGACCAGAGATGGAGCGGTACATCGGCCCGCAGATCACTGGCATCGCGCATGGCGACTCGATGAGCTGGGAGCTCGGGCGCGGCCGTGACGGCCCATCGATCGGCATGTGATGGCCTCGAAATCGTAGAATGACAGGGCCCGGCGTAGCTTTGTCACCCTAGCCCAGTCGCGCCAGGTCGCGACAATGTCGGACAGGGGTCGCCACTGGCCCCTCCAGGCCCTTGAGGCCGGTCCGACACGCGAGCAGATCGATCAGATGAAAAAGTTCAAGACCCGCCATCAGCTGTTCCTGACAGAGGAGCTCAGCAAACGCCTGGCTCAACGCGCGAGGAATACCGGCAAGCCCAGGTCGGATATCCTGGTCGAGGCGCTCGACGCATTCTTCAACAAGCGCGACGGCGGGGAGAATCTGGAAGCGCTCTCGGTCCGGCTCACCGCGCTCGACCGGAAGAGCGAGGCGCTGCTCCGCAAACAGGGTATTTTCTGGGAAGCGTTCGCGCGTCTGTTGCGACATCACCTGCTGGTGTCTGCGGCGCTACCTGCGCCCGATGCGGCAGCGAAGGCGGCCGCATCGAAGAGCTTCCATAATTTTCATCGATGAGATGGCCGAGCGGCTTGCCGGTAAGGACGCCGGACCATCGGACGATCCGGTTATGGCCAAGCTGAGGAAACTGCATTGAGCAACGATCCAAAAGGGCCTGCGGTCGCACCGATTGCCATACGTATTCCCGAAGCGTGCCGGATGATCGGGATTGGCCGCTCGAAGCTCTATGAACTGATCACGTCTGGTGAAATCGAAACGATCAAGATCGGGGTTAGCCGGCTGGTGCTGGTCGCTAGCCTCTCGAGGTTTGTAGACGAGAAGCGGATTGGATCGAACGGGTAGGACCGCTTCCCCGTTCTCGGCCATCCGGTCGTCCCCAAGCTGATCCAGGAAGCCGAGGTTGTTACGTCGCGACGATAGGCACGATTGGTTTGTGGGCGGACCGGCTGCTTCTAGGGTGACTCTGGTGGACGGCGGAATGGCCGCTTTGGAGCGCCGACAGGTCTCTCGGGCCGTTCGTTCATCACCATCGTAGGGGCTACTGTGCGCCCTAACGCCGCAGTTTACCGCGCGGCTTGAACATCTCGAACGCAGTCGGCCGTTTCAGCGGAGGCTCATTTTAGTCCGGAGCAATCAAGGTTTGTGAAATGCCGTATCTTCTTGGGCCATGCCCGGAGTAATCATCGCTAAATAGCTTGGGCGATACGCTGGTATAGAAGCCTCTCGCCCGAGGAGTCAGACGGCTAAATGTCCGCTGTTCGTGTTAGAAGTCGACATAATAGTCTTTGGGGAAGTCCTGCCCGGCGAACGCTTTCCTGCTCGTCCAGCCTAACGCGGGGCTGCCCCAGTAGCTGTCGCCCGCCACCAGGCCGAGCGGAATCAGGCTTTCGGATGCGATGTACATGCTGCCGGCGTTCGAATACCAGTCGCCGAGCTTCGGCTGGTGGCCAGTGAAGCCGATCGTCAGATAGCCCTTGGCATCGAAGTTGGATGAGAACCCGAATACTGCCCGCTGCGCGGCCATGGTCGCGGCGCGTACTTGCCCTTCCGGGAGTGACGGGGGAAGCTCCTTGCGCCAGGCGAGCAAGCCAAGCGGCTGGAATACCGCGGTTCGATAGGTGAGCGAACGGCCGATCGGCGCGTAGCTGCCATCGGGCGCTATCAGGCGCTCCAGATGCTCGCCATACCGCCGCATGCGCTTGTACGCCTGATCCAGCAAGGCTTTGGCGTCGAGGCTGTTGAATTTGGCGCTGGTGGCGACGAGCACCTCCAATATCTCGACCAGCATCGGATGGATCACATAGGATCCGTAGTGGTCGAAATGGAAATGCGGCCCATCCGAATACCACCCGTCGCCGACATACCATTCGTTGATCTTGCGCACCGCAAGATCGATACGCACTGGATCCCAATCCTCGCCGATCGATAGCAGGAACGCTTCGTTCATCGCGGCGAAGAGCAACCAGTTGGTGTAGGGCGGGGAGAAACGGCGGACGCCCTTGATCTCCTCGATCACGCGCCTCTTCGTGGTCGCGTCGAGCGCTTTCCACAGCTGCGGTGCCCGCATGAAGGCGTTGGTGTAATAAGCGGAATCGACCAGCGCCTGGGGCGCCTCGCGCCACAATAGATAGTCCGGGCTCCCAGGATCGACCGAATGCGCATAGCTGGCCACCGCCTGCTCGCGCAGCGTCGCACGCAGCTTGCCCTCGGGCGACGCGTCGTCGGGTAGTGCGAGCCACGGGGCGATGCCGGCGATCAGGCGGCCAAAGCATTCGAGATAGGCGACCTTGGGGTTGCGACCGTCCCAGGTGGGGCTGAGCTCGGGCTTGAATACCGACTGGAGCTTACCCTGCGACATCGGCGCCAGTACAGGGCTGGCCATCCGGGTCAGCAGATCGAGCATGTAGCGGCGATCGGCGGCACCGTCTGTGGGCGCGGCGGACGATGGGCTCGCTGCCTCCGCGGGCTTCGCGGACACGGCAGCGAGCGTACCGGCGCCGAGGGCCGAGGCGAGGAAAGTGCGTCGTTCCATGATCCGGATTCCGTGTTTGAAGTGGTTCAGCGCGTCTTCGGCACGGCGAAATCGACCGGCTCGGCAGCGGCCGCCCGATCCCAGTCGGCGCGGTTCCGGAAGCCGTCCTGGCCCAGGCTCCATGCCGAGCCGGAATAATAGACGAACGGCTTGCCGGGCGTTGCCTTCAGCAAGACGAGGTAATTATCGGCGTCGTTCCTGATCTCTGCGATGGTCGCCGGATCGACACGCAGCGCGATCATCATCCGGCCGTGATGGGGGTCGTCCGGCCCCCACCACGACAGCAGGCCCCTGGCGCGGTCGACGGTGAGGTCACCGCCATCGCCGGTGGTGCGCTTGCCGATGCCGATGCCGACGACTAGCGCACCCGCTTTGTCCGAGCGCAGCGTTGAAACCATGCGCGTGAAGTGCGTGCCGAGCGGCAAGGTGAAGCGCCGAGTCTCCCAGACCTTCCGGGTGACATCGATCGGCCAGGGTGCATAATCGACCTCGAAATCGGCTACATCGGGACCGTTCTTGAGGATCCGGTAGCTGCGATAATTGCGCGACGTCCAGAGCTTGTTGTCCAGCCAGATGCCCAGCCCGCCGGCGCCGCGGCCGGTTCCGACATTGTAGAAGTCCAGGCCTTCGCCGTGATACTGGTGCTGGTCGCCCGAGCGGAGCTGGCGATCGGTAAAGGGCCAGGCAACGTTCTTGCCCCAGCTATCGATGCCCGATCCCGAGGGCGGCTCGGCAGCTTCCAGCGCATGGCCATAGATGCGATGCGCGGTCTTGTCGTTTTCCCAGAGCAGATCGTCATAGCGATAGTCCGCGAGCAACACCGTCGCGCGCCGCGTCTTGTCCGGCGCCGGCGGCAGCGGTTTCTCGGCCGGCGGCAATTGCGCCGTGCCGGGCACATCCTGTGCCATGGCGGACCCGGCAAGCAGGGCCGCGGCGGCGATCAGGGCGAGGTGATGGTTCATTGCAAGGCTCCGGCGTTGGCTGGTTTGGCGAGCACGGCGTAGGTTTCGTTTCCGGCAAAGGAGGTCAGGCGAAACCGATGGGTCATCGCCCTGATGCGGTCTCGAACGGAAAGGCGGTGGTGCGCGCCGGCTCCTTATCGCGCGCGAAGATCGACGGATTCTCCCAGTCGGGGTGCCCTGCGGAAATCTGAGGCTGGATTGGCGGCGCGGGAGCATTTTGGCCAGCCAGCCCAAACGCCGTGGTCGCGAGCAGGGAGGCGGCAAACAGCCGAAGCGGGCGCATTGTCTTTTTCCTCCCCCGGTTCGTTTCGCCGGATCGACTGGCTTGGCCATTGCTGATAGAGCTGGCTTACAATTTGGAGATTCGTATGACAAGTCGGGTCATCGGAGCCCGTTTAGTGGAGGGGGACGTCATCGGCGAAGATACGGCACGCACATCGTCGCTCACCGACGATGTATTCGCGAAACTCGAAGCGCAGATTCGCTCAGGTGGGCTCGCGCCGGGCTCGCGCCTGCCTACCCAGAAGGAAATCGCCCTTTCCGAGAATGTGAGCCGCACAGTGGTGCGTGAGGCCGTGGCCCGGCTCAGCGCGCAGGGTCTTACGGTGTCGCGCCAGGGTTCGGGCGTGTTCGTCGCCGATACCGCAGAATATCGTGCCTTCCAGATTACCAGGGACGAGCTCAACGAGCTGGCCGATGTGATCAAGCTGCTCGAGATGCGGCTTGCGGTGGAAACCGAAATGGCGGGCCTTGCCGCTGCCCGGCGCACGACCGCGGACATCGGCGCGATCCAGGAAGCGCTGCATCAGATGAACGAGCAGAGTGGCGACCCGATTGCTGCGGCCAAGGCCGATTCGGCATTCCATCTCGCCATCGCCCGCGCGACGCAGAATGATTATTATGTACGGCTGGTCGATTTCCTCGGTCTGCGGCTGGTACCGCCGCGCAATCTTTATCTGCGCGACCAACCCGACGAGGCGCATGAAGCCTATGTTGTAAAGGTGCGTGGCGAACATGACGCGATTGTCGATGCGATCGTGCGCATGGATCCGCAGCGGGCACGCGAAGCGGCGCGCCACCATATGCAAGAGAGCCTCAGCCGCCATTCGATGCTGAGTGCCAGTGCGCGGGTTCGCGACCGGTCGACCTGATCGATGCCGTTCGCGGGTCATGCGTTGACGGCAAACGTCATGGTTGTATGATAACTTCATAAGCGGACGGCAGGTTGGTAGCGGAGGGATTATGCAACGGGCAAAAGCCGTGCCGGGTCCGGCACGCGCATCCAGCTGCGGTTTCCCGCGGGGCGCGGCATGAACGGCGAGGGTGAGGCAATCGTTGCCGGCGCCGCGCGGCGGGCTCGTGGTTATCGTTGGGTGATTTGCGGCCTGCTCTTCGCGGCGACGGCGATCAACTACATCGATCGCCAGATGATCGGCGTGCTCAAGCCGCTGCTTCAGGCCGATCTCGGCTGGAGCGAAGGGCAATATGCCGACATCGTCTTCTGGTTCCAGGCGGCCTATGCGCTCGGCTATATCGGTATGGGCCGGTTCATGGACTTCGCCGGCGCACGCTTTGGCTATGCCGCCGCCTTCGCCTTCTGGACGCTGGCCCATGTCGCGCACGGGCTGGTCCATAGCGTTGCCCAGTTCGCCATGGTTCGCTTCGCGCTTGGCCTGGGCGAATCCGGCAATTTCCCAGCCGGGCTCAAGGCAGTGGCCGAATGGTTTCCCCAGCGCGAGCGCGCACTGGCGATCGGCATCTTCAACGCCGGCGCCAATGTCGGCGCGATCGTCACGCCGCTGCTTATCCCCGCTGTGGCGCTGGCGTATGGCTGGCGTTTCGCCTTCGTGGCGACGGGGCTGCTCAGCATTGCCTGGCTGATCGCCTGGATCGCGATCTACCGCGCACCGGAAAAACATGACCGGGTCAGCGCCGAGGAACTCGCGCTGATCCGTAGCGATCCCGAACCGTCTGTCGAACGCCTGCCGTGGCGCCGGCTGTTCGCAGTGCGCGAAACCTGGGCCTATGCAGTGCCGAAATTCCTGACCGACCCGATCTGGTGGATGTTCCTGTTCTGGCTGCCCGACTTTCTCGGCCGGCGCTACGGGCTCGATCTCAGGAGCTTCGGCCCGCCGCTGGTCGTGATCTATGTCCTGTCGGACGCGGGTAGCGTGATCGGAGGCTGGGCCTCGTCGCGGATGATCAAGGCCGGCCTGACGCCGAACCGCGCGCGCAAGTTCACCATGCTTGCCTGCGCGGTGGCGGTGTTGCCCATCGTCACCGTGCAATATGTCGATTCGCTCTGGATCGCGGTGTTGCTGATCGGGCTGGCGACGGCCGGGCACCAGGCTTTTTCCGCCAATTTGCTGACCTTGCCTTCCGATATCTTCCCGCGCGCGGCGGTCGGGTCGGTGGTGGGCATCGGCGGCACGGCAGGTGCGATCGGCGGCATGCTGATCGCCAAGTTCATCGGCTATGTGCTCGACGTCTCGGGTAGCTACGCGCTGGTCTTCGCCGTTGCGGGCGGCGCCTATTTCGTTGCGCTCGCCGCACTCCATCTGCTCAGCCCAAGGCTGCTTCCCGTCAACCCCGGCGCCATCCAGCACCCGGCAATCGAGGGCCATCCATGATCCTGCGTCCGCTCGCCGCGTTTGTGCTCACCCAACTCCTGGTCGCGCCTGCTTTTGGTCAAGCTTCTCCCTGGGCCGTTCAACCCGCGGCACGGGAGGCGATCGAAACCGCGACCAAACTCGCCAACTGGCAGCTCGCCCGAATGGCGGATGCGACGCACGTGTCGCGCATCACCACCGAGACGCGCAGTCCGCGCGCCTGGGAACAGGCGGTGTTCTGGATCGGCATGACGGCGCTGGCTGACGCCGGAAAGCGGCCCGAAATCCGTCAGGCGATCCTCGATATGGGCCGGGCCAATCAATGGCTGCCGGCACGCCGACCCTTCCACGCCGACGATCTGGTCATCACCCAATCCTATCTGTGGGCAGCGCAACACGGCGCGGGAGCGACGGCGCTCGCGCCTACGCGTAAGACCTTCGACTATATCGTCACACATAAACCCCGGGTGACTCTGGCGTTCTACCAGCCGCCCTCGGGCTATGACGACACCGAATGCCTGACGCGCTGGTGCTGGTGCGACGCGCTCTTCATGGCCCCGCCGGCGATGATCGAACTTTCCAGCCAGACCGGCGACCGCCGTTTCCGCGACTATGCGATGCAGGAATATTGGGCGACAACCGACTTCCTGTTCGATCCCGCCGAGCACCTCTTCTACCGCGACAGCCGCTTCTTCGGACGCCGCGACGACAAGAACCGCAAGCAGTTCTGGAGCCGCGGGAATGGCTGGGTATTCGCCAGCATGCCGCGCATCATCCCGATGCTGGCGCCGGGCAGCGCCGATCGTATCCGGATGGAGAAGCTTTTCCGCGAAATGGCGGCGAAGCTGAAAACGCTCCAGAAGGCCGATGGTTATTGGTCGCCCTCGCTGCTGGCGCCCGAGGATTCGCCGCCCGAATCCAGCGGTACCGGCTTCTACACCTACGGCATGGCATGGGGAATCAAGGCGGGGCTGCTCGACCGCCGCGAATATGAACCAGTGGTTCGTCGCGGCTGGACAGCGCTGACGCGCGCGATTCAACCGGACGGGCGTCTCGGCTGGGTTCAGCAGGTAAGCGACCAGCCAGAGCGCGTCGAAGCGAGCGACACCCAATATTACGGCGTCGGCGCCTTTCTGCTGGCGGCCACGGCCGTCGCCGCGCTCTGACATCGCTGGAGAATTCGGTGTTCCAAAAGACCTATTATGCCACCCATCCGGACATGATGGCGTGTGCCAGCAATGAAGATCTGCGTGACCGATATCTCGTAACCGACCTGTTCCGCCCGGGTGAAATCATTCTCAACTATTCGCACGGCGAGCGCTTCATCATCGGTGGCGCCGTGCCCGCGGGTGGTCCGCTTGGGCTGCCGGTACGGTCCGAGCCCCCAAGCGACGCCGGGCGCCCACTGCTCGAGCGGCGGGAGATGAGCGTGGTCAATATCGGCTCGAGCATGGGCACGGTGACCGTGGACGGGCAGGCGTTTGACCTGGCACGGCGCGAAGCGCTCTATATCCCGATGAACGCCGCCGATGTGACCTTTGCCGGTGATGGTGCACGCTTCTACTTGCTAAGCGTCCCCGCGCACCGCGCGCTCACGCTGCACAAGCTCGCGATTTCGGATGTGGTGCCGATGGAGCGCGGCAGCCTGGAGAGGGCGAACGAGCGCAGCATCTACCAGCTGATCTTGCCGCATACCTGCGCCAGCGCTTCGCTGTGCCTGGGCATGACGATCCTCAAGCCTGGCAGCGTTTGGAACACCATGCCGCCGCACGTCCATGAGCGGCGCTCGGAAATCTATCTCTATTTCGATTTGCCGGAGGACGACCGGGTCTTCCACTATATGGGAAAGCCTGACGCGCTGCGGCATATCGTCATGGCGAATGAGGAGGTCGTGATCTCGCCGCCCTGGTCGGTTCATATGGGCGCCGGGACCCGCGCTTACAGTTTCATCTGGGCGATGGCTGGAGAGAATCTCGATTATAACGACATGAACGTGGTGGACATCTGTCAGCTCAGCTGACGGACCGCAGATTACCATTTGTGCTATAACATTGAGCTTTTACGGTTCGTCAGTTAGCATCTTTCTCCCGAGTGGATGTCAGCCGCGAGCAGGGAAAGGTGTGTTCAGCGAGCGATATGCGACTAAAACGTCGCGATACCCGGATATCCAGGTTCTAAGTTATCATACAACTATTGCATCGCGCGGCCTTGCGAGCTACAGCGCTGGACGAAGTCAAAAGACTCGACATTCATCGCGGGAGGGGACGGGAACCCATGAGATTGCTGAACACCACGGCAGTGGCGCGCGTGCTGCTAGCGACCAGTCTCGTATTCACGGGCGGGGGCCAGGCTCTTGCGCAGGACGGGCCTTCCGGACAGGCTGGGGCTTCCACAGTCGGCCAAGGCCCGACCGCCAGCGACGATATCGTGGTCACCGCGCAGAAGCGCGAGGAGCGAGTCCAGGACATCCCCCTCGCAGTGCAGGTCATCAGCGGCCAGACGCTGGAGGCGCAGGGAATCCGGGAATTCTCGGAACTGACCCGCGCGGCGCCGTCGCTGCTCGTCCGTTCGGCCGAACATCCAGTGAATGCATCGGTGTCGATCCGTGGTATCGGCACCTTTGCCTTCTCGCCCAGCGTCGAACCGAGCGTTGCGGTACAGATCGACGACGTGCCGGTACAGTTTCTTGCGCGTGCATTCGCCGACCTTTCGGACATCGAACGAATCGAGGTTCTCCGCGGGCCGCAGAGCACGCTCTACGGCCGCGCCGCGTCGGCCGGGCTCCTCAACATCGTGACGCAGGGACCGACGTCCGAGCTTCACGGCCGGCTCAGCGGGTTGGTCACTACGGATAGCGAATACGGAATCAACGGTTCCTTGTCGGGACCCATTTCGCCGACGCTGGGCTTCCGCGTCAGCGCGAACTACGACAATTTCAAGGGCAATGTCCGCAACCTGTTCAACGGGGAGAAGGTCAACGGGCGCGAGATTCTCTCGTTACGTGGCAAGCTTGTGTGGGACCCGACCGATACGCTGAGCTTCACTGCGCAGGTCGGCTATATCGACGGCCACACCACGATCGGGCGCCCGTTCATTCGCGTCTCTCGGGCGGCCCGGCTGCGCGGCAACGCTGCCTATGGTCCTTCGGTATTCGCCCCCGGCGTGACGTTCGGTGAGGACAATACCGACGTGGTCAACAACGTCACGTCGGGCACCGACTATACCGACTTCAGCCAGTCGCTACGCGGATCCCTCGACCTCGGGTTCGCCTCGCTCGTGTCGATCACGGCCTGGGACCATTTCAAGCAGTACGATATTCTCGACCAGGATGAATCCGCGATCGCTGCTCTCGACAACACCCAGGCCGGCACCTTCAATGTGCATTCCTTCTCACAGGAGCTGCGACTGGTGTCGCCGGGCGCTCAGCCGTTCCGCTATACCTTCGGCCTGTTCTATTCCGACCTTGATGTGACGCGCGACTTCGTACGCGGTCCCTTCTTCTCGGTCGCGAACTGGTACGCCACCAACGGCAACAAGCAGTACGCCGCTTTCGGGCAGCTCGAGTACGACATCATCAACGGAACCACGCTCATCGGCGGCGCGCGCGTGGGCCGCAACAAAATCTATGTGACCTTCCAGGACCGAACCGGTGCTCGACCCTATTTCGAGGGCAACGACCCGGAAACCTATGAAACCTACAAGCTCGGCATCCAGCAGAAGCTCGCACCCGACATCATGGCCTTCTTCACCTATGCCACGGGTCACAAAGGCGAAGCCTATGATGTGGGGACCGGGTTCAACGCGACGCGCTTGGTTCCGGTCCGTCCCGAAACATCCAAGGACTGGCAACTCGGCATCAAGACGCAGTTCGCCGACCGCCGGGTGACGCTGAACGCGACGCTGTTCAACACGACCTTCAACGATTTTCAGGCACAAGGCATCGAGACGCTTTCGGACGGCACGAGCAATTTCCGTCTGGCGAACGTCGGCAAGCTGCGCACACGCGGCGTCGAGATCGAGGGCTCGGTACGCGTGCGCGACGATCTGAATTTCTCGGGCGGCGTCACCTATACCGATGCCAAAATCCTCTCCTTTCCCTTCGGGCAATGCTATCCGGGGCAGTCCCTCGCCCAGGGTTGTGTCGGCACCCCGGCTCGACAGAATCTCGCGGGTTTCCGCCCCGCACAAGCGCCGGAATGGAAGCTCTCGCTCAGCGGTGACTATACGCCGGCACTCACCTCCTCGCTGGACGGCGTCGTGCAGGCTGCCTTCAATTATCAGAGCAAGTTCAACTTCGGAATCAACAACGATCCCGAGACGATTCAGAAGGGCTATGGCATCCTGAATCTGTCGCTTGGCGTGCGCGACCATGACAAAAAATGGGAGGTCGTGGCTTTCCTGAACAATGCCTTCGACAAGCAGTACTTCTTCAATGTGAACAACTCGTATGGGAACCAGGGCAATGCCCAGGCCATCCAGAGTAATCTGCCACGCGATTTCCGGCGCTATGGCGGGGTTCGCGCATCGCTTAATTTCTGAGAATTCTCGCTGCTGGACGGTCGCGCCCGAGATGGCGCGACTGCTGGGCATCACCAACAAGCAAGTTCGGATCAGCGTGCGTGGGCCTGCAGTTGTGCCGCGCCGGTCGCTTTCGACGGATGTCGGAGTTTGGTGGCGAGGTGACATGTTCGCAGCTCGTCATGTCACGACGCGTATTGCATAGGGTTGATCAAATACCCCAACCGGTTAATTCGACAGCACGATATCCAGAAGGAACTTGCGATTGACACTCAGCGTGTAGCGTTCCGAAAAATATCCGTGCATCATGCTCTTGTTGTCACCCAGAATGTTGTCCGCCTCGAGTTTAACGAGCAGATTGCGGCTCAGCGGAAGCCTCAGCGATGCATTGAGCTGACCGCGCGCTTTCAAGACATAGTCCTGATACGGTTGCGCGTTCACCGTGTTGAGGCTCTGGTCAGCCCATTGATAGGCGATACGAGCCTCGCCACCTTTCGGCAGGGAGTAAAACATACTGGCGTTCGCCAGCCAGTTCGGCTGGTACAGGACATTGTCGCGCGACGTTGAAGCCCCCGCGACGATGAAGTCCATCTTTGCCCAGATTCGGCTGGCGTTGAGCGACACGCCAAGGTTGTGGCCGATGCCGCTGGCAAAAAGGTGGTTGTCGATGACCGTGGCCTCGACGCCTTTCAGATTGGAGTGTGACGCATTCAGCGGCTGCGTGACGGTGTAATCAACGCCATCGACCGACTCTGTCGAGGCAAGGGAGAAGATGTCGTTCTTGATCTGCTTGTAGAAGCCGGCAAGCGAGATGATACCGTCACCTCCGCGGAAATAGCGATCCAGCGATAGATCAACATTGGTCGATTTGCGCGGTTGCAGGTTCGGATTGCCGCGCGTGATGGTCAGCGACTGGTTGTTGCGAATTTCCGCCGTGGCAATGTCGCTGAAGGCTGGACGGCCCAGCGTCTGGCTAAAGGCGGCGCGAAGCTGCCAGGCACCGCCGGCAAAGGATTGCGTCGCCGTAACGTACGGTAACAGGTGAGAATAGCCGCCGTCATAGCGCTTGAGCGCGCCCGCATAGGTGCCGTTCACCTGCTGTGGTACCAGCGCATCGAAGCTGACCGTGTCGTACCGGATTCCGGCAATGCTGCGGAAACCGCCACGGGCGTACATGCCCGCTAGATAAGCGGCCATTACCGTCTCGTCATAGCGATAGTCGCTGGCGTTCGAGCTGCTCGCACTCGACGCGGCATTGACGGAAAGGGTTGGCTTCACCGTATTCGCAAAGCGCGCATAATCGAGGAAGATGGTCGGGTAGGGCCAGCCGAACGTGCCGGAACTGACCACCGTGCCGATCGCGCCGAGCGCGCTGTTATTGACCGAGTAGGTGGACTGACTGAAGTCGCGCGCGGCGTTGACGCCGCGCCCGTCGAAGCCGGCGGCGAAACCGAACCCAACGCTGTCCGCGCCGTAATTGTGCTTCAGGTCGACGCGGCCTTCATAGTTTTCAAACAGCGACGTGCTGAACGTGTCGGAGGCCGAATACAGCTTGAACTTGCTCGTATCGACCATGTCCGCAGCATTGGAAAAGGAGAAGGTCGGCGTCGGATTTGCCATGTTCCAGGTGACGGTGTCGTTGGTCGGCGAGGAAGCATAGGCGACGCCCAGATCCATGTCGTAGAAGCGGCTCAGGCCATAGCCGCCGCGGACTTCGATCGAGGTGTTGTTGTCCCAGCGTTGCGTAGCCTTGAAGATCGCGCCGCGCGATTCGGTCTTGAACAGGTCGTAATCATAGGCCGGCCGCACCCGACCGATCTTGAAGGTTGCGGTATGCGGGTCGGCATAGGAGACGCCGCTGAAGCTTTCCGCATAAAAGTCGTTGAGGCCCTGATATTCGATCTGCTTGTAGTCATAGGCCGACAGCGAAACGTTCAGTGTGTCGCTGGCGCGATACTCCAGCCCTACATACCCTCCGAACAGGCGGCGCGTCTTGGTGTAGTCCATCGGCCGGATCAGTGTCGGCATCGGATCGAAGCCATTCCAGTTGGACAGGTCCGCCTTCGCCGTCGCACCGGTCGCGGTGTAATAGGTGCGGCCATTGGCATTGGGCTTCGAGGCCTCCCAGCTTTCCTGATTATACACGCCCGACACCACCAGGCCGAACTGGTCGTGCGCGCCGAACTTGCGGACGTAGAGGCCCTTGATCCCACCGCCGAACGGCGTGTCGAGATGTCCGCCCATGGCGTTGGACGCCGGGAAGCTGCTGGTGCTCGGCTGATACTGGCCGCTGACGTCGATCACCCAATGGTCGCGCCCTGTGAAGGCGCTGTAGGGAACGATGTTGGTGACGCCGCCAATCGCGCCAGCGTCCAGATCGGGCGTGAAGCTCTTGGCGACCTCCGTCATCTGCGCGACCTGCGTCGGGATGAGCGCGAGATCGACGCGCCGCGTGCCGTCACCGTTATTGGAGGCGGAATACATCGCCAGGCCGTCGAAGGAAACGAAGTTGAGATCGGGCGAGATGCCGCGCACCGACACATATTTGGCCGACTGCTCGCCATAGAGCGTTTCCATCGTGCTGATACCGGGCAGTCGGACCAGCGCATCCGCAACGGTCTCGTCGGCGAGGTCGCCGGTATCGTCCTGCGAGATCGAATCCACCACGCCCAATGACCGCCGCTTGACAGCGATAGTCTGTTCGTTGCGTTGCGCGCTGCCCGTGACGACGATGTCCTGGTCCGAACCGTCCATCCCGGCTGGCGCCGCGTCGGGCGTGTTCGTGGCGACCGCGGCGCCGCCATCGCGGTCCGGTCGGGCTGCCGGGAGCGTTTCCGCCCAGGACGGTGCGGACAGAGCGAACGCGACAACGACGGCTGTGCTCGACAGCAGGAAACAGCGCTGAAACATGATGGAACCCCCAGATACGGGCTCACTTGCCGCCCGCTTGGCGGTTGAGAGCCTCGGCGCGACAGGTTCCGCCATTCGCCGGCCAGATTTTTCTTCGGGCCCTGCGTGTGACCGGTCATGTCGGGCAGTGTTCGCGCTCAGGATCATGTCGACGGGCGTCTGTGTCTTGGCCGCGCGGCCCGCCAAGGTCGTCATGCGGTATCTAACCCCGGATTTTTCGATCGCCGCCGCGAGTTGCGCTCACAATTCTTGTCGATATCCGAGCCGATGACGGAAGGTGCTTCTTCGCGGCCTGCCCGCGATGTTCCATGGCAACCCGTGCAACGCTCGGCGTAGAGCGCCCTGTCTGCCACAGGAGCCGCGCGCACCGCCGGCCCCAGATTGCGATGGCGGTGAGGATGGAGGTCACGCCCGCACGCGCGAGCCGCGCCACAATTCAAACTCGCTTGCGGCTACCCTTCTCCTGCGCCGGCCGCTGCTGATCGCCACCTGGCATCGCTGGCGCCTGCAGCGTCGCGACGTTGCGGTTGGCCAGCTGCAGCATCGCGCTTGTTTCCGGCAAGACCGGCGCGCGCGATGGTGCATGAGCAAAGCGAAACGCTGCGGTAAGGTCGCCGAACGCCGCGCGCCGCCACGGCGTTATGTTGGGTTCGATCACGCGCGTCACCTGCTCGAGGAATTGCAACACAGAAGTATGATCGAAAGGCTGGCTGCAGACCCAGCCGCCCACCGTCCAGGGCGAGATGATGATACAGGGCACGCGGAAGCCGCCACCGATTGGCAGGCCGTCGATGAATTCGCCGGCCGTTCCTTTCGGCGGAACCGGCGGCGGGACGTGGTCGAACAAGCCGTCATTCTCGTCATAGTTGAGGATGAAGGCGGTCTTGGCCCAGACCTCCGGATTGGCGGCAAGTTCGCTAAGGCGGCGGCTGATGAAATCCGCGCCCGCGGCGGGCAAATGGTCGGGATGCTCGTTCGCCGCGGCGCTCGGCATCATCCAGGAAACGGTCGGCAGGCGGTCGGCCAGGACGTCGGCAGCGAAGCGGCCTTCGTCTGCCTCGGGCATGCCGCGCTCCAGCAGCGGCGATCCGGGCGGCGCGTCGCGGAACTGCGCAAAGTATTTGAACATGTTGTGCGGCCGGCCGGGCTCGCCATATTGATAAATGCGCCAGTCGACGCCCGCTGCCTGCAGCCGCTCTGCATAGGTAGTCCAGCGGAAGCCGCCGGGCGGCATCTTGTTGACGGTGACCGGTCCGCCCGCTTCGCCAGCGGGATCGATGCTTGCTGACAGCCAGTAGAGGCGGTTGGGCCAGGTCGGGCCCATGACCGAACTGTGATAGGCGTCGCAAATCGTGAACGCCTCTGCCAGCGCGAAGTGGAAGGGCAGATCCGCGCGCTTGAAATAGCCCATCGTATACGGGCCATTTGCGCCATCGGCGGCACGGTGCGCTGGCAGCCACGCATCCATACTTCCGCCGTTCCAGGCGTGATGCTGCACCGACCAGGCGTGGCTGGTGGACGGCATCTTCTGCGCATTGGTGGCGAGGCTGTCGAGATGGAAGGGCAGGGTATAGCCGTCCGCATTTTCGCCATCGGGCTGATGAAACACGCTTTTCCCGTGTGCCAGTGTCATTGCGTGTGGATCGTCGAAGCCGCGCACGCCCGACAGCGTCCCGAAATAATGATCGAACGAGCGATTCTCCTGCATCAGCATCACGACATGCTTGACGTCCTTGATCGAACCAGCGCGGTTCGGCGTTTGAGCCATCAGTTTCTGGACATTGAGTGGCATCAGGCTGGTTGCGGCAGCGAGCGAGGCGAGCTGGGCCGCGCCGGTGAAAAGGCGCCGCCGGGTAGGATCGGGAGCATCGGACATGTGTGTCGCCTCGCTGGTCGCACGTGACGACGGGGGAGTCCCCTTGAGGTCCGACAAGGCGGTTTCCGCCACTCGCTTCAAAAAAATTTCGGCGCGGCATTTGTCACCATATGGTCATCCGGCCGACCTAACCGCCACGCTTTCGAAAGGTCGAAAGGATGGCGTTCGTGTTCGGTACTCACGGCAAAAGGGCTTTTTCGACCGCTCTGCTGCTGGCGGGGGTGCTGCAATGGCCTGCGGTGCCCGTCGCTGCCGCGCCGCCGCGCCGGTTGCCGCTCACCCAGAATGGCGGCAGCTGGGACGCTGGGCATGTCCAGGGCATCGCGATCGATCTGCGCGGCGGGTATATCTATTATTCCTTCACCACGCTGCTCGCGAAGTATGATTTCAGCGGCAGGCTGATCGGCACGTTGGTCGGCTGGACCGGCCATCTCGGCGATCTCGACTTCAATTCGGCCGACGGAAAAGTATACGGGTCGCTGGAGTATAAGAAGGACGGAGCGTTCTACGCGGCGATCATCGACGTTCGCCGCATCGACCGGGTCGGCATCGATGCCGCCAAGGGCGACCTGTTCCGCACCGTCTATTTGCCCGAAGTGGTCAAGGATTACAGTGCCGACATCAACGGCGACGGCGTGTTCGACGGCGATGACGGAAAGTATCGCGGCGATGTCGTCGCGTCGCCTGATCACCGCTACGATTGCTCGGGCATCGATGGCGTGGCGTTCGGTCCGGCGTTCGGCAAGAGCGACGGCAAATTCTATCTGACGATCGCGTACGGCATCTACGGCAACACCACACGCAACGACAACGACCATCAGGTCCTGCTGCAATATGATATTGCCGACTGGAGCCGCTACGCCGGCCCGCTCAGCGAAGCGGCACCGCATCATCATGGCCCGGTGGCCGTGCAGGGCAAATATTTCGTCCGGACCGGCAACACGTCCTACGGCGTTCAGAATTTGTCCTATGACGCGACCCTGCGCCGCTGGTTCCTCGGCGTCTATCAAGGCCAGAAGCCTTCCTTCCCCAATTTTCGGCTGTTTGCGATCGATGCGCGCGACACGCCTCGGGCGGGACCGCTCCTGGGCGTGCGTCTGCGCGACGGGGGATGGGAACAGGGGATGACGCTGACCCTGGCGGATGATGGGCTGCGCGATGCGGCGACGGGAATCCGCGGATGGAACGAGGAAGCCGATGTCGGCTTCCAGCCGGTCGGCGACGGACTCTTCTACATTTCCGCAAGAGCCGGCGGCAAAGGAAAACAGTCGTCGAACCTCACGCTGATGCGCTGGACGGGCAATCCGCAAGAGCCGTTCATGCCGGTGACGAAGCCGTGAATTCGCGGTGTAGGGTAACTGTAATGCGAAAGAACACTCGCCGTAACAATTAGCGCCTAGGCGCTCGGCGACTTGGTCGTGCCTCGCTCCCGCGAGAACGTGCCCGCGACCGAGCGGATTTTCATTGAAGGCGTCAGGGGCAGTCAATGCGCACGATCGACCCAAACCGGACGCGGTGGTTCCTCCGCAATGTCCTGCCGCACGAACCGGCGTTGCGCAGTTGGCTCGGCCGGGGCCAGCCCGTGGGGCTCGAGGTCGATGATATCATTCAGGAAGCTTATGCCGTGCTGGCCGATCTCGAATCGGTCGAGGATATCCGTTACCCGCGCGCCTACCTCTTCCAGGTCGCGCGATCGGTCATTACCAGGCACGTCCGGCGCGCGCGCGTCGTCCCGATCCATTCGGTCGAGGAGTTTCCGCATCTCGACCATCCCGACGACTGCCCGTCCCCTGAGCAGGTCGTGATCGACCGGGATCAGCTCGGCCGGCTCGCCAAGGCGATCGGCGCGATGCCGACCAAGATGCAGCAAGCGTTCGTGCTACGCCGCGTCGAGGGCCTGTCGCAGCGCGAAATCTCCACGCGCATGGCGATCTCGGAAAATACGGTGGAAAAACATATCTCGCGCGGCCTTCTTTTTTTGAGCGATTGGTTTGGCCATGGCGGAAAAGCTTTGGCAGAAACCTCTAAGGTCCAAGCGTTGGAGAATCCCCGTCTCGATGACCGAGCGAGAAACCAGTCGATCCATTGATGAACGCGCCGCCGATTGGATCGCGCGGCGCGATCGGTCGGCATTATCGACGGTGGAAGCGCAGGACCTGGAAGACTGGCTGAACGGTGATCCCCGCCGGCGCGGCGCGCTATTGCGCGCGGATGCCCTGGCGATGCTGAGCGAGTCTGCTCAGGCGCTGGGGCCGCACTTCGCGCCCGAGCATTTCGCGCCGGCCAAGGCGCCTTCGGTCCCGGTCCCGGCCCCCGCCCTGTCGCGCCGCAAGCTGCTTGCCTGGGCCGGAGGCGGGGCCGCGACTACCGCCCTTGTGGCATTGGGCCTTGGCGCCCCGGCGTTTGGGGCGATCACAACCCGCCGTGGCGAGGTTCGTCTGGTGACCCTCGATGACGGCTCGACCGTCATGCTCAATACCGACACGAGCGTGCGGGTGCGCTACAGCGAAAGCGAGCGCCGCATCACACTGCTCTATGGCGAGGCGTACTTCACGATCGTGCACGACCGCCGGGGACCGCTTCTCGTCGACGTGGCCGAAGTGCAGGTCCGCGCGCTGCCGGGTACAGTGCGGGTTAGGAGCCTCGACGGCAAGCCAATCGATATCCTCGTCAACCAAGGCGACGTCACCGTGCAGGCGGGCACATCTGCGCCGCGCTTGATGAGCGCCAATATGCGCGTCTTGCTGCCTGCAACAGGGGCCGGCGCTATCGAGCCGCAAACGATCCCGTCCGAGTTGATCAGCCGCGAACTCGCCTGGCGCGACGGTAAGGTCGCATTCGAAGGCGAACGTCTTGATCAAGCGGCCGCCGAGTTCGCGCGATACAGTCGCACCCGCATCGTCGTCACCGATCCGGCGCTCGCTGGCGAACCCGTCACCGGGCTGTTCTCGGCGGGAGATCCGATTGGCTTCAGCACGGCGATCGCCGGGATCTTCGATGCGCGGATCGATGTGACCGGCGACGTCGTGACGCTTGCGCCTAAACCGCCCCCAACCAAGAAATAACGACCGGGCGATTGGCGGAACACGCCGCCTGAAGACTCTCAGATCCTGAACGCGCGGCTGTCTTCGCGCGCACATGGGGGTCTATATGTTTGTGCGTCGCTCCGTGCTGTATAGTACAGCCATTGCCGCTGCCTGTCTCGTGTCCGCGCCGGTCCTGGCGCAGAGCCGGATTTTCAATGTCGCCGCGCAGCCTGCGGTGAAGGCGATCCCGGAGTTCGCGCGTCAGGCGCAGATCCAGATCGTCGCGTCGGCGCGTGACCTCGCCGGCGTTCGCACGCCGGCGATCAAAGGCAGTATGACGGCACGGGTCGCGCTCCGCCAGCTGATCGCCAGCACGCCGCTTCAGATCGTCAGCGACGATGGCCAGATCGTAACGCTGCGCTCGAGCCGGCCGACCGACAAGGGGCCGGTGCGCGGTGCCGCCAAGGGCGTCGTGCGCGGCCGCGTGCTCAACGCGACCACGAACCAGTATCTGCAAAATGCCGAGGTTCGGATTCTCGGCACCAGCATCGCTGTCTACACCGACGATGACGGGAGCTTTCGCCTCTCCGGCGTGCCGACCGGCGACGTAACGGTCGTCGTACGATATGCGGGTCTGAAGGATTACGAAGCGGTCGTGAGGGTGCCCTCTGACCGGCCCACCTCGCTGGGGATCAGCATGGTGGCGCAGGGCCCCGCATCCGACACCAGCGACATCACCGTCGTCGGTACGCGATCTGGCCAGGCCGCCGCGCTGATGAAGCGCCGCTCCGCGATGAACGCCGTCACCGCGGTCGATGCGGACAATTTCGGCGCGCTGACGATGGGCGACGTGGGCGAGTTCCTGAAGAGCATGCCTGGCCTGTCGCTCGATTATGTCGAAGTCGATACCAATGCAGTGCGCATCGGCGGACTCGATCCGAAATATTCGATCTTCACCACCGACGGCGCGCGCATGGCGACCGCGACCTCCAACAACAATGCAGGGCGCCAGAATTCGTTCGAGCAGATGTCGATCACCGGCATTTCGCGCATCGAACTCAATAACACGCTGTCCGCCAGCATGGACGCGGACGCGCCGGGCGGCTCGGTCAACCTCGTCAGCAAATATGCGTTCGAGCGAAAGAAGCGGCTGCTGCAGCTGCAGATCGGCGCGATCGGGACGTCGGATTCGCATTTCGACACCGTCTACATGCCGGACGACCGGAAGCATGCGACGATTTTTCCGTCGGCGCAGGCGAGCTATGCCGACGTGTTCTTCGGCGGGCGGCTCGGCGTCGCGATCAGCGGCAGCTATAATGCTAATTACGTCGAGCAGGACCGCGTCCAGACGGACTATTCCTATCTCGCCAACGGGACCGTCATCCCCTATCGGGTGATGTACCGCCCGGGTCCGAAATTCACGCACCGCGAAGCAATCAACGGGGCGATCGATTACAAGATTTCGGACAGGCTCACCGCATCGTTGCGCGGCACCTATTCGTTCTACGACGTCGAATATTACAACCAATATACCTATCTGACCTTCGGCACGACGACGAAGAGTTACGCCACCGCAGATTCGACGCCAACCCACATCGTCGTCGCACCGAGCGGCGCCAACACCAATCTCAGCACGCAATATTCGCATCGCTATGCCGGCACACCGGCGATGATCGTCACGCCAAAGCTCGAATATCAGGACGATCGCTGGGATGTCATATTGCGCGGCGCCTATTCGACGTCCGAATATAATTTTCGCGACGGCAGCCGCGGTTTCTTCCAGCGCGACGACACCAAGCTTTCGGGGATCGGGTTCACGCTAGATCGCACCTCACCGGAATCGACGGCATACACGCTCGCGCAGACTGCCGGCGCGACCTGGAGCAATGCCGCCAACTGGGCGAGCGTCGCAACCAGCGTGCGCAGCGCGGAATCGGATGCCATCGATCATCAGTACGGCGTCAACCTCGACATCAAGCGCAAGTTCGACCTCGGTCGCCTGCGCGCCACGGTGCTGGCCGGCGGGCAGATCCGCACCAATGACTGGCGGACTAATGAAGGCTCATACGACCTGTATAATTATGTTGGCCCGGCAGGATCGACCATTCCCGCGACGCAGAACTACCGGTTCCAGATCCTCGGATTCGATGCGGGCAATTTCAACGCGCAGAACTGGCGTGCCGACAACAATTACGCGACGTATTCGCTGTTTCAGCAGCACCCGGAATATTTCACGCCGGATACCATCGGTAACCTCACGCGCGACTATCAGAACGACCATCGCGTGCGCGAGACGATCAAAGCCGGCTATGTCGAACTTCGAGGACAGCTGGACAAATTCAAGGTCGACCTCGGCCTGCGCTACGAGGGTACGCACGAGGGCGCGCTTGTCGCGCAGATCCGCACCGCCGCGCAGGTCAAGGCCGCCGGCCTTTCCACAACCACCGTCGCCGGCATCAACTATCAATATTATAATGGCGAGCAGCTTTGGAAGACCGGCGATTACGGCGACTGGTTTCTTAGCGGTGGGCTGAAATATGATTTCAGCCGCCATGTCGTCGCGCAATTTGCCTTCAGCCAGGCGGTACTGCGCCCCGACTACGGCAATCTCGGCGGCGCAATTTCGGTCAACGACACCACCCAGATCGTCACCGTTCCCAATCCACTGCTCAAGCCCGAACATTCGACGAAGTATTTTGCCAGCCTGCAATATTATCTCGAACCCTCGGGTATCATCGCGGCGTCGATATATCGCCTCGATGTCAAGGACATGCAGGTTGCGGGCGTCACGATCGATCCAGCGGCGGCGGGCTATAGCGACAGCGATTACAGCGGCTACACTTATGTCAGCACGGTCAATCAGCCCGGGGTCAGCAGCACTACCGGTCTGACATTGGAATATGACCAGCAGCTGGTGTTCCTGCCACGGCCCCTCAAAGGGTTGGGCCTGCGTGGCTCCTTCACGTTGGTCGATCCCGACAGCGTTCGCGTGAATCTGCCGAAATATTCAGCGAACTGGGGCGTACGCTATGGGCTGGGGCCGATCGATTTTCAGTTGACCGGCAACTATCAGTCGTCGGCGCGTACCAGTGCGCTCAGCAACACCGAAACCACTGCCAACAACGGCATCCTCTACCACGCCGCCCGGACGCTGTGGAACGTGAGCGCGACCTACAATCTCTCGAAGGCGGTGTCCCTTCAGGTGGCGGGCCGAAACATCTTCAATGCCCCCGACATCGTCTATTCGAACATCCGTAGCCGCGTGCAACTGTACAGCATTTACGGCTCGATGTGGAACGTGGCGATCAAGGCCCGCTTCTGAATGACCGCAATCACCTCGGCATGAGGAAAATCGATGGTTTGGAAGCCTAATCGCCGCGATCTCCTTGGCAGGAGCGTTGGGCTCGGGGCGCTGTTGCTGGCTCCCGGTCGAGGCGTTGCGCAATCGCTCGATGCGAGCGGATTCACGCACAACGTGGCAAGCGGCGAGCCAGGGTCTGACTCGATGCTGCTCTGGACTCGCTACGTGGCCGCCCCTGGCATCGAGGTTGCTCGCGTCGACGCCGAGATCGCGCTCGATCCTTCGTTTCAGCGGATCGTGGCCGGTGGAAGCATCCGCACCGGCGCCTATCGCGATTGGACGGCGAAGATAACGCTCGATGGCCTCGCACCCGGCACCGCCTATTGGTTTCGCTTCATCGCACCCGACGGAAGCCGGTCGCCGGTGGGACGAACAAAGACGCTCCCCGCGGGCGATGCACCTCGGTTCGGGCTCGCGGTGTTTTCCTGTTCTAATCTGCCCTTAGGCTGGTTCAACGCTTACGGCCACGCAGCCGCGCGTCCCGACCTCGACCTATGGATGCATGTCGGCGACTATTTCTACGAATATGGTCCGATCTCGTATCACGATCCGGTGAGCGGACGGACGCTAGCGCCCGACCACGAGATCCTGTCGATTGCGGATTATCGGTTGCGCTATGCCTGCTATCGTGGCGATCCCGATCTCCAACGCCTGCACCAAGTCGCGCCGATGATAGCGATGTGGGATGATCATGAATCCGCGAACGACAGCTGGGAAGGCGGCGCGCAGAACCACCAGGCGGCGACGGAGGGCGACTGGAATCCGCGGCGCAGTGCCGCGATGCAGGTCTATCGCGAATGGATGCCGGTATCGGACGAGCCGTGGAAAGCCTATCCGCTCGGCACGCTTGCCACCCTCTATCGAACCGAATCACGTCTACTCGCCCGTACCCGGCAGGCAGATATCGCGTCGGCCTACCGCGCTCCGAACCCTGACGCCGCGCTCACCGCCTTTCGCGATGGTGCATGGCAAGATCCGTCCGCGACAATGCTCGGGTCGGCACAGGAAAGCTGGCTTGCGCACGCTTTCCGCGCGAATGCGCGTACCAGCGCCTGGCAGATCCTCGGCATGGGCACGATCGTCGGCCGCACTTTGATGCCGGCCGATGCCGTCAGTTGGCTCCGCCGCGATGCGACCGACAAGATGGTGCGCAATTTCGGCGACAATGTCCGCGCCGCCAGGATCGGCGTCCCGATGTGGATGGACCGGTGGGATGGCTATCCGGCTGCGCGCGCGCGCTTGCTCAAGTCGGCGCAGGACGCGGATGCCGATCTCGTGATCCTCTCTGGCGACAGCCACAATGCCTGGGCCTATTCGCTGGTCGAGGGCGGCAAAGCGGCCGGCGTCGAATTTGCCGGTCCTGGCGTCACGTCGGGCGGTCTGGAAGGCAGCTTCGGCGCGGACCCAAAGATGGTCGCACAAGCGTTTGTCGCCGCAAATCCGGAGCTGCAATGGGCCGATACGAGCCAGCGCGGCTATATGATGATCGACATCACCCCACGGCGCCTAATCGGTGATTGGCATTTCACCAGGACCATCACAGCGCGCGACGTGCTGCTTGCTGGCACGCACCGCATGCACGTCGATCACGGTCGTCGTGCTTTCACAGCGTAGCACCCGGCATACGGTAACATCTCGTCCATCCCGACTGGCGCGATAATCGTCGCCGAGTCGCTGATGAACGAATGTCCGAAGTTGAGGACCTGAAGTGGCGGTCCGAACGTCCGGTTCTGTGAAGGATATCGGGCGCCGGCAGGCGTACGATATCCTCCAAAGCAGGAAGTCGCGTGCCACGGGCGTGAGCTATGGGGTTTTCGGTTTTCGCCCAGGTTTTCGGCTGGCGCACCGTCTGGTGGGACGACGATCGGCGGTTTGAAACGTGGCCGTCGCGGGGGAGGTGCAGCGTAGATGTTGCCCGGGATCGTGGCTTGAGGTGGTCGCTGGAGCGATGGGCGAAGTCGCCAGCGCGAGCGGCATCGTGGCCGGAAGCACACGACTTTCGGAGCGCAATTTGGTCGAGCCATGCCGGGTCATGGCGCGGTAGTCCCGGTCGCTGGGGTGCCGCGTGGCGGCGCGCGCGGCTGTCGCCAGCGCTCGAAGGTCTCGATGATGACCATGTGCCCGCCGCAGCACGGGCATGGCGGGCGGACATCGGTCGGTTCGTCGGGCGCGTCATCGGGCGGCGGCTGCACGCCAAGCAACTGGCGGGCGTGTTCGAGATGGGCCTTGCGGGTGGTGCCGGCGAGCATGCCGTAATGGCGGATGCGGTGGAACCCGCGCGGCAGGACATGGAGCAGGAAGCGACGGATGAACTCGCCTGTCGCCAGCGTCATCACCTGCTGCCGGTCGGCGCCGGCGCGGCGGTAATCCTTATAGCGCATGGTGACGCCGGCCTCGTCGAAGGCGAGCAGGCGAGTGTTCGAGATCGCGACGCGGTGGGTGTAGCGCGAAAGATTGGCGAGCACGACCTGCGGTCCGGCGAACGGCGGCTTGGCGTAGACGACCCAGTTCTTTTTGCGGACCGGCGACAAGTGACGCAGGAACGCACGCCGATCGGTCAGGTGCGCGAGGCCGCCGAAGAACGCGAGCCGCCCCGCTGCGTGCAGCGCCATCAGCCGGGTCAGGAACAGACGGCGGAACAGCTTGCCCAGCACCTTGACCGGCAGCAGGAACGCTGGCCGTAAGGATATCCAGCGCGTGCCATCGCGGGCGATGCCGCCGCCGGGCACGATCATGTGAACATGCGGATGGTGGGTCATCACCGATCCCCATGTGTGCAGGACCGCAGTGATGCCGATGCGCGCGCCGAGATGCTTCGGGTCGGCGGCGATCGTCAGCATCGTCTCGGACGCCGCCTTGAACAGCAGATCATAGAGCGCCGCCTTGTTGTGGAACGCGATGTCGGCGACCTCGGCGGGCAGCGTGAACACGACATGGAAGTAGCCGACCGGCAACAGGTCGGCCTCGCGCTCGGCGAGCCAAGCGCGTGCGGCGGCACCCTGGCACCGGGGGCAATGCCGGTTGCGACAGCTGTTATAGGCCACCCGCCAATGCCCGCAGTCGGTACAGGCCTCAGTGTGACCGCCCATGACGGCGGTGCGGCAATGCTCGATCGCTGACATGACCTTGAGCTGATGCAGGCTCAGATGCCCGGTATGTGCGGCCCGGTAGGCCGGGCCGGCGGCGCGGAAGATGTCCGCGACCTCAAGGGAGGTGCGCACGTGGCGTCAACCGGCGGCGTCTTGCCCTCCATCAGCGCCATCAGCCAGTCGAGCGGACTGGTGACCGCGCGGATCGTGCGGGTCGCGACCTTGGTGTAAAGCGCGGTCGTCTCCAGCTTGCTGTGCCCGAGCAGCACCTGGATCACCCGGATATCGACGTCCTGCTCGAGCAGGTGGGTGGCGAAGCTGTGCCGCAGCGTGTGCGGGCTGACGCGCTTGCGGATTCCCGACGCCTCGGCCGCTTCGCAGACGGCACGGTGAAGCTGCCGGGTCGAGATCGGATCGGTGTAGCTGCGTCCTGGGAACAACCAGCCGTGCGGCAGCAGGACACTGCGCCGCTTGCCCTCACGCCACCACAGCCGCAGCAGCTCGAGCAGCTGGGGTGAGAGCATCGCATTGCGGTCCTTGCGTCCCTTGCCCTCCTCGATCCGGATCAGCATCCGCTTGCTGTCGATATCGTCGGCCTTGAGATGTGCGACCTCCGACACGCGCAGCCCGGCGCCATAGGCCACGCCCAGTGCCGCCCGGTACTTGATGCCCGGTGCCGCCTCGAGCAGCTTCGCCACCTCCTCGACGCTCAGCACGTCGGGCAGCTTCCTGGGGCGATGCGCCAGCACCAGGCGGCGCGACAGGTCCGGTCGCTCCAGCGTCACGTCGAACAGGAAACGCAGCGCTGACACCGAGCCGTTGATCGTTGACTCGCCAACACCGTGCTCGCGCTGGTGGGGCTGAAAGCGGCGCACATCCTCGGCGGTCGCGGTGTCGGGCGAGCGCCCGAGGAACGCCGCGAACGCGCGAACGTGGCGGACATAGTCATGCTGGGTGCGCGACCGCATCGTGCGCATCGCCATGTCGTCGAGCATGCGCTGACGCAGCGGGGTAAAGGGTCGGTCGATCGGTAAAGTCGCCATGATGAGTTCCTCTGGTTGAAGGAACTCCATCGTCCGCCACCGCCCCCGCAGGGCCAAACTTCAGAGTAGGCGCGCTACCCCACTGCAAACGCCACTGCCGCGCAGCGGCTTCGTGCTATGGGTCATTCGTGCCTCAGCCGTCAGCTGAATGAATTCCAGCTTCCCGCATTCTGCCGATCCAAAAAGAAGTCGCCCGCCTACCAGCCAAACCGGTCACTCGGCCCGTCTGGACAGCGCTGTCCGAGGCTGGCATTCTGCGCTCGCAGGCGATCATCCGCGATAGCAGAGATGATTGTGGGAAGAAGTGTGGGAATACCGGGACTGAGTTGCCGAAAAGCACGCTTTTCTGCGGCCTCCCGGGCCAGGGTTGGTGGAAGCGCCGAATCACGCTTCCGCAAGTGCTCCGAAGCCGCCGAGCGCTTTCGTAACGTCCGCGGACTTCGACCGTTCTCAACACCGTCAGGAGCTCCGGGGCAGTGATATTGCCGACCGGACGTCCCCCAATCAACGGTTCCGCAAACCCTAAAAGCCAGCGAAGCTTGTCGATCGTTGTCGGAGCTCGGCCCTCGGCTTCGACCTTCTGAAGCCATTCATCCGCACTGCCTTGAACGTATCTCCCGCAGAAATGGCGGCTACGCCCCGGGTCAATCTCTTGTAGCTTGAAGGGGTCACGCCCTTCTCAAGCAGCTTTCGAGCGTTTGCCCGCTTCTCGCGAGCTTCCTTCAGTGAAACATCCGGATAAACACCGAGAGCGACGGTCCCGCGCTTCTCTGCATGGCGGTAGTCCATGCGCCAATACCTCGCGCCGTTTGGCTGCACGAGCAGGTATAGGCCGTGGATGTCGGCGACCTTGAAAGGCTTATCATTGGGTTTGATTTTGCGGATCGCTGCATCGGTAAGCATGACGGTATCTTGCTCTCATTGGCGACTTTGATACCGTCAATATACCGTCAGGTTACGTGGCTTCCAAGGGACGGCCACGGTTTCGGATGGAATTCATACCGTTGAAAAGCGGGGAAAATCGCTGTTTTCTGGACGTGTACGGTGCGCTGCGGAAAGGTGGTGGTGCCCGGGGACGGGATCGAACCGCCGACACTGCGATTTTCAATCGCATGCTCTACCAACTGAGCTACCCGGGCATGCCGGCGCGCCTGATGGGCGCCGGAAAGAGCGGGCCTCTTAATCGGCGTCGTTGGCGCTGTCCAGCCCATGTGTTGAAGCAGATGATTCTTGCGTGTCGGCAGGGCCGGCGGGAATACGATAGCCCTCTCCGAGCCATTGCAGCAAATCGCGGTCGCGGCAGCCGCGGCTGCAGAACGGGGTGTGCTCAGCGGTCGCGGGCTTGCCGCAGATCGGGCAGGTGTCGTTCTTCGCCATAATCAGATCGCCTCGAAGTCGTGAGTCATGCCGGTACGACGTGCCAGCTCGTCGAGCAGCGCCGGGCGCGCCGTCAGCCAGGCCAGAACGCGCGCCGGCACCTTGTGGTGCCGCAGGCCCGGCGGCGGCGTGCGCTCGATCGTGCGCAGTAGCGCACGCGCCTCGGCCCCGGCACGGTCGGCGCGGAGCAGTTCGGGCAACGATACGCGCGCCCGGCGGCGGACGATCTGCAGAAAGCCGAATCCGTTCATCGCGGTGCGTTCGAAGGGCAGGGGCAGCGCCGCATCGATCGCCGTCGCCACCGCATGGCGCGCCGCCTTGCCCTCAAGGGTCGGAAAGTCGATGCCGATCGACCCACCGATATCGTGCCGCAGGATCGCCGCGCCCACGGCATGCGCCGCCTTGACCGCGAGCGCGTCGAGCGGCGGATAGCCGTCCACGTCGAACAGCGTCATCGCCGGCGTGGGCGACAGGCGCAGCGCGCCGCCGGGAAAGGCGATCTCGCCGGTCAGCGCTTCCTCCAGCACCTCCGACCAGCCAGCCGCCTCCAGCGCGTCGGGCTCGTGCGCGCGCGGGGTGCGGACGAGATGTCCGGATGCGGTAATCCGGGCGAGCAGGTCGGGGCCCTGGGTGAGGGCCGCATCCGGCTCGACCGGTGTTGCCTTGGCGAGCTTTGCACGGCCAGCTTCGGGAATCGCCTCGCGCACGATCTCGGTGGTCAGCGCTGTGCCCTGGGTGATGCCGGCGGGCAGGGGGGACAAGATCGCCTCATGGCCACTATCGAGCTTTACGCGACCCTCGCGGCCCTTGACCGTGACCTCGACCAGCCGCGCCTTCATTATGGCCCCGACGCGCAGCGCGTCGCTATCGGGCTCGATCCGCGCCTCGACGATCGTACCGTCCTCGACCAGCGCCGCGCGGGCCTCGCCGATGCCGGCTTCATACAACCATGTGATGGAGGGCCGCTCAGCCAAGGGGCATGCCCGCCGCAATCAGCAGCGCGCGGGTCTCGAACAGGGGCAGGCCGATCACGCCCGAATGGCTGCCGGAAAGGAAACGAACGAATGCCTCGGCCCGGCCCTGGATGGCATAGCCGCCCGCCTTGCCCAGCCCCTCACCGCACGCGACATAGGCGTCGATCTCGACCGTCGTCAGCGGCTTGAACGCGACGATCGTGTCGGACAGGCGGGTGCGCGCCTTGCCGGTGGTATCGATCACGCAGACCGCGGTCAGGCAATGATGGCGCCGGCCGGAAAGCAGGCCGAGCATGCGGCGCAGCTCGACCTCGTCGTCGGCCTTGCCCAGGATGCGGCGGCCGAGCGCGATCACCGTGTCGCCGGCCAGCACGATCTCGCCCTCGGCCCGCGCGACCGCGCGCGCCTTGGCCTCGGCCAGCCGCAGGGCATGGACGCGCGGCAGCTCGGCCGGCAGCGGACTTTCGTCGATGGCTGGGTCGGCGACAYGCGCCGGTTCGACACCGAGCCGCGCGAGAAGGTCACGCCGACGCGGAGAGGTTGAGGCTAGAACGAGCCGCACTGGCGGCACCTTTTAAGCTGGATCCCGGCCTACGCCGGGATGCCACGCTACGCGCGTCACTTGAAGCGGTAGGTGATGCGACCCTTGGTCAGGTCGTACGGGGTCAACTCCACAAGAACCTCGTCGCCCACCAGTACGCGGATGCGGTTCTTGCGCATCTTGCCGGCGGTGTGACCGAGAATTTCATGGTCGTTTTCGAGTTTTACGCGGAACATGGCGTTGGGCAGAAGCTCCACCACCTGGCCGCGCATTTCGAGCAATTCTTCCTTGGCCAAACAAACCTCTAGCGATGTTGGGGAAATCGTGAGCGCGCGCCTTAGCGCCAAAGCGGCCAAAAGGGAAGCGCCCGCCTGTTCCGTCCCCTTCTGCCCGCGCCGCGGCCCCGATCAGGCCGGGTTATATTGCTTCAGAAATGCTTCCATCTCCTTCAGGAACTGGATGCGGTCGGCCTCGCGCGAGAAGTGATGGTCGCCCTCGGGCTGCTCGATATAACGATAGGTCTTGCCCGCCGCCTTGAGCTTCTCGACCATCTCGCGCGATTGCTTGACCGGTACCCGGGCGTCGGCCTTGCCGTGCATGATCAGCACCGGAATCGAGAAGTCGGCGGCGAAATTCACCGGCGACGCACCCTTCAGGTCGGGCGACTGGCTGCGCCAATAATCCTTGCTGCGACTGCCGTTCAGGAAGCTGGCGTCGTGGCGCAGGATCGCCGCCATGTCCGACACACCGGCATAGGAGACGGCGCAGCGATAGATGCCATGGTCGCGCTGCGCCGCGCGGAGCGCCGCATAGCCGCCATAGGATCCGCCGACGATGCAGACCCGTTTCGGATCGGCGATGCCCTGCTTCGCTGCCCAGGTGATGCCGTCGATCAGGTCGTCCTGCATCGCCAGGCCCCATTGGCCGTCGCCCTTGTCCGAGAAGGCGGTGCCATAGCCGGACGAGCCCCGGTAATTGGGCTGGAGCACGACATAACCCCGGCTGGCCAGGAACTGCGCCCACCAGTCCCAGCTTTCCTCGTCGCGGGCGAACGGCCCGCCATGCGGCATTACGATCAGCGGCATGTTCTTGCCACCGCCCTTGGGCTGCGTCAGGATCGCCTCGATCTCCAGGCCGTCGCGGGCCTTGTAGCGGATCGTGCTTACCGGGCCGTAAGGCTTTTTGCCCAGCCCTTCGCTGATCGAGGCGAACAGATGCATCACACCCTCGTCGACCTGGAAGGTGTAATAGCCGCCCGGATTGTCGGGGCTGTCGACCAGCACGATCAGCGTGTTGAAATCGCGGCTCCATGACACGATCTGCGCGCGGCGCGTGCCGACCGCCTTGTCGATCAGCGCCTGTACCTCGGCCAGCTTCGGGTCGAACCAGTGGGTGCGTTCCCGCGTGTCGGTATAGCGCACGCCGATCACGCGCGTGCCGCCATCGCCGGTGATCAGATTGTCGATATCATATCCGGGAACGCCGAACAGCTTCTCGCCGGTCTTCAGCGTCGTCAGGTCGAGATTATAGACGGCGTTGAACCCGTCCGCATCGTCATACGCGATCGCCTTGCCCGCTTCCGGCAGGAACATCGCCGGCACGTTGCCGAGCGAGGTGCCCGGCCCCCGGACCTTGTTGACGGTCCGGAAAGCCTGGGTCTGCGCATCGCGGTAGAGCAGCTTGGAGGTGCGCGTCGCATCGTCATAGGACATGCCGAGCCTGACGGTGCCCGCGCCATCGGCATACCAGTCCATGACGTTGCTGGTCGGACTCAGGACTCGTTTGCCCCGGCCGGTCGACACGTCGAAATCGCGCACTTCTGGCCAGAAGCCCGGATTGTCCGAATAGATCGAGGTCTGCATGGCGAGCAGGATGTGTGGCGAACCGTCGCTGGCCGTCCACAATATATCGTCGGCGATCTGGCCGGCCGCCTCCTTGCCCAGGATCATCGTCTTCTTGCCGTCGGCACTGACCCCGATCGCGCGGCGGATATACCAGCTGTCGCCCTCGACCGGCACATTGGTCCCGACCCGTGCCACCAGCCAGTCGTTGTTGACCCAGTTCCAGCTGTTCAGATCCATTACGCCAGGGTCGATCTGCGCCAGCTTCGACGCGTCGTTGAGCGGGATGATCGCCAGCCGCTGGGCGCCCTTCACTGCGAGGCGCGCGGCGATCCTGGTGCCGTCGGGCGACAATTTGGGGCTCTCGATAAAAGGCAGGCGTCCGAATTGTTCGGCAGATCCCGGAACGTCCGCCTGTACCGGCACCGGCGTGGCGCTCTCGGTCTTGGCGGCCGCCTCCCGTGCCGAGGCCGTCGCCGATCCGAACAGAAACAGCCCGCCGACGGCGAACGCGATAAACCGCATGGACAATGCCCCCCAATATCCCTCGATCACCTGTTTAAGCGAACTCTGACGCCTAAGAAAGCGAACGCGGCCGGGCTTTTCGCGCCATAACGGAGGTTTTGCGGGAGCAGGCTGCGCAAATAAGAAAGGCCCCGCCCGGACGACACCGGACGGGGCCTGAAAGATGGGGGCACTGCCCCGCTTGATCAGCCCGCCGCGTGTGCCAGTGCTGCAAGCAGTAGGAGGGCGACGATGTTGGTGATCTTGATCATCGGGTTCACCGCCGGACCGGCCGTGTCCTTATAGGGATCGCCGACGGTGTCGCCGGTCACCGCTGCCTTATGGGCTTCGCTGCCCTTACCGCCGTGATTGCCGTCCTCGATATACTTCTTGGCATTGTCCCAGGCGCCGCCGCCCGAGGTCATCGAGATGGCGACGAACAGGCCGGACACGATCACGCCGAGCAGCAGCGCGCCGAGTGCCGCGAAGCCGCTCGCCTGGCCGGCCACCGCGGTGATGATGAAATACACCACGATCGGTGCCAGCACCGGCAGCAGCGACGGGATGATCATCTCCTTGATCGCTGCCTTGGTGACGAGGTCGACGGTGCGGGCATAATCGGGGCGGCTTGTGCCCGCCATGATGCCCGGATTGTCGCGGAACTGGGCGCGGACGTCCTCGACGACTGATCCCGCCGCACGGCCCACTGCGGTCATGCCGAACGCGCCGAAGCTGAACGGCAGCAGCGCGCCGAGCAGCAGGCCGACGATGACGTACGGATTGGAGAGCGAGAAGTTCACCGTCAGATCCKGGAAATAGATACTCAGATCGGTCGTGTAGGCCCCGAACAGTACCAGCGCGGCGAGCGCAGCGGAGCCGATCGCATAGCCCTTGGTCACTGCCTTGGTGGTGTTGCCCACGGCGTCGAGCGCGTCGGTGCGGTGGCGGACGTCCTCGGGCAGGCCGGCCATTTCGGCGATCCCGCCGGCATTGTCGGTCACCGGCCCATAGGCGTCGAGCGCAACGACCATGCCGGCCAGCGCCAGCATCGCAGTCGCACCGAACGCGATGCCGATGATGCCCGCCAGCTGATAGCAGGCGATCACCGCGACGGAGATGACCAGAGTCGGCAGGGCAGGGCTTTCGAGGCTGACTGCGAGGCCCTGGATGACATTGGTGCCGTGGCCGGTCTCGGACGCCTTGGCGATCGAGCGGACCGGGCGGTAATTGGTGCCGGTATAATATTCGGTGATCCATACCAGAGCGCCGGTGAGCGCGAGGCCGATCATCATGCACCAGAACAACGCCATGCCGGTGAAGGACAGGGCCGAGACGCCCGCCGCCGCCTCGGGCGTGAGTGCGCCGCCGACGTCGCCGAGCGCGCTCGATCCACCGATCACGGTGCTCATGTCGCCCAGGACGTACTGGGTGGCAAAATAGATCGCCGGGATCGAGAGGATCACCGTAGTCCAGAAACCCTTGTACAGCGCGCCCATGATGGATTCGCTGGCGCCGAGACGGACCATGTACGTGCCGATGATCGAGGTGATGACGCAGACGCCGCCGACGAGCAGCGGCAGGGTCATCAGCTGGAACAGATGGTCGGCGTTCGGGAGGAGCAGCGCGATCGAGGCCATGGTCACGCCGATGGTGACGACATAGGTCTCGAACAGGTCGGCCGCCATGCCGGCGCAGTCGCCGACATTGTCACCGACGTTATCGGCGATGGTTGCGGGGTTGCGGGGGTCGTCTTCCGGAATGCCGGCCTCGACCTTGCCCACCAGGTCGGCGCCGACGTCAGCGGCCTTGGTGAAGATGCCGCCGCCGAGACGCGCGAAGATCGAGATCAGCGAAGCACCAAAGGCAAGCGCGACGAGCGAGTCGACGACGATGCGGCGATCGGCCTGCACGGCCAGGTCCATATGGGCCTGCGCGATCAGGTACCAGAACAGTCCGGTGATGGAGAGCAGGCCAAGGCCCGCGACCAGCATGCCGGTGACCGCGCCGGAGCGGAACGCCATGGTCAGGCCGCCCTGCAGCGAGGTGCGCGCCGCTTCCGCCGTGCGGACATTGGCCTTCACCGACACGTTCATGCCGATAAAGCCGGTCACACCCGACAGGATCGCGCCGATCGCGAAGGCGACAGCCGAGGTGATGCCGAGGAAATAGCCGACCAGAACGGCGACGACGACGCCGACGATTGCGATGGTGCGGTATTGCCGGCCGAGATAAGCCTTGGCGCCTTCCGCAATGGCGGAGGCGATGTCCTGCATCTTCTCGTTGCCGGCACTCGCCGCAAGAATCTGTCGACTGGTAATAATGCCATAAAGTACGGCGATGAGGCCGCAGATCATGGCCGCATAGACAATCGTCATACGTATCCTTCCCCTGGTGTTCGCCGCGCCGGACCATTTTCGGTCCGTGTCCTCGGCAATTGGGCGAAGCGTATAGAGGCACCTTGCAGGGCGCAAGCCGCTCAACCGGCGTGTTCGAAGCCGAGTCGTGCGGGTAATGTCACCAATTCGGTGCGGTCGCGTAAGATGAGGCCAGTGCCGGGGTGAAAGCCGCCGATCCGGGTGGCGGGGACCGGCAGGGCGAAGCCGGCGGGCGCGGCGAACAGCAACTGATAGTCGTCGCCCGCGGTGGCCGCGGCGATGCGCGCCTCGCGGCCGTCGCCGGCGAACCCCCGATAGGTGGCGGACAGCGGCACGGCCGCCAGATCGATTTCAAGTGCGAGCCCGCTTGCCTCCGCCATTCGGGCCGCGTCGATCAGCAGCCCGTCGGACACATCCATCATCGCATGGACGTGGGGGGCGAGGGCACGTCCGTCCGCGATCCGTGGCATCGGGCGCCGATAGGCGGCAAGCAGATCGGCCGGGCCTTCGGCACCCTGCGCGATGGCGAGCCCCGCGCCGGCGTCGCCGATCGTCCCGGTGACATAGAGCGCATCGCCGGCCCGGGCGCCGCTACGCGGCGGGGCGGCCGCATCGATGCCGAAGGCGGTCAGCGTCAGCACGCGCGGCGCGCCCGAGGGCAGCGATACGGTGTCGCCGCCGATCAGCGCGCAGTCGAACTGCCTGAGGCCCTCGATGAAACCGGCATCCCAGGCCGAATCCCCGGCCAGGGTGTAGTTGAGCATCACGCCCAGCGGCAGCGCGCCTTTGGCGGCCAGATCGGACAGGTTCACCGCACCGAGTTTCCAGGCGACATCCTCGGCCGGATCGGTGGAGAGGAAGTGCACGCCCTCGACGATGGTGTCGCTGGTGAGGACGAGTGGCCCGCCCGCGTCGAGCAGGGCGGTATCGTCGCGCAGCCCTCGCGCCGACGGGTGCAGCGGCAAAGTGCGCAGGGCCGCAAGGAATTCGGCTTCGTTCATCATTCCTCCCCGGAACGGGGAGGGGGACCGCCGAAGGCGGTGGAGGGGCTTGGAGCGAGGCCACGTCGCCGCGCTCCAAGCCCCTCCACCGCGCGCTGAAGAAGCGCGCGGTCCCCAGTGTCGGGTCGATCGTGCCCCCGGCACGATCTTGGAATGCCGGGGGCATTCCAACCCGACACTCCTTGCAGGGGAGGATTAAGAGCGAACATCCTTCGCGATCGCATCGAGCAGGCCGTTCACGAACCCGGCCTCGCGCTTGTCGAAGAACGCATGCGCCACATCGACATATTCGGTGATCACGGTCGCCACCGGCACGTCCATCCGCGCCATCAGCTCATAGGTGCCTGCGCGCAGGATCGCGCGCATCGACTTGTCCAGCCGCTCCAGTGCCCAGCCCTTGGCCAGCTTGCCCTTGATCGCCTCGTCGATCTCGCTCTGCCGCGCGACCGCGCCCTTTACGATGTCGTCGAAGAAATCGACCTCGGCCTCGGCATATTCGGCGTCCTCGATCGTGGCGCCAAGCCGGTGCTGGTGGAATTCATGGAGCAGTGCCGCGATCGCGGTGCCCTCCATCTCGTGCTGGTACAATGCCTGGGTCGCGGCAAGCCGGGCGGCGGCGCGGGCCGTGGAACGGGCAGAAGTTCGGCTCATAGGTTCGATTCCGTCTGGTCGCCCGCGAGGCGGAGCGCCACTGATTTGGCATGGGCAGGAAGCCCTTCAGCCTCGGCCAGCGCCACGGCCGCAGGGCCGATGGCGCCAAGCGCTGCATGATCGAGCTGGAGGAAGCTGGTGCGCTTCATGAAGTCGAGCACCGACAGGCCGGAGGCGAAGCGCGCGCGCCGGCCGGTCGGGAGGACATGGTTTGGCCCGGCGACATAATCGCCGATCGCCTCGGGCGTGTGACGGCCCATGAACACGGATCCGGCATGGCGGACCAGGTCGAACAACGCCTGGGGATCGTCGCAGGCAAGCTCGAGATGTTCGGGTGCGAGCCGGTCGACCAGCGGGATCGCCTCGACCAAGTCGGCGGTGACGATGATCGCGCCGTTCGAATCCCAGCTCTCGCGGGTCACCTTCGCGGTGGAAAGCTGGCCGATCTGCACCTCCACCGCCTCGGCGACGGCATCGCCGAATGCGGCATCGTCGGTGAACAGGATCGACTGGCTGGTCGGATCATGCTCTGCTTGGCTGAGCAGATCGGCGGCGATCCAGTCCGGATCGTTCTTTCCGTCGGCGACGACGACGATCTCGCTCGGCCCTGCGACCATGTCGATGCCGACCACGCCGTACAGCTGACGCTTGGCCTCGGCGACCCAGGCATTGCCTGGCCCGGTGATCACGTCGACCGGCGCGATCCGCTCGGTGCCATAGGCAAGCGCCGCGATCGCTTGCGCGCCACCGACACGCCAGATTTCGTCCACGCCGGCGATATGCGCCGCCGCCAGTACCAGAGGGTTGATCTCGCCATCGGGCGTCGGCGTCACCATCACCAGCCGCTCGACACCCGCGACCTTGGCAGGGATCGCGTTCATCAGCACCGACGACGGATAGGCTGCCCGGCCGCCGGGGATATAGATGCCCGCCGCCTGAATCGCATTCCACCGCGCGCCGAGCCTGACGCCGGCCGCATCGGTCGTGTCGCTGTCCGCCGGCTTCTGCTTGAGGTGATAGGCGGCGATCCGCTCGGCCGCGAGCTCGATCGCGGCGCGCAGCTGGGGATCCAGGCCGTTCAGCGCGACGAGCCAGTCGGCCTTGTCGATCTGCCAGCCGGTCTCATTCAGGTCGTGCCGGTCGAACTTCAGCGTAAAGGCGTGGAGCGCGGCATCGCCCTCATCGCGCACGCTGGCGATGATCGCGCGAACGTCGCGGGCGACATCGGCGTCCGCCTCGCGGCGCGCGTTGACGAGGGCGGTGAAATCGCGGTCGAAGGCGGGGTCGGAAGTGGCGAGGCGAATCACTTCTCGCTCCCCTCCCGTTTACGGGAGGGGCTGGGGGTGGGCGCCCGGCCACAATAAGCGGAACGGTTGAGGTGAGGGCGAGCCCACCCCCAGCCCAGTGGTGCGACCGATAAGGGTCGGGATGGCCCCCGGCCATCCCTCAACCATGCCGGGGGCATGGTTGCCCCTGATCGGTCGCGCCACTCGCAAGCAGGAGGGGAGAAAGAAGCGTTACGCAGCATCGCGCATCTCCACCGCCCGCCGGAACGCATCCACCAGCGGCACCACCTCGGCCCGAGTCTTGAACGCCGCCCGGTTGACGATCAGTCGCGACGTGACCTCGGCGATCACCTCCACCTCGACCAGCCCGTTCTCCTTCAGCGTCTTGCCCGACGACACGAGATCAACGATCCGCGGTGCCAGCCCGAGCGTCGGGGCAAGTTCCATCGCGCCGTTCAGCTTCACGCACTCGGCCTGAACCCCGCGCGCCTCGAAATGCCGACGGGTGACATAGGGATATTTGGTGGCGATGCGCACATGGCTCCAGCCGCGCGGATCGTCGCCTTCTGCCATGTCGCGGGGCTCGGCAACCGACAGCCGGCAATGGCCGATGCCGAGGTCAACCGGCGCATAGAGCTCCGAATAATCGAACTCGGCCAGCACGTCGGACCCCACGATCCCAAGCTGCGCCGCTCCGTGTGCCACGAAGGTCGCGACGTCGAAGGCGCGTACCCGGATCAGGTCGATTCCGGGGTTGCTGGTGGAGAAGCGCAAGGCGCGGCTGTCCTCGTCGCCAAAGGCGGCTTCGGGGGTGATTCCGGCGCGTTCGAGCAGCGGAACGGCCTCGGTGAGGATGCGCCCTTTGGGGACGGCGATGATGATCGGATCGGCCATGAGTGAGCGGGGCTTTACTTGGGGGTGTTCGCGGGCGCAACAGACGCGGCGAGCAGGAGGTCAAGACGCATGTCCAGCGAACAGAACAACCGCGGCGCATTCCTGATCCAGGAACATTATTGCAAGGCCATGGCCGCGCCCGCTTATGGTCGCATCTGCGCCGCGCTGGCCAGGGGACTCAACCGCGACAGCAGGGTCGGCACGCGCGTGCTCGACTGGCCGGGCGAGCCGACCCGCGATGCCCTGCCGCTGCGACTGGTCGGCGGGCTTCATGCGCTGGTGCTTGCGGGTAAGGATGCCGGGCTGGCGGCGATCTTCGACGGTCGCGTCACCGATCCCGACGCGATCGAGGCGGAACTGGCCCGTGTGCTGATCGATCATGATGCCGATCTGCTCCCCTGGCTCGACGGTCCGCCCCAGACCAATGAGCCTGGCCGCTCGGCCGCGCTGATGGTCGGCCTGCTCGACATCGCCCGGCGGCACGGGCCGAAGATCGAGATCATCGAGATCGGCTCCAGCGCTGGCCTCAACCTGATGATCGACCGCTACCGGTTCGATCTCGGCGGCGTGATGGTCGGCCCCGCCGAGTCGCCGGTAACGATCGTGCCAGAGTGGAAAGGCCCGCCGCCACCTGCCGTGCCGATCGAGATCCTCGGTACCCGCGGCTGCGATGTCCAGCCGATCGACGCGACCGATCCGGCGGCCGAGGCACGGCTCGCCGCCTATGTCTGGGCCGAGAAGCCGGATCGTGCGGCGCGGCTGAAGACCGCCATCGCGATGCTGCGCGACCGCCCGGTCAGGCTCGACCACGCCGATGCCGCCGACTGGGTCGAGGCGCGGCTCGGCGAACCCCAAGCGGAAGGCGTGACGCGCGTGCTGATGCACTCCGTCGTCTGGCAATATTTGCCCGACCCGGTCGCCGAACGGATCAGGACCGCGATGAAGGCCGCCGGTGGCCGTGCCACGGCCGATCGTCCGCTCGGCTGGGTGATGATGGAGCCCGATCGCGCGCTCGCGCATCAGGTCATTCGCGTGCGGAGCTGGCCCGGCGACGGTGCGTGGCAGACGGTCGCGACGTCGCATGCCCATGCCGCGTGGATCGACGCCGGGCTGCCGGAACGCGATCGTACCGGCATCGACCTGCCAGAGGCGGCAAAAATCTCCGTCTGAGGCTGCGCGGCCGGTTTGTCTTCGGCATGCTCCCGACTATGGGACCGGCATGACCTCGCCCGACCACGAGACGTTGCAGCCCTGGAGCGTCACCGCGTCGCGGCACGTTCTCCGCGACCGCTGGATCAGCGTCCGCGCCGATGACTGCATCACGGCCGAGGGCGTGGAGATCGCGCCCTATTATGTGCTCGAATATCCCGACTGGGTCATCGTCGTCGCGATCGACGAGCAGGACCGCATCATCCTCGTCGAGCAATATCGCCATGGCTGGGGCATCATGTCGCTCGAACTGCCGACCGGCGGCGTCGAGCCCGGCGATGCGGATCTGGTCGCAGCCGCCGCCCGCGAACTGGCCGAGGAAACCGGCTATGTCTCGTCGGACTGGCAGTATCTGACCGCGCTCGCGCCCAATCCGTCCAACATGGCCAATAAATGCCATTTCCTCCTCGCCCGCTCGGCCACCCGGGCGGTGACGCCGGAGGATAATCCGACCGAACGCATCCGTGTCGCGCCGCGCGCCGTGGAAGAGGTGGTCGCGATGGCCAAGGCGGGGACCATTGTCCAGTCGATGCATGTGGCTGCGCTGGCGATGGTTTTGTCGTCGATCGGCCGCTGGTAGTTCATCCAGGCTAGTGCGCCTGCACTGGGGTGATCCACTATGGCGGGGTGGTTGGCTGTGATTCCGTTGCGACCAGACAGCCCGTCAGACCAGCCAGTCCCGTATCGCGGTCGTCACCGCCTCCGGCGCCTCCCACGGCACGAAATGCCCGGCATCCACCTTCACCAGCGTCATGTCCGGCACCAGCGTATCGAGCCCTTCGAGCTGGCTTGGCAGCAACGCCTTGTCGTCGATCCCCCAGATCACCAGAGTCGGCTGCCTGATCGGCGGAAAGGGGGCGCTCAGAAAGGCAGGGGGCTCGGCTTCCTCGCCGATCTCCGGTACGATGATCGCGCTCGCACGGTACCAGTTGAGCATCGCCGTCATCGCGCCCGGCTGGCCCCATTCGTCGAGATAGGCCGCTTTCTCGTCAGCGACCTTTTCGAAATCGGTGTGGCGCATGAAGCTGCCGTCGAAAAAGGCCGGCAGGCCGATCGAGGCGATATGTTTCTCGAAGTCCGGGTTGCGGAAGGCGCGGATATACTGGCTCGCCTCGCGCTGCGCAGGGTCGTCGAACATCGACTTCTGGAAAACGAACGGGTGCGGCGCATTGACGATGATCAGCTTCGCCACCCGGTCGGGCCGGGTCAGCGCCGCCATCCACGCGATCGCGCCGCCCCAGTCATGCCCGACCAGGGTGAACGTCCCCACGCCGAAATGGTCCGCCAGCGCGATCAGGTCGCCGACCATCTTGTCGGGCGTATAATCGCTGACGTTCGCGGGCTTGGACGACCGCGCAAAACCGCGCTGGTCGGGGGCGAGCACGAAATGGGTTCTGGCCAGTTCGGGAATCTGGTGGCGCCAGGTGCGGTGCGATTCCGGGAAGCCGTGCAGCAGGATGATCGCCGGGTTGGCCGGGTCGCCGGCCACGACGACGTCCAGGGTGACGCCCGTGGATAGGTCGGCTCGTTGAAGGTCAAACGCCATCTTCTTCTCCCCTCCCGCTTGCGGGAGGGGCCGGGGGTGGGCTCCCGACCTCAGCAAGCGGTACTTATCGTTGAGAGCACGAGCCCACCCCTAAACCCTCCCGCAAGCGGGAGGGGAATGAGTCACGGATAGCTCACGGTCTTCGGCACCTCGGGAATCGGAATCCATTCCTTCTCGTCGCCCGGTACCTTGGGAAACCGCCCGGCCTGCCAATCCTCTTTCGCCTGATTGATCCGGTCTCGCGACGACGAGACGAAGTTCCACCACACATGCCGCGGCGTCGAAAAGGCATCGCCGCCGCATAGCATCACCCGCCCGCCGTCCCGCGACCTGAGAGAGGTGGCGACGCCTGGCTTCAGCACATACAGCACCATCGGCTCGAGCGGCACCCCGTCCAGGCTCGCCTCGCCCATGGCGAGATAGACGGCGCGCTCGTCGGCATCGGCATCGACCGGCACCTCGCCGCCCGGATCGAGCACGATGTCGGCATAGATCGTCCCGGCATAGGTGGTGGTCGGCGCCGTCGCCCCCCACAGGCTGCCCATGATGATGCGGGCGCGGGCATTGGGCGTCTCGATCACCGGGAGGTCGGCCTTGGCGACATGCTCGAATGCCGGGTCCATCTCCTCCTGCACCTCGGGCAAAGCGAGCCAGGTCTGGATGCCCGACAGGTCCGGCCCCTGCGCACGCTCGCTGGCGGGAGAGCGCTCGGAATGGACGATGCCATGGCCCGCGGTCATCAGGTTCACCGCGCCTGGCTCGATCGTCGCGAAGGTGCCGATCGAGTCGCGATGGTCGATCGCCCCGCCGAACAGATAGGTCACCGTCGCCAGGTTGATGTGCGGATGCGGCCGCACGTCGATGCCCGTCCCGACTTCCAGATGGGCCGGCCCCATCTGGTCGAAGAACAGGAAGGGCCCCACCATGGTGCGCGGCCTGGAGGGGAGGGTGCGATGCACCTTGAACCCGCCCAGGTCGTGCGTCGTCGGCATGATGGTTTGCAGCACGAAATCGTCGATCATGAAGCGGCTCCGTTCAGTCCCCGGGGTTCAGGTTATCGAGGATCTCGGCGAGGTCCTCCGGATAGATGAGTTCATGGTGCGCGGCGATCGCCTCGCGGTCAAACCATTGCCAGTGCTGCATCACCCGCTGCTCGAGCTCGGTGTGCCGCGTCGTGTCGATCTCGGCCGTGTCGGTATGGATCAGGAAATAGCGTTCGTCGGCGGTGACCGGCACGCCCTCCAGCGTGACGAACTCGACGAGACGCTGGAAGATTTCGGGCCCCGGATCGGCATGAATGCCGGTCTCCTCGATCAGCTCGCGCCGCGCCGCCTCTTCGTAGCTTTCGCCCGGATCGACCGCACCGCCCGGCGTTGCCCAGAAAGGCGGGCGATCGGCCGCGACGAAACGGAACAGCAGCACCCGCCCGGCCGGATCCATCAGCAGGATTCGCGCCGCCGGGCGCTCGGCCAGGCTCATGCCGCGTCGAGCTCGGGATAATGGCGGAAGATGCCGTCGGTGTTGAACGGGATCCGCCGCTCGCTCTTCAGATAGGCGGCCACGCCGGGCAGGTCCGCGACGCGGTCGTGCAGCGCGATCAGCACCGGATAATCGCCCTCGATCGCGGCCATGCGCTTCGGGAACATGTAGCGAAGCCCTTCCACGATCTGGAACAGCGAGGTGTCGGCATAGCTCCAGGTGTCGCCCGTTACCCAGTCGCCCCGATTCGCCTTGGCCGCTTCCTCGAAATGCGCGAGGAATTTCGGCATGCGCTCCTCGCGCATCGTCTTGGCCGCGCGCGCAGCTTCGGCTTTCTGGTCGTGATAATAATCCGACACGCTCACCGGGTGATGCACGTTATGCACTTCGGCGACGAGGTCGGCGATGGTGAGCTGGAGCTGGTTGACCCAGAGCCGCTGCCCGGCCGGCACCAGGTCGTGCGCCTCGCCGAGATAGAGCAGGATATTGGCGACCTGGGCGATCGTCCGGTCTTCCAGTTCCAGATAGGGCGGCGCGAACGGGCCGCCCGCGCCGTGCCGCTCCATATCGGCCATCAGCGCGTCCTCGTCGGTCTCCCGCGCGCGATCCTGATAGGCGATGCCCGCTGCCTCGAGCGGCAGCCGCACGAATTCGCCACGCCCCTGGATCGAGGGCCAGTACCAGAGCCTGTACGTCATGCTTATTCTCCCGGCGCGCGCGCCCGGATGGCAAGCGCATGGATGCGCGAGGACAACAGATCGGCAAGCGCCTGGTTCACCAGCCGCTGGCGCTGGACTCGATTCAGGCCGGCAAAGGCCGGGCTCTCGACCACCACCGTGAAATGGGACTCGCCCGTGCCGTCATCGCCCATATGGCCGGCATGCTGGTGGCTGTCATTGATCACCTCAAGCTGCGTCGGGTCGAGCGCGGCGGTGAGGCGGGACGTGATTTCGGAAGCGACGGAGCCGGTGGCGAGATTTGTCATGGCACCTATATAGGCCGCTTTGTCGAATTCGGGGAGCCGCGTGGCGCGGGATAGTGAAAAGAAGGATCGGCCGAACGCTCGTTTCCACGGCCGCGTGGAAGGGACGGGGCGGATGTGCGCCCATCCGGGCTGCGAGGTGCCGGGCGAATTCCGCGCGCCGCCGGAAGAAGGGCCGGCCAATGGTTTCGAAGGGCCGCGGCCGTATCGCTGGTTCTGCCTCGACCATGTCCGAGAATTCAACGCGCGGTATAATTTCTTCCAGGGCATGAGCCCCGACGAAATCCACGACGCGCAGCGGCCCTTTTCCGGCTGGGAACGCGAGACCCGTGCCTTCGCCACCGCCGGTGCCGACCGCCCGCCGACCTGGGCCGATTTCACCGATCCGCTCGACGCGATCGGTGCCCGCTTCCAGCGCAAGATGGCCGAAGCGCGCAAGGACGGCCGCCCCCTGTCGGACAGCGACCGCCGCTCGTTGAAGGTGCTCGGCCTGCCCACCGATGTAGACCGCCGTGGCCTGCGCCAGCGCTATGCCGAACTGGTCCGACGCTATCACCCCGACCGCAACGGTGGCGACCGGAGCCATGAAAAGGCGCTGCAGGAGGTCATCGCGGCCTATACCCAGCTGAAAGGCGCGCCGGCGTTCGCGTAACGGCCATGGAAGAAACCGCCGAGGCCCTCAGGCCGCCGCCTTCTCCGACTCCGCCAGCACGGCGAGCTGCTCGGCAACCTTGCCCCAGCCGTCGGTGAAGCCCATCGCCTCGTGCTGCTTCAGGGCCTCGTCGGTCCAGTGGCGCGCGCCGGCGGTGTAGCGGGTCTTGCCGCCTTCCTCGGTGAACTCGAACCAGCCGACCATGAATGTAGCCTGCGGAATCCAGCCCACCGTGAACGCGTCGGTGAAGACGAAGCGCTTGCCCGGCACCACCTCCAGGAACACGCCCTCCATGGCATGTTCCTCGCCGCCCGGCCCGCGCATGATCACCGCGGACCGGCCGCCCGGGCGCCAGTCCTGCTCGAAGATCTCGGTCGTCCAGGGCTTGGGGCACCACCATTCCTCCAGCCGCTCGGTGGCGATCTGCCACACCAAAGCGACGGGCGCGTCGATCAGCCGCGTGACCGACAGTTCGTGCGGAGCTTCGGCGCTCATGCCACCGTCTCCCCGGCGACTGCCCGTTCGATCGCGGCGATATCGATCTTCTTCATGGTCATCATCGCTTCCATGGCGCGTTTCGCCGCGGCGGGGTCCGGATTGGTCATCGCCGCCATCAGCGCGCGCGGGGTGATCTGCCAGGACAGGCCCCATTTGTCGCGGCACCAGCCACAGGCACTCTCCGCGCCGCCAGTGTTGATGATCGCGTTCCAATAGCGGTCGGTCTCTTCCTGGTCCTCGGTGTAGACCTGGAAGGAAACCGCCTCGTCGAACTTGAACATCGGCCCGCCGTTGAGGCCGAGGAAGCGCATGCCGAGCACCGTGAACTCGACGGTCAGCACATCGCCCGCCCGGCCGTCCGGGAAATCGGCCGGGGAGCGATGCACTGCCTCGACCCGGGAATCGGGAAAGGTCGCGGCGTAGAAATTGGCAGCCTCTTCGGCGGTGCCGTCATACCAGAGGCAGGGGGAAATCTTTGTCGCAATCTTCGTCATCGTCATGCTCCCTGATTGCCGGGGCCGACCACCCCGAACATCACGCCGTGCGGGTCGCTGGCGACGATGATCCGGTCTCCGCCGGGTACTTCCATCGGGCCGGCATGCACCGTCCCGCCATTCTTCGAGACCTTCGCGGCAGCCTCCTCGATATCCGGCGCGCGGAAATAGAATTGCCACGCGGATGGCTGGCCCTGGGGCGGCGTCTGCATGGTCGCGCCGATCGTCTCGCCGCCGGCCTCGACGAAAACATAATCGCCCATCTCGCCCATCGGCATCTTGTCGGGATAGGTCCAGCCGAACACTGTTGCGTAGAAGGCATTGGCGCCGGCCTGGTCCGGCGTGGAAAGCTCGTTCCAGTTGCACTTGCCCATGCCCATCCGGTCCCAGGCGGTGCTGTTCTGGTCGCTTGCGCCGCGCATAACATAGAAGGGGATGCCCTGCGGGTCGGTTACCATCGCGACCCGGCCGACATCGGGAATGTCCCATGCGGGCATCATCACGTTGCCGCCGGCCGCCTTGATCTTCTCGACCGAGGCATCGACGTCGTTAACGCCGATATAGAAGAGCCAGGTCGGTTTCGCGCCGCTGGCGGTCATCTGCTCGGTCAGGCGCATCACGCCACCGACCAGCTCGCCATTATTACCGCTGTCGATCATGCGGTAATCCATCTCGCCGTCGGGCTTGTCCTGCACCGTCCAGCCGATCACGTCGTCGTAAAAGGCTTTGGATGCCTCCGGGTCGGTAGTCATCAGCTCGTACCAGATCGGCGTGCCTTCGGGATTGGTCATCGTCACTCTCCTAAAGAAATGGGGCGGGGCAGGCTTCAGGCGTCGAGGACGGGGGCGAAGCCGCCATAGACCATGCGCTTGCCGTCGAACGGCATCTCCTGGTCGGCGGACGGCTTCATGCGTTCGTCCTCCATCACCTTGGCCATGCCGGCGTCGCGGGTCGCCTTGTCGGGCCATTCGACCCAGGAGAAGACGATTTTCTCGTCACCCGTCGCCTGCACCGCGCCCTTGAAATCGGTGATCTTGCCGTCGGGCACATTGTCGCCCCAGGCTTCGACCACGCGGGTCGCGCCGTGATCGCGGAACACGGTGGAGGCTTTTTCCGCCATGCTGCGATAGGCATCTTTCCTGCCCGCCTCGACCGGCACGAGATAGCCGTCGACATAGCCGATCGGTCCGCCGTCCCCATGGTCGAGCAGCGGCTCGAAACCACCATAGATCATGCGCTTGCCGTCGAAAGGGATCTCGGTCATCTCGGCCATGCGCGGATCTTCGATCATCTTCTGCATGCCGGTGTCATGGGCTTCCCTGGAGGGCCATTCGACCCAGCTGAAGACCACGGTCTCTCCGTCCTCGGCCTTCACCGCGCGCCTGAAATCGGTGACCTTGCCATCGGGCACCTCGTCACCCCAATTCTCGACCATGCGGGTCATGCCGAAATCGCGGAACAGCGGCACGGCGCCGGTCGCATGGTCGATATAGGCCTGCTTCTTCGCTGTCGGCACGGCCAGCACGAAACCCTGGATATAGCTCATCGATCATCTCCTCGGTCGTTGCCGCGCTCCACGGCGCGGTGCGTTGGGATGCGTCAGGCCTCGACGGGCTCGCCACCGCCAGACATCGCGGCCATCGCCGCCTCGACGTCCATCCAGGCCAGCTCGATGATATGGCCGTCCGGATCCTCGAAGCTACGGCCGTACATGAAGCCATGGTCCTGCGCGGGAGTCGGGTCGGGCCGCGCCCCGGCGGCAACTGCCCGTGCAAGCGTCGCATCCACTGCATCGCGGCTATCCTCCGACAGGCAGATCAGCACTTCGCAGGTGGTACGCGCATCGGCGATCGTCTTTGACGTGAAATCGGCGAAGCGGGCATGACTCAGGACCATCAGGCTGATCGAGTCGGAGAAGGTCAGCATCGCGGTGCTGCCGGCCTGGCAGAAGCGCTCATCCCTGGTCCCCCCGATCGCTTCGTAAAAGGCGGCCGAGCGTTCGACATCGGCAACGGGCAGATTCACGAAGATCATCTTGGGCATGGCAAATCCTTTCCTTCGCGTTTCTGGCGCATCGCTGTTTGACGATGATGACGACGAAGGTTATCAAAAGCAACCATGGAGTTAGAAAAAATAACTGTTTCGGTAAAAAAGACGGACAAGCGCTGGTATGATGACGCCTGCGGGACCGCGCTCGCGATGGAGCTGGTCGGGGAACGTTGGTCGCTGCTGATCGTGCGCGAGCTGATGTTTGGCCCGCGCCGTTTCGGCGAGCTGAAAAAGGCGCTTGGCGGGATCAGCGCGAACGTGCTGACCCAGCGGCTGGAGGGCATGGAGGAGGTGGGCATCCTCACCCGCCAGAAGCTGCCGCCGCCGGCGTCGGTGCAGGTCTATGGCCTCACGCCCTGGGGCTATGCCAGCGAGCGCGCGATCCAGGAGCTCGGCCGCTGGGCGGTCCAGTCGCACCGCCACGATACGACACTGCCGCTCAGCGCCGCGTCGATCATGCTGTCCTTCCGCACGATGATCGATCGTACCCGTTCTGGCGATATCGACCGCATGATCGGTTTCCGTTTCGGCGAGGATGAATTCGTCGCGACGGTCGATGCAGCGGGCATCGCGATTCGCCGCGCCGATCCGCGCGAGGCTGACGTGATGTTCGATACCGACCCGGTGACGCTCGCCTCGGTGGTCTATGGTGGCCGCCCGATCGGGGATGCGGAATCGGCCGGATCGTTCAAATTATCGGGCGATCGCACCCTTGCGGAGCAGTTCGCGACGCTGTTTCCGTTGCCGCCCAAAACGGGTTCGGCTTGACGAACTCTGTTTCCGTTCGCACTGAGCTTGTCGAAGTGCCGTTCTTCTCGATCGTTGAAGAGGAGCAGGGCTTCTGCAGATCAGCCCGAACGGTACGAGATCATGACGGACATACCCAACACCCAGCCCGATAGCCGCGAGACGACGATCATGGACGCCCCCGACAAGGTGGTGAAGGTCCGTGAGATGTTCGGCATCGACTCGGACATGGAGGTTCCGGCCTTCAGCGAAGCCGATGAACGCGTGCCCGATCTCGATCCCGCCTATGTGTTCGACGGCGACACCACCCTCGCGATCTGCGCCGGCTTTGCGCATAACCGCCGCGTGATGGTCCAGGGCTATCACGGCACCGGCAAATCGACTCATATCGAACAGGTCGCCGCGCGCCTCAAATGGCCCTGCATCCGCATCAACCTCGACGCGCATATCAGCCGAATCGACCTGGTCGGCCGCGACGCGATCGTGCTGAAGGACGGCCAGCAGGTCACCGAATTCCGCGAAGGCCTGCTGCCCTGGGCGCTTCAGACGCCGACGGCTCTGGTGTTCGACGAATATGATGCCGGCCGTCCGGACGTGATGTTCGTCATTCAGCGCGTGCTGGAGACGGAGGGCAAGCTGACCCTGCTCGACCAGAACCGCGTGATCCGCCCGAACCCCTGGTTCCGCCTGTTCGCCACCGCCAACACGGTCGGCCTGGGCGACACCAGCGGCCTGTATCACGGCACGCAGCAGATCAACCAGGGCCAGATGGACCGCTGGAACATCGTCGTCACGCTCAACTATCTGCCCGCGGCGGTCGAGGCGCAGATCGTGCTCGCCAAGTCGGGCGAGTATGACAAGCCAGAGGGCAAGCAGGTCGTCGACAACATGGTCCGCGTGGCCGACCTGACGCGCCGCGGCTTCATCAACGGCGACATCTCGACCGTGATGAGTCCGCGCACCGTCATCACCTGGGCGCAGAACGCGCTGATCTTCGGTGATGTCGGCTTCGCGTTCCGCCTGTCCTTCCTCAACAAGTGCGACGAGGCGGAACGGGCGCTGGTGGCCGAATATTATCAGCGCGTGTTCGGCAAGGACCTGCCGGAGAGCGTGGTCGGTAAGGGTTGAGCCGGACGGCCACTATGTCTCCTTTTCCGGCGAAGGCCGGGGCTCAGTTGGGGAACGATTGGTAACGGGCAGTCCGTCCGATCAACGGAATTCTCCCGACTGGACCCCGGCCTTCGCCGGGGGGAGCAGGCTTCGGCAGGGAGGCGATCTTGGGTTACGGGGTGCCAGAGCAGAAACCATGACGACGGAAACGCCCCTCGATCGCTTCAAGGCAGTGCTCGGCGGCACCGCGCGTGCGATCGCGCATGAGCCGGAGATCGAGCTCGCCTTCACCGCCGACGCCCCGACCCAGTCGGGCAAGCACATCAAGGTGCCGATGCCGGCGCGCACGCTCCCGGCCGATCAGGTGGCGCAGGCGCGCGGTTTCGCTGACGGCTTCGCGCTTCGCCTGCGGCATCACAATGCGACGCTCCATGCGCGTCAGGCGCCAGCCGAGGCGGTCGCCCGCTCGGTGTTCGATGCGATCGAAGGTGCACGGGTCGAGGCCCTTGGCGCGCGCGGCTATGCCGGCATCGCCGCCAATCTGGCGACGGCGCTCGACCTGAAGCTCCGCGCCGATCCGATCACCCGCGCCCGCAATCGCGACGAGGTGCCGCTGTCGACCGCGCTTGGTCTGATGGTCCGCGAGCGGCTGACCGGCGCCGAGGCGCCCGCGGTCACCGCGCCGGGTCTCGCTCTGGTGCGCGACTGGATCGAGCAGAAGGCAGGCAAGGATCTCGACGCGCTGGCGCTGGCGATCGACGATCAGCGCGCCTTTGCCAGCCTCGTCACCCGGCTGCTCGAGGATCTCGATTTGGTCGAGGGCGACATGCTCCCCGACGAGGCCGATGAAGGTGGCTCGGAGGACGAGGGCACCGACGAGCAGAATTCCGAAGAAGGCGAGGACGGCGAGGGCGAAGGCGAGCAGGGCCAGGGCGAGATCGAAGCACGCGGCTCGGACCGCGATGCCGAATCGCAGGACGGCGAGGGCGCCGAGACCGCCGACGACGAATTCCAGGACATGGATGGCGAGGCCGGCGATGAGGGCGAGGAGGGCATGTTGCCCGTCCGCCCGAACCGGCCTTTCTCCGATTTCGCGCCGCAGTTCGAATATAAGGCGTGGACGACCAGCTTCGACGAAGTGATCTCCGCGACCGACCTGTGCGACGCCGACGAACTGGCACGGCTTCGCTCCTATCTCGACCAGCAGCTCGTCCACCTCCAGGGCGCGGTGACCAAGCTCGCCAACCGGCTCCAGCGGCGCCTGATGGCGCAGCAGAACCGCAGCTGGGATTTCGATCAGGAGGAAGGCCTGCTGGATGCGGCGCGTCTCGCCCGGGTCGTGGTCAACCCGACTCAGTCGCTCAGCTACAAGATCGAGCGCGAGACCGATTTCCGCGACACCGTCGTCACCCTGCTGATCGACAATTCGGGTTCGATGCGCGGCCGGCCGATCTCGATCGCGGCAATCAGCGCGGACATCCTTGCCCGCACGCTCGAACGCTGCGGCGTGAAGACCGAGATCCTCGGCTTCACCACCCGCGCCTGGAAGGGCGGGCAGGCGCGCGAGACCTGGCTTGCCGCCGGGCGTCCGCCCCAGCCCGGCCGACTCAACGACATCCGCCACATCGTCTATAAAAAGGCCGACGAGCCGTGGCGCCGAGCCCGCAATTCGCTTGGGCTGATGATGCGCGAGGGGCTGCTCAAGGAGAATATCGACGGCGAGGCGCTGCTCTGGGCGCATAGCCGGCTGATCGCCCGGCCCGAGGAACGCAAGATCCTGATGGTCATCTCGGACGGCGCCCCGGTCGATGATTCGACCTTGAGCGTGAATTCGGGGAGCTATCTCGAACGGCATCTGCGCCAGGTGATCAACTGGATCGAGACCCGCTCGCCGGTTGAGCTGGCCGCGATCGGCATCGGCCACGATGTGACCCGCTATTATTCCCGCGCGGTGACGATCATGGATGCCGAACAGCTTGGCGGCACCATCATCGAACAGCTTGCCGCGCTGTTCGACACCGACTGAATGATCGCCGCGCCGCCGGGCGGATTCGTAGGGCCGGTGAAGCGGTCCGTGACGATCGCCGGCCACGCGACCTCGATCAGCCTCGAACCCCTGTTCTGGGAAGTGCTGGAGGCAGCCGCCGAAGCCCGAACCCTGCCGCTCAACGCCCTGATCGCCGAGATCGACGCCCTGCGCATCACGGCAGACGACCCGCCCAACCTTGCCAGCGCCCTGCGGACCTGGCTGTTGGCGCAACCCTCAGCCTGATACCCAAACGTCATGCCGGACTTGTTCCGGCATCCATCGTGCCGCGCATGCATCGGCCTTTGGCTTCCGGAACGGCGAACCCTCGGACGACCCAAACCCTCACGCCGTCAGATGCGTGTACAGTATCAAACTCCCGATCCCGATCAGCGTCAGCCCGCCGAGCACCTCGGCATAGCGGCCCAGGAAAGCACCGACATGCTTGCCGATCAGCACGCCGATGGTGGCCACCACCGTCGTGACGCCGCCGATCACCAGACAGGCAGTGACGATATTGATGTCCAGAAAGGCAAGGCTCACGCCCACCGCCGTCGCATCGATGCTGGTCGCGATCGCCGTCGCGGCCAGGCTGAGCAGGCCATGGGGCTTGTTCGGCTGATCCGCTTCGGTCTCCTCGGCGGGCCTGCTCGCCTGCCAGAGCATGTGAAGGCCGACGCCGCCCAGCAGGGCGAAGGCCACCCAGTGATCCACTTCGGCGATCCAGGCGCTGAGCACCAGGCCGACCGCCCAGCCGATCGCCGGCGTGATCGCCTCGAAGAAGCCGAAGATGACGCCGATGCGCAGGGCGTCGCGCCACCGCGTAGAACGTTCGCCGGCGCCGCTCTCCGCACCTTTGCCGATTGCTGCGGCGAACGCATCGACCGACAGGCTGAGGCCAAGGCCGCCCAGCGTAAGGATACCAGTCATCATATCTTCCCGAGGCCGTCGACGAACGATGTGGAGTCACCTCTGGCCCGAGAAAGGTGTCACATCGTTGGTCTTGCCGGGCTGGCGCATGCGCCGCTGCCGTCGCCACGATCCGGGCAACAGCCGGGTTCGAGTATGTTGACGAAGGCCCTGCTCGAAGCAGGTAGCTACTCCCCAAGGAAGTCTGTCGGATAGAGGTCATGGGGCACTGGGTCAACCGCGGCAGCGTGCGCGGCGCGCCAATATGCGCAATGACCATGAGAACTACTCTCAATAGCGTTGACAATGATAGTTACTCGCAATAGCCGGGCGCCAACACCAAAGGGGATCGAAATTGCGCACTACCAGCACCGCTCGACGCACGCCCATTGCAAAGCCGGCCTTCCTGGCTCTCTCCTGCGTCGGCGCCTTTGCCGCCAGCCCTGCGATTGCCGTCGATGGTCCCAACCCCGGTACCGCCGGCGACACCGACGATCAGGATCGTGAAGACGTGCTCGTCACCGGCGCGCGCGAGCGGGCGCCGAAGCAGGTCGCGGCGCCGGTCAACACCCCAAAGTCGATCGTTATCCTGCCCAAGGAAGTAATCGAGCAGACCGGCTCGGCCAGCCTGCAGGACGCGCTGCGTACCGTGCCCGGCATCACTTTCGGCGCCGCAGAGGGCGGCAACCCAATCGGCGATCGTCCCTTCATCCGCGGCTTCGACAGCCAGGGCTCGACCTATGTCGACGGTGTTCGCGACCTTGCCGCACAGACCCGCGAAGTGTTCTCGGTCGAGGAGATCCAGGTCGTGCGCGGCTCGGACTCGACACTCGGCGGCCGCAGCAGCGCGGGCGGAGCGATCAACATCGTCTCGAAGCTGCCGGTCGACCGGAACTTCGTCACGGCAAGCGCGAGCTATGGCACGGCCGACTACAAGCGTGCGACGATCGATGCGAATTACAAGCTCAACGACACGATCGCCTTCCGCATCGAAGGCATGTGGCACGATCAGGATGTCGCCGGACGCGACGCGATCTGGCAGCGCCGCTGGGGCGTGGCGCCGTCGGTCACTATTGGTCTCGGCACGCCGACCCGGATGACCGTTTCCTATTACCACCTGACCAGCCATGAGCTGCCGGACAGCGGCATTCCGTTCCTGTATACGATCGGTAACGCACCCGGCACCGGCAACATCTACACCACGCCTGCGATCGGCCGTATTACGACGATCGGCGGTGCGACCGGTGTGGTCGATCGCTCGACCTATTACGGTCTCGTCGATCGCGATTTCCGCGATGCGACGACTGACCAGGCGACGATCCGCGTCGAGCATGATTTCGGCGGCCTGACACTGCGCAACACCTCGCGCTTCACCCACAATGATCAGGCCTATATCTTCCTGCTGCCGGACGACAGCACCGGTAACGTCTATGGTACCTCGGCCACGCCGCCCGCAGCTGGCAGCCCGGCCGCGCTTCGCGGCGATCTGGTGACGGGCGGCTATGTGTGGCGCCGGTCCAATACGCGCTACGGCTATTCGCAGAGCATGGTGAACCAGACGGATCTGTACGGCACGTTCAATACCGGCAGCATCAAGCACAGCATTTCGGTCGGCGCGGAACTGTCCTGGGAGAAGGCGCGGCGCGGGACGTTCGTCACGCGTGGCTATCTCAACGCGAACGGCACCGAGATCCTGTCGAACGGCTCGACCATTTCGCCCCGCTGCAATACGGCGTCGGTCTCGCGCTATTATTGTACCAGCATCTTCAATCCGAACCCGAACGATCCCTGGGTCAACTATGCCAGCGACACCTCGGGGGTGACCTCGCCGATCGTGAAAACGATCCCGATCGAAGAGACGCAGAACGATGCGCGCACCCAGAGCGTCTATGCCTTCGATTCGATCACGCTGCTGCCATCGCTGATCCTGAATCTCGGTGCGCGCTATGATCGGTTCACCTCGATCCTGACGCCGGGCCAGCCTTATGCGGCCACTCAGACCTATCAACTCAAACGCCAGGACAATCTGTTCAACTGGCAGGCCGGCCTGGTGTTCAAGCCGACGGAAACGACCAGCCTCTATGCCTCCTACGCCACGGCGGCGACACCGCCGAACAGCCTGCTCGGCGAAGGGCAGGAAGCGAACGGCATTCCAACGACCAACAGTGCGGCAAACCTGGCCTTGCTCGATTCGCTGAAGGTCGAAAAGACCAAGTCCTATGAGGTCGGCGCCAAGGCGAACCTGCTCGACGGCAAGCTCGCGCTGAACGTCGCCGCTTTCCAGACCGACACGGACAATGCCCGCGTCACCGGTCCGGGCAACACCATCGAGTTCATCGGCAAGCGTCGCATCCGCGGCGTCGAGTTCAACGCCAGTGGCCAGATTCTGCCAGGCTGGACGATCTTCGGCGGCTATACCCATCTCGATCCGAAGATCGTCGATGGCGGCTTCACCGCGCTGGCGGTCGCCGCCAACGGTCCGGCGGCGGCGACGACGGTGCAGGTGGTATCGGTCAACACCGGTAAGCAGGCGACCCAGACGGCACGCGACAGCTTCACCGTCTGGACCACGGTCGAGCCGGTCAAGGGCTTCTCGCTGGGCGGTGGCGCCTTCTACACCAGCCGTGTGTTCGGCGGTTATGCCGACAATCGCACGGCATCGCAGACCACGGCCGGCGTCGTGACCGTAACCCCGGCGACCAAGGTCCTCTATCGCATGGTCCCGGAATATTGGCGCTTCGATGCCCGCGCTTCCTACCGTTTCTCGCGCGCGGTCGAAGTGTCGGTGAATGTGCAGAACCTGACCGACAAGACCTATTTCAACCAGGCCTATACCTCGCATTACGCGGCGATCGCCGCCGGCCGCTCGGCCTTCGCCACGCTGACCTTGCGTCAGTGACGGACGGCGTCGTCCAATCTCTCCCGGCGCCGGAGGAGGATTTGAATAGCCTCACCCCAGACGACATCGCCGCGCGCCTCTCGGGTTCTCCCGAAGAGCGCGCGGCGTTTGTCCGTGCGGCGGCCGAGGCGGGGCTGGCCGAGGCGCAGGCGATCTACGGGCAGATGCTGCTTGACGGTGCCGGCGTGGCCAGGGACCAACCCGCCGCGCTCGCCTGGTTCACCCGGGCGGCGGCGCAGCACCACCTGATGGCGATCAACATGGTCGGGCGCTGCTACGATCTCGGCTGGGGCACGGCGCCGGACAAGACCAGGGCAGCCGAATGCTACCGCATCGCCGCCGAGCGCGGGCTCGACTGGGGCATGTATAATTACGCGACCCTGCTAGCGCTCGGTCAGGGCGTGGCGGAGGACAAGGCCGCCGCGTTCGACTGGTTCCAGCGCGCCGCAAAGCTGGGCAATGCCAAGGCGATCAACTTCGTCGGAAGCTTCCACGAGGATGGCTGGGTCGTGCCGCGCGACATGGCCAGGGCGGCGCGCTGCTATGCCCGCGCGGCGCGCGGCGGGGATTTCCGCGCCTGCTTCAACCATGCCCGCATGCTCGGCGCGGTGGGCAAGACCGAAGAGGCGATCGACTGGCTGAAGCGCGCCGGCGAAACCGCGACCCCGGCCTTTGTCGACAAGGCCAGCGCCTGGCTCGCCAGCGCCGACGTGCCGGCCTTCCGGGTACGCGGCGTCCAGGCCCTGCGCATGGGCGCGGGCCACGCCTGACATTGTCCCGCAGTATTTCCCCTTAATGGGGCAGAATAGTCTCTCCGGCTAGATTTCAGCGCGGGAGAGCGATGAAATGTCCCAGCGCCGGCACGCCCTGTTCCGCACCACCCGGCCCGACCCTGATCATGGCGGCGCCGTCCACGGTCTGGTCTATGCCGTGCCGGTAAGCCTCGTCTGCTGGGCGCTGCTCATCAGTTGGCTGTTCCTGCGCACATAAGCCGACCCGGCGCCGCGCCTTCCCCTACCGTCCGAGCAACACCCGCGCCTGTCCGGCGATCTGCGCCAGCATCGCCGCATTCGGCGCCGGCGCGTGCCGGGCACGCTCCACCACCGACTTGAACTGGGCAACGCGCCCTGCATTGGCGGCGAGCCATGTCTCGACCAGCGCCTGCGGGTCGCCCGCGCCGCGGCCGAGGAATTCGAGCCGCAACTGCTGGAAATCGCGCGCGAGCCCCGCGATGAGCAGCCGCTCCCACGGATCGCTCGACGAGATGCGCGCCGCATTGGCCTGCGCCCAGTCGAGCCCCAGCGCCTGGCCGAGTCGGGTGAAGGCCCGGGTCAGCACCACTTCGTCCAGCCCGAGCCGCTCGCCGAGATCGGCAAGTCCGACCGCGCCGTCCAGCTCGAACAGGCGCACCACCTTCTGCACCAGCTTCCTCGGCGCACCCGCTTCCTCCAGCGTGGCGGCGATACGGCCGCTCTGCGCACTCGCTTCCTCGAGCAGCAGCGCCTTGGTCTGCTTGTCGAGCTGCGCGGTGCCCTTGGCCAGCCGCGCCAGCGCAGCGCCCGGGCCGGTGCCCGACCGGTTGACGCGCAGCAGGTCGGCGATCTGCGAGCGGGTCGCCACCGCCACTTCCTCGAACAGCGCGATGCGCGCCGCCTCCGGCATCACCGCCGTCTCGATCTCGGCCCAGAGTGCGGGCAGGCCGAACAGCCGCTCGGCGACCACGAACATCGACGCGATGTCGCTCATCGCCGCGCCTTCCTCCTCGGCCAGCTCGAACGGGTGGAGCACGCCAAGCCGGTTGACGATGCGGTTGGCCAGCTTGGTCGCGACGATCTCGCCGCGCAGCCGATGGTCGTCGATCGCCTTGGCGAACTTCTTGCGCATCGCTGGCGGGAAGGCCGCCTGGAGATCGGGCGCCAGATCGGGATCGAGCCCGAGCGTGCCATGCTCGATCGCCGCCTGAAGCGACAATTTGGCGGTCGCCAGCAGCACGGCCAGTTCGGGCCGGGTCAGTCCATGGCCCTCCTGCGCGCGGCGCAGCAGGTCGTCGTTCGAGGCAAGCCCCTCGACCGCGCGGTCGAGATTGCCCGATGCCTCGAAGATCTCGATCAGCCGCACATAACTCGGCACCGACCGCGCGCCGTCATTCTCCATGATCGACAGGCCGAGCGTCTGGAGCCGGTTATCCTCCAGCACCAGATGCGCGACGTCGTCGGTCATGCTGGCGAGGAAGGTGTTGCGCTTGTCATACGCAAGCCGGCCCTCGATCATCTCGCGGTTGAGCGCGATCTTGATGTTGACCTCATTATCCGAACAATCGACGCCGGCCGAATTGTCGATGAAGTCGGTGTTGATCCGCCCACCATGCGCCGCGAACGCGATGCGGCCGGCCTGGGTGACGCCCAGGTTCGCGCCTTCGCCGATCGCGGTGGCGCGGATTTCCTCCGCATTGATGCGCAGCCGGTCGTTGGCCGGATCGCCGACCTGGATGTTGTTCTCCGACGCCGCCTTCACATAGGTGCCGATGCCGCCGAACCAGATCAGGTCGACCGGCGCCTTCAGGATCGCCGAGATCAGCGCGCCCGGCTCCATCTCGCTCGCATCGATGCCGAGCGCCGCGCGGACCTGCTTCGACAATTTGATCGTCTTGTCGGTCCGCGGGAACACGCCGCCGCCCCTGGAGATCAACGACGGGTTGTAGTCCGCCCAACTCGACCGCGGCAGCGCGAACATGCGCGCGCGCTCCTCCCAACTCGCCGCGGGATCGGGATCGGGATCGAGGAAGATATGCCGATGGTCGAACGCCGCGACGATCTTCAACGCCTTGGACAGCAGCATGCCGTTGCCGAACACGTCGCCCGACATGTCGCCGCAGCCGACCACGCGGATCGACTCGCTCTGCACATCGACGCCGCGCTCCGCGAAGTGCCGCTGGACCGAGACCCAGGCGCCGCGCGCGGTGATCGCCATCGCCTTGTGATCATACCCGACCGATCCGCCCGAGGCGAAGGCATCGCCCAGCCAGAAACCATGGTCGAGCGCGATGGCGTTCGCCACGTCGGAGAAGGTCGCGGTGCCCTTGTCGGCGGCGACGACGAAATAGGGGTCGTCGCCGTCATGCACGATCACGCCCGCCGGGTGCACCACCTTGCCCTCGACGATATTGTCGGTGATCGACAGCAGCGAGCGGATGAACACCCGGTAACTCTCGGTGCCCTCGGCCAGCCACGCATCGCGGTTGGAGACGGGCGGCAACTGCTTGGGATAAAAACCGCCCTTGGCGCCGGTCGGCACGATCACCGCATTCTTCACGCGCTGCGCCTTCATCAGGCCGAGGATCTCGGTGCGGAAGTCGTCGCGGCGGTCGGACCAGCGCAGGCCGCCACGCGCGACGGGGCCGGCGCGCAGATGGATGCCCTCCACCCGCGGCGAATAGACCCAGATCTCGCGCCACGGCACGGGCGCCGGCAGGCCGGGGATCAGGTGGCTGTCGAGTTTGAACGCCAGCGCCGCCTGGCCCGCGGGCGCGAAGGCGTTGGTGCGCAGCGTCGCCGCGATCACGTTACGCAGCGCGCGCAGGATACGGTCGTCGTCGATCGCGGAGACGGCATCGAGGCCCGCATCGATCGCCGCATCGGCCGCCTGGATCGCCTCCGGCTTGGCCTTGCGTGCCGGATCATGCGCGGCGGCGAAGCGCTCGATCAGCCCGGCCGCGACCTTGGGCGCACGGCGCAGCGCATCGACCACGGTAACGAGGGAATAGGGCAGGCCAGCCTGGCGCAGATAGCGGAACCAGGCGCGGAACAGCACCACCGATGCCGGCGCCATGCCCGCATCGACGATCAGCCGGTTGAACGCATCATTCTCGGCCTGGCTCTCCAGCACCGCCGCGATCGCGCCTTCCAGCACGGCCGGGTCGCCCCGCGCCGGATTGGCGCTCTCGACCAGGAACTCGTGCACGAACCCTTGCGCGTCGTCGTTCAGCGCGGTCGGCACTTCCTCGATCACGCGGAAACCGAAATTCTCCAGCACCGGCACCGCATCCGACAGCGCCAGCGCGCCGCCGGTGCGATAGACCTTCAGCCGCGTCGCGCCCTTCGCATCGCGGTACAGCCGCACCGAGCGGGCGTCGGCGGTATCGAGCCGGGCGAGCCGCAGGATGTCGCGCGCCGCCTCTTCCGCGCTCGCCGCGGTGCGATAGCCTTGCGGGAAGGTCGCCGCATGGCGCAGCGCGAGCCGCGTCGCGCGCGCCGGCTCGACCGCCTCGGCCAACGCCGCCTCGACCGCCGGCACCCAGCCGCGCACCATGCGCGCGATCCGCGCGTCGAGCGCCGCCGCGTCGGGCATCACGCCCTCGCCGCGCAGATCGATGGTGTAGCGGATCTGCGCGACCACGCTGCCCTCCATCGCGATCGCCCAGTTGAGCAGCCCGCCATTCGCCGCCTCGGCCAGCATCTCGCCGATCGCGACGCGCCGCGCGGTGGTGAGGTCGTCGCGCGGCAGCCACACGAATGCGAACAGGTGCCGGCCCAGGATCGAGCGCACCAGCACCAAAGCCGGCCGCGGCCGATCCGCCAGCGACATCGCGGTCAGCGCGACATTCTCCAGTGAGGCGACGTCGAACGCGGTGATCAGGTCGTGCGGCAGCGAGGCGAGCGCATGGGTCAGCGCCTTGCCGGTATGCCCCTTGGGGTCGAAACCGAACTTCGCCTCCAGCGCGGCGAGGCGGGCGCGCAGCACCGGCACCTCCTGCGGCGGCGCGTTGAGCGCGGCGCTGGTCCACAGCCCGGCATGGATCGACAGGCCGGTGACCTTCTTGCCCGCGCGGATCGGCAACAGCACCAGGTCGAGCGGCACATGGCGGTGCACGCCGGAAATCTGGTTGGACTTGAGCAGGAGAGGGGCCTCGCCGCCCTTCTCGAACCAGTTCATCGCCAGCGTGCGCGACGCCTCGGCCAGGATCGGCACGCCGTGCGGGTTGCGCGCGATGCCGAGCGGCTTCTCGGCCTTGCCCTGCCACAATTCATGGCCGAGCAGCGTGAAGTTGCGGTCGAGGAACCACAACAGCAACTCGCCGCCCTCGCTCGTGCCAAGCGCCTCCGCGTCGGCGGCCATGCGCGCCTGCATCGGCGCCCAGTCGGCCACGGCCGAACGCACATCGGCCAGATTATGTTCGAGCGCGGAGAGCAGGTCGCGCCGCTCGCGCGAATCGGCGCGCTCCATCTCGATATAGATCATCGATTCCGGCGCGCCGCCTTCGCCGCTGGCCCCGCCGACGCTGGTGAGCAGGCCGGCCGAATCGCGGGTGACGCTCAGCACCGGGTGGATGATCCGGTCGATCACGATGTTCTTCGCGCCGATCGTCGCGGCGATCGAATCGACCAGGAACGGCATGTCGTCATTGACGATGGCAAGCCGCATCAGGCGGCGCGGTTCGGACCCGGCGATCGGCTCCAGCGCGAGCGCCGGCCTGCCCGGCGGCCGAGTCTCCGCGGTGGCGGCGACGAAGGCGGCTGCCTCCGCCTGCTCGGCCTTGCCGAACCCCTGCAATTCCCCTGGAAGTGCGCCCTTGGTCAGCCGGGCGGCAAGCGCGTCCGACAGCGATTTCAGCGTGGTCTTGGCCATGCAGGCCCTATGCTCCCACCCGGAAATTACCTCAACCCTTGTGGCGCTGCAGAACGAGGCTGCGGAAATGCAGGGGCACTTTCTCCCTCTCCCCTTGTGGGCAGGGCTATCGCATTTGAGCGAGAAGCGATGAGAGGTATCCATTGCTCCAGCCAGCGCGTTTGATTTTGGCGCGGATGGAGAGTTTGGCAGGATCGTGCTGGAGCAGGTTGAGGGCGAGCCGGCGTAGCAGGGCAAGGTTTTCGGCGCAGTGGTCGGATCGAGTGTGGATGCGATCTTCCCCGAAGGCGACGTCGAGCAACCAATGCTGCTGGTTCTCGATGGTCCAGTGCGCCCTGATCACCCG